>NZ_JBRRBV010000003.1:0-298656 GCF_056756445.1 Stenotrophomonas sp. STEN225 | reverse complement strand
TGTGGTGGGGGTTTGGTTTTTTCTGGGGGGGGTGTTGTTGGGGGGGGGGGTGGGCACCTCTTTGGTTTGGTTGGGCCCCCCACCCCGGCGTTGGGCATTACTTGTCGAAGCCCAGCAGCAGCGGGTCGTGGTCGGAACTGCGCCATGGGCCGGGCACATTGCGCCCCTGGTAGCCGCTGGCGTCCTGCTCGTCGGCATTGCTGTGCCATTCGGCGGCGCCCGCCAGGCGGCGTGCCATGGACGGACTCAGCAGGGCGTGGTCGAGGCGGCCGCTGTAGCCGTTGTAGACGTAGCTGTAGGGATGTTCGACCTTGGCCACCTTGAAGGCGTCCTGCCAGCCCAGCGTGTGCAGCGTGCGGATCGGATCCTCCATCGCATAGGCGTTGAAATCGCCCAGCATCACCACATCCTTCACCTTCAGGCGCGCGGCTTCGGCCTGCACCCACTGGTTGAGCTGGCGGGCCGATTCGACGCGCGTCGCATTCCAGCAGCCCTGGCCATCGTTGCGGTCGGCGTCGGCACCGCTGGCGTCGCGGCAACCCTTGGACTTGAAGTGGTTGGCGACCACCATGAACGGCGCGCCCTTGCCCTGGAAAGCCTGCGCCAGCGGTGCGCGGCTGTGCTCGGCAAACGGGCCATCAAGCTTGGTCAACGGCGGGCCCAATGTCTTGAACGCACCGCGCTTGTAGATGATGCCGACGCGGATGGGATTGGTGCCGGGGCCTTCGCCCGGATCGACCGCCACCCATGCGTCGTCCGGTCCGGCGTGCGGCCGGTCATTGAGCGCGGCCAGCAGCTCGGCAATGGCCGACTGCGGTCCGTAGCCATCGTTCTCCAGCTCCATCAGGGCGGCGATGTGGGTATCGAGTGCATTGATGGTGGCGACCAGCTTGGCTACCTGGGCCTTGTGCTCCTCGAGCGTGCGGGCACCGCGCAACGTCGGGAAGCCGCCGCCCTGGCCGTCGCCATTGAAGTAGTTTTCCAGGTTGAACGCCGCGATACGCAGGCTGCCAGGCACCTCCGGCACCGCCGGCCGCTGCAGTGCGGGCAGGCTCAGCGTGCCTTCGACCCGCAGCTGGGGGCGGCCCTGCGCGTCCACGCGGACAGTGCCTTCCACATTGCGCAGCAGCATGCCGGTGCGCAGCACCGGGTTGCCCGGCAGGTAGGCCACGCTGCCCGGATCACGCACGTCGCTGCCATCGTCCAGGACCAGGCGGCGGCGCAGGTTGTCAGCCATCACCTGTTCGATGCCGGCGGTGCCTGGCGCGGCCACTTCGGTCGGCTGCCACAGGCGACCGCCGAAGGCGACCGTCAGCTGGCCGGAGCGTTCCAGAGCGTCGGTGCCGGCCAGGGTCAGCGGCGCAGCGATGCGCACACGCTGGCCGTCCAGCGCGCGCCAGTCGGCCGGCGCGGTGGCCAGTACAACGGTGGAGTTGCGTGGGGTGGACGTCGCCGGGGCCGGCATGGCCTGCGGCTGGGCCTGGGCAAAGGCAGATGCCGGCAGCAGCAGGGACAGGACGAGAACAAGGGAACGGCGGCGCATCGACGGGCAGACTCCACGGAATGGGGGCACAGACTAACCCCGAAATACGAACGCCCGACTGCAGCCCGGCGATCTGCCCAGGTGGGCAAAGCCCCGGGGGCCGTCGACGACGGGATCGCAGCGCCGGGCCCATGCCCGGCAGCCGCCCATGCAGGTGGAGCAGAGGCTGCCGAGGGCAGGCCCGGCGCTGCGGAAAGGCCCTACTTCAGGTTGCCCAGCATCCAGTCCACGGTGGCGTGGATCTGTTCCTCGGTCAGCGCCGGGTTGCCGCCCTTGGGAGGCATGATGCCGCCGTCCGGGCCGGTGTAGCCCTCGATGGCGTGCTTGTAGAGCGTGTCCTTGCCCTGCGTGATGCGCTGGTCCCAGTGCGCGCGGTCCAGGGTCGGCGCCTGGCCCACCCCGGTGGTGTGGCAGGCGGTGCACAGGTTGTCGAAGATGACCTTGCCATCGGTGGTGCCGCCGTAGGCCACCTGCGAGGCGGCCTTGGCCAGCGCGGCCGCCTTGGCCGCCGCCTGCGCGGCTGCACCGGTACTGCCGGCGTACACCGCTCCGGTCGGCGCGATGCGCTGTTCGGTGCGTTTGGCCGCAGTGGGCGACACCTCGGGCGGAATCCGGGTGTGCAGGAAGGCGGCAAGGAAGATCAGACCCAGAGTGATGGCCATCAACAGCGCGATCACCATGGAGAAGCGTTTCAGGAACTCCAGATCGTAATTCCGCACTCTTCGTTACCCCTGGCTGGTAGTCGTTGGACCACGGCTGAGCGACTGCGTGATGGGCCGAGTATAGAACGCGCCCTGCGCGCGACAACAGGCGTCAATGCTGGTGCGGCGCAACATGCCGGGGGCTGGGGTCAGATCCCTTTTGCGCCGCAAACGGGACCTGACCCCAGCAACACAAGCCACCGGGCATGGCCCGGCGCTACCGATTTACCGGTGCGCCGATGGCACGCAGGCAGAAGCTGCAGATGGCGTCGACCAGCGCATCCTCGTCGCGATGCGCTTCACGGCTGGGCGCAGTCGGGCCAACCATCGCTTCGGTGAAGGCCCCGACCAGGCACGCGGCCGCCACATGCGCATCCTGCGCAGGCAGTTCGCCGGCGGCCACACCTTCCTCCACCAGGCGCAGGAACACATCGCCGAAGGCACGGCGGCCGCGCATGCGCTCGGCTTCCACGTCCGGATCGACCGGTTCGACGATGAAGGCGTGGGCCAGCCCCGGACCCGCCAGGGCGCGACGCACGAAGGCGGCGATGGCCAGCCGCAGGCGCTCGCTGGCGGCCTCCGGGCCGCTGGCGATGCGTTCCATGATCGCCACTTCATGGGCCACCGCCGCGTTGAGCACCTCCACGAACAGGTCGGCCTTGGAGGGGAAATGACGGTAGATCAGGCCGGTGGAGACCCCCGCCTGGGTTGCCACGGCGGTCACCGGGGCGTTTCGCCAGCCGCCGGTGGCGACCCGTTCACGGGTTGCCAGCAGGATCCGCTCGCGGGCCCCGGCCAGGCGTTCTTCCATCAGTGCAGAGCGTTTGTAGGCCATGTTTTGATTCTGGTTTCAATTTTTGAATTTGTGTTCACTTCTTTCCCGAACCCCGTTACGCTGGGGCCTCGCCCGTGCCGGCGCGGTCCTGGAAACCATCGCCGGCAAGCCCTGGGTGCGTCCATCCCCCACTTTGCCGCCGTGGAGCCGCTGTAATGCACGTGCCATCCCTGAACTTCGATCTCGGTGAAGAGATCGACCTGCTGCGCCAGAGCGTGGCCCATTTTGCCGCCGCCGAGATCGCGCCGCTGGCGGCCGAGGCCGATGCGACCAACCAGTTCCCGCAGGCACTGTGGCCGAAACTGGGCGAACAGGGCCTGCTCGGCCTTACCGTCGAGGAAGAATACGGCGGTACCGGCATGGGCTACCTGGCCCACGTGGTGGCGATGGAAGAGGTCTCGCGCGCCTCCGGCGGCATCGGCCTGTCCTATGGCGCGCACTCCAACCTGTGCGTGAACCAGCTGCGCAAGAACGGCAGCGAGGCGCAGAAGCAGCGCTTCCTGCCCGACCTGTGCAGCGGC
Source organism: Stenotrophomonas sp. STEN225 (assembly GCF_056756445.1). Lineage (NCBI taxonomy): Bacteria > Pseudomonadati > Pseudomonadota > Gammaproteobacteria > Lysobacterales > Lysobacteraceae > Stenotrophomonas > Stenotrophomonas sp. STEN225. The sequence goes on along the minus strand of NZ_JBRRBV010000003.1, from coordinate 295,056 downwards.
GCCAAGGTGGGCGCACTGGCGATGAGCGAACCCGGCGCCGGTTCGGACGTGGTATCGATGAAGCTGCGCGCCGACAAGCGTGGCGATCGCTATGTCCTCAACGGCAACAAGATGTGGATCACCAACGGCCCGGACGCCGATGTGCTGGTGGTCTATGCCAAAACCGACATGGACGCCGGCGCCAGGGGCATCACCGCCTTCCTGGTTGAAAAGGGCATGCCGGGTTTCTCCACCGCGCAGAAGCTGGACAAGCTGGGCATGCGCTCCTCGCCGACCTGCGAACTGGTGTTCCAGGACTGCGAGATTCCCGAAGAGAACGTGCTCGGCAGCGTCGGCGGTGGCGTGCGCGTGCTGATGTCCGGCCTGGACTACGAGCGCGTGGTGCTGTCCGGCGGCCCGCTGGGGCTGATGGCTGCGGCCATGGACGTGGTGATGCCGTACGTGCACGAACGCCACCAGTTCGGCGAAGCGATCGGCAGCTTCCAGCTGATCCAGGCCAAGATCGCCGACATGTACGTGGGCCTGGGCGCCTGCCGCGCCTACGTGTACGCCGTGGCGCGCGCCTGCGACCAGGGCCGTACCACCCGCCAGGACGCGGCCGGTGCGATCCTGTACGCCGCCGAGAAAGCCACCTGGCTGACCGGGCAGGCTATCCAGATCCTCGGTGGCAACGGCTACATCAACGAGTACCCGACCGGCCGCCTGTGGCGCGACGCCAAGCTGTACGAGATCGGTGCGGGCACGTCGGAGATCCGCCGCATGCTGATCGGCCGTGAATTGTTCCAGCGCACCCTGTAAGGCCACCCCATGACCGTCCTGAACAGCCAGCTGCAACCGGGCAGCGACACGTTTGAAAGCAACCGCGCGGCGATGCAGGCCGTGGTCGACGATCTGCACGCCACCCTCGCCCGCACTGCCCTGGGCGGCAGCGAGGCGGCACGCGCCAAGCACACCGCGCGCGGCAAGCTGCTGGTACGCGACCGCATCGACGCCCTGCTCGATGCCGGCAGTGCCTTCCTGGAAATCGCGCCGCTGGCTGCTCATGGCATGTATGACGACGCTGTGCCGGCAGCCGGCGTGGTCGCCGGTATCGGCCGGGTCAGCGGCGTGGAGTGCGTGATCGTGGCCAACGATGCCACGGTCAAGGGCGGCACCTATTACCCGATGACGGTGAAGAAGCACCTGCGTGCACAGGAGATCGCCGAGCAGAACCACCTGCCGTGCATCTATCTGGTCGACTCCGGTGGCGCCTTCCTGCCGCTGCAGGACGAGGTGTTCCCCGACCGCGACCACTTCGGCCGCATCTTCTACAACCAGGCCAACCTGTCCGCGCAGGGCATCCCGCAGATCGCCTGCGTCATGGGCAGCTGCACCGCCGGTGGGGCCTACGTGCCGGCGATGAGCGATGAAACGGTGATCGTGCGCGAGCAGGGCACCATCTTCCTCGGCGGCCCGCCGCTGGTGAAGGCGGCCACCGGTGAAGTGGTAACGGCCGAGGAACTGGGCGGCGCGGACGTGCACACGCGCATTTCCGGCGTGGCCGACCACATGGCCGACAACGACCTGCAGGCGCTGGCACGGGTCCGCGCGATCATCGCCCAGCTGAACTGGCGCAAGCCGGAACCGGCGATGGCGATGCAGCCGCCGGAGGAACCATTGCTGCCGGCGCACGAACTGTACGGCGTGATCCCGGCCGATACGCGCAAGCCCTACGACGTGCGCGAGGTGATCGCACGCCTGGTCGATGGCTCGCGCTTCGATGAGTTCAAGCCGCGCTATGGCGCCACCCTGGTCACCGGCTTCGCCCATCTGAACGGCTACCCGATCGGCATCATCGCCAACAACGGCATCCTGTTCTCCGAGTCCGCGCTGAAGGGCGCGCACTTCATCGAGCTGTGCACCCAGCGCGGCATCCCGCTGCTGTTCCTGCAGAACATCACCGGCTTCATGGTCGGGCGCAAGTACGAACAGGGCGGTATCGCCAAGGACGGTGCCAAGCTGGTGATGGCGGTCGCCTGCGCGAAGGTGCCCAAGTTCACCGTGGTGATCGGCGGCTCCTTCGGCGCCGGCAACTACGGCATGTGTGGGCGGGCCTATTCGCCGAATTTCCTGTGGATGTGGCCCAACGCACGCATCGGCGTGATGGGTGGCGAACAGGCCGCCAGCGTGCTGGCCACGGTGCGTCGCGATGGCATCGAAGCCAAGGGCGGGCAATGGCCCGCCGCGGAAGAGGACGCGTTCAAGGCGCCGATCCGCGAGCAGTTCGAGCAGCAGGGCCACCCGTACTACGCCAGCGCGCGCCTGTGGGACGACGGCGTGATCGATCCGGCCGATACACGTCGGGTGTTGGCCCTGGCGCTGTCGGCCAGCCTCAACGCCGCCCCGCAGCAGACGCGCTTCGGCGTGTTCCGCATGTAACCCGCGCCATGACCGAGCCTGTCGCCATGTTCACCAAAGTCCTGATCGCCAACCGTGGCGAAATCGCCTGCCGCGTCATCGCCACCTGCCGCCGCCTCGGCATCGCCACCGTGGCCGTGTATTCCGATGCGGACCGCAACGCCCGCCACGTGCGCCTGGCCGACGAGGCCATCCACATCGGGCCGGCCGCCGCACGCGAGAGCTATCTGCGCGGCGAGGCCCTACTCGACGCCGCACGCCGGAGCGGCGCGCAGGCGATCCATCCCGGATACGGCTTCCTGTCCGAGAACGCCGACTTCGCCGATGCCTGTGCCGCCGCCGGCATCACCTTCATCGGGCCGCCGGCCAGCGCGATCCGCGCGATGGGTGACAAGAGCGCGGCCAAGGCCTTGATGGCCAAAGCCGGCGTGCCGCTGACGCCGGGTTATCACGGTGACCAGCAGGCGCCGGACTTCCTGCGCGCGCAGGCCGATACGATCGGCTATCCGGTGCTGATCAAGGCCAGCGCCGGCGGTGGCGGCAAGGGCATGCGCAAGGTCGAACGCAGCGAGGACTTCATCGATGCGCTGGCCAGCTGCCAGCGCGAGGCCGCCTCGGCGTTCGGCAACGACCACGTGCTGGTCGAGAAGTATGTCGAGCGCCCGCGCCATATCGAGATCCAGGTGTTCGGCGACAGCCACGGTGATGCGGTCTACCTGTTCGAGCGTGACTGCTCGGTGCAACGCCGGCACCAGAAGGTACTGGAAGAAGCCCCGGCACCGGGCATGAGTGCCGAGCGCCGCGCGGCGATGGGCCAGGCGGCGGTCGACGCTGCACGCGCCGTGGGCTACGTCGGCGCGGGCACGGTGGAGTTCATCGCCGGCCCGGACGGTGATTTCTACTTCATGGAAATGAACACCCGCCTGCAGGTCGAGCACCCGGTCACCGAGTTCATCACCGGTACCGACCTGGTGGAATGGCAGCTGCGCGTGGCCTGCGGCCAGCCACTGCCGCTGCGCCAGGACCAGCTGGCCATCCAAGGCCACGCGATCGAAGCACGGCTGTACGCCGAAGATGCCGACCGCGGCTTCCTGCCGTCCACCGGTACCCTGCGCCGACTGCGCCTGCCGACGGCCTCGGCCAACGTGCGCGTGGATACCGGCGTGGAGGAAGGCGACGCCATCACGCCGTATTACGACCCGATGATCGCCAAGCTGATCGTCTGGGATGTGGACCGCGACAGCGCATTGCGGCGCATGAGCCAGGCACTGGCTGACTGCCAGGTGGTGGGCGTGACCACCAATGCCGGTTTCCTGCGCCGGCTGGTCCACACCGATTCATTCGCGCACGCCCGGCTGGATACCGCACTGATCGAACGCGAGCAGGCCGCCTTGAGCGCCATCGGTGACAGCGACGATGCACTGTGGCAGTTGGCCGCGGTCGCCGCGGTTGCCAGCACGGCCGACGCCGGCAGCGACCCGCGCGACCCCCATTCGCCTTGGCGCGCACAGGATGGCTGGCGCCTGGGTGCGCCCGCGCCCCGCGTGCTGCCGCTGCAGCAGGGAGAGCGCCGGCACGTGCTGAAGGTGTGGGCACAGGCCGATGGCTGGCGTGTGCAATGTGATGATGCGGCCCCGCAGTCGGTGCTCGGTTGCCTCGACAGCCAGCACCTGACGGTGCAGCTGGACGGCCGTCGCTGGTCACTGCAGCTGCTGCGCGAGGGTGACCAGCTGTATCTGTTCGGCGCCGATGGCCAGCACCGCTTCACCCTGCACGACCCGGTCGGCGAGTCGGAGCATGCGGTGGCCGATGCAGGCAGCCTGCTGGCGCCGATGCCCGGCAGGATCGTGGCCACGCTGGTCGAGGCCGGTGCCCAGGTCAAGCGTGGCACGCCGCTGGTGGTACTCGAGGCGATGAAGATGGAGCACACCCTGCAGGCACCGGCCGACGGCACAGTGAAGGGTTACCGGGCGAAGGCCGGCGACCAGGTCGGGGACGGCGCGGTCCTGGTCGACTTCGAAGCGACCTGAGCCACGCTACGGCGTGATCCTGGCGGGCCAGACACGGCCCGCCGGGTCCATCTCCGAGGTCTGCATCGTTGCCGCGCGCCAGCCGAAGCCGCATACCGCCAGCGCGCCTTCCGCCATCGGCTGCAGGGCAAGCGCGCGCGCGGCCTCGGCCTCGTTGATGGCCGCCGTGACGAACGCGCCCAGGCCCTGTGCGGTGGCCGCGCTGTAGAACGCCTGCGAGATGTGCCCGGCGTCGAGCATGACCGCACGGTAGGCCTTGGCGTGGTTGCGGTACTTCCAGAAGGTGCGCTCGAAGCGGCACACCAGTACCAGCAGCACGTGGGCATCGGCGAACCAGTGCTGGCCCGCCAGCAGGCGCAGGCGGAACCCTGCGGGATCGTCGGGCTGCACCGGCAGCGGGGCCAGTTCATGCGCGACTGCGTGGTAATGGTAGAGCCCCGGCGCCAGGCCCTGCACGTCGCGCACCATCAGATAGGCTTCCAGCGGATGCAGGCTGCCGGCCGAGGGCACGTTCTTCTTCAGGAACCGCACGTCCGGATCGGTTTCCACCTGTGCCTGCGCCATCAGCACCTGCTGCAGCAGCCGTGCCAGCAACGGCAGCGGCAGCGCGCGGGTCGCATCGAAATTCCGGCAGGTGGCACGCGCCTGCAGCAGTTCCTGCATCGGATCATCATCGCAGCGGGGCAGCGCAAGCGCGCCGGGCTGGCGTGGCGGCGCCTCCGGCGGCGGATTGCCGAAGCTGCGGACCAGGTCGCACGCGGTCACCAACTGCTGACGCTGCATGTCCGCGCTGCTGTCCACGCCATCCCAGCAGGATTGCTGGTAGTGCAGCGCCGACAGCGGCCACCAGTGGCTGTCGCGCACGCGCTGCTCGGCCGCACAGGCCTCGGCATGGGCCGGATCGTCGCTGACCAGCAGTCCCTGCTGCAGCAGCGCCAGTACGCGGCGGCGGCAGGCCGCATCCTCCGGCATCGGCTGCCAATGCTCGGCGCTGCAGGCCAACAGCCAGGCGCAGCTGTCGGCATCGATCTCGCATGCCGAAGGCAGGTGGGCGGTACGCACCTGCAGCCGCTGCTCGAAGGTCACCCCGGTGCCGCCGGCCATCAGGTCGGCCAATGCAAAGGCCGGGCGTTCGACCGGCTCGACGAACAGTGTCCGGCAACGGCGGAATCTCATCGGCGTGCAATCGAAAGGCCTGCGGGGGCGCCGATCATAGCGCGATGCACGTGCCTGCCATCAACTTCGCACGATCGCCGCCGATACTTCCATTTTCCCAGCCCGTCGGTTGCACGCCATGTCTTCTTCACCGCTTCCCACCCACGTCGTCCAGCAGCTGCTGGAACGCCTGTCCAGCGACGATGACTTCCGCAAGGCTTTCGCCGCTGATCCGGGCCAGGCACTGCTCGATCTGGGCGCCGATGAAGACTGCGTGCGCGCCTGCCATACGCCGCTGGCCACGCTGGGCAGCAAGGCCGAGTTCGCCAAGGCCGCTCCGCGCCTGCGGGAGCTGCTGGACGCGCGTGCCTCGTTCACCGTGCCGTTCCTGTTCGAGGATGGCCTGCCCGGCCTGGATCGATAGACCGGCCTCAGGGCGCGGCCACCGTGCCCTTGTCAGGCATCACTGCGGCGGCGCGGCCTGCCGCCAGCCGCTGCACATCCATCGCGTTCAGTGGCAACAGAGCGTAGTCACCGGTGTCTTCAGCAAATGCCAGGCCGGCGTGGCGCTGCAGCCACGCCGCCTGCCGTGCGACCGCGGCCTGGTCGCCGCGCGCGGTCACCAGATCCAGCTGCAGCACCCGCCACTGGAACAGGTTCGCCGACGGCTGCTGCGCCAGCAGGTCCTGCGCCTGGTCTAGGTCACCCTGGTCGAAGGCCATGCGGGCACGCAGCAGGTTCCAGAGCTCGCGCAGACGCGGATCCGCGTCGCGCTCGGGCAGGGCCTGCAGCGGGTCCCTGCGCTGCATCACCACCGAGGCGTGGCCTGCGCGCGCGGCATGATAGGCCGCCGCCAGGGCGATGAATGCATTGCGGCGCGCTGGCGCAGGATGGCGACGGTCGACCGCGGCCAGCGCCCGGTCCAGCACACGCAGGTATTCCTGCGCCGTCACGTGGTCGCCTTCCTGTTCGCGCCAGGCCAGTGCCTGCAGCGCGTAGATGTCGCACAGCCCACCGACCGTCGTGCACTGGGCAGCCACCTGCCGCATGTCGGTGGCTGCCTCGTGCGCGCGCTCCTGCATGGCCAGCACCGCCGCGCGCAGCATGCGCGTCCCCGGCCCCGATACGGGCATCGCCGCAAAGCCGGCATTGGCGGCCTCGAAATCACCGGCCAGCGCGGCGATCACCGGCTCCATGCCATCGCCATTCCAGCCCGGATGAAGGCGTGCGCCGCGCAGCGCCGCTTCGGCTGCGGCGACTTCGCCACGGGCCAGCTGCACCCGCGCCACGAACACCAGCACCAGTGCACGCCGAGAATGCTGGCGGGCCAGCAGCGGCTGTGTTGCGGCCAGGGCGCCGTCATAGTCGCCCTGGGTGTACAGGATCTTGGCGTAGTTCATCCAACCGGCCGGGTCGTCCGGGTACAGCTCGGTCAGCAGGCGCCACTTGTCGGCGATGCGCATGGGCGGTGCACCTGCGAAATCCGCTGCCCACGCGTCCAGGTACAGCTGGTCGCGTGCGGTCAGGTGGGCACGCTGGCTGACCGCCTTCCGGTACAGCACGGCGGCCTGCTCCAGGTTGCCCTTGGCGTGCTGGATGGTCATCTGCCCCACATAGGCAAAGGCGAATGCGGGATCGAGCCGGGTGGCCTGCTCGTAGAACATCAGTGCGTCGTCGTAGCGGGCGGCCGCCGTGGCATCGACGCCCTTGGCGTAGGCATGCAGGGCATCGAGATTGGCCGTCGCCACGGTGGGCAGCGGTCGCTGATCGCGACCGACATCACGCAACGCTTCGCCCAGGTCGGCGCGCAGCGCTGCCACCACGTGGTCGGTGGAGGTCAGGATCGATTCCAGGCCTCGACCATCGGCGTAGCGCGTATAGACGGTCTGACCGCTGTGCGGATCGACCACTTCGACACTGACCCGCACCTTGCCGTTGAGTTCGAGCACGCTCGGTACCAGCACCGCGCGCGCGCCGTCGCGCAGGGCCACCTCGATGGCCAGGCCTCGGTCGAGCCGTGCCTGTGGCGAGCGCTGCATCAGCTGCAGGGTGTCGCGCACCTTCAACTCGCTGAGGATGTTGACGAAGCGTGACTGACCCAGGCTGATGTACAGCGCCTGCTCCAGGCTGCTGTCCAGCTGCGGATAGGCGGTGGTGTTCTGCACCGCGGCCAGGATCACCCAGTCCCGTTCGGCGAAGGCGATGGCCGGCGCCGGGCGCAGCAGCATCCACAGCAGCACGCCCAGCGTCACCGCCAGCGCGGCCTCGGTGACCACAGCCGCGGGACGCCGCCACAAGGGTAGATCGCGCCATGCCTTCTCGCCCGAGCGCGGTCGACGCAGCGGCGCACTGCCACGCAGGCCGATCTCGAACACATCCTGGCGCTCGGTGATGCCCTTGAAGCGCCAGCGCCCATGGTGCTTCCAGCGCAGCGCCTCGCTGGCCCAGGGCAGCGTGGAGGTAGCGCGCCGTGCCATCTGCTCGGCGGTGGCCGACAGCAACACCTGGCCCGGCCAGGCCAGCTGCATCAGCCGCGCCGCCATCGGCTTGGCCAGGCCCTCCACCTCCACCGGCTTGGCGCCATGGGCCATTGCTTCGGCACTGTTGTTCCACAACAGCACGTCACCGACATGCAGGCCCGCACGCGCGCGCAGCACGATGCCGCGCTCACGCCCCAGCGCCTCCACCGCAGTCTGGTAGGCCAGGGCAAAACCGACGCCATCGATGGTGCGCTCGAACAGTACGAACAGGCCGTCGGAACGGTCGATCAGCTGCCCGTTCCAGCGCTGCTGCAGACCCAGCACCAGACGGTCATGCTGCTGGAACAGCTCGGCCGCCGCCACATCACCGATCCGCTCAACCAGCTGCAGCGAATCGCACAGGTCGGTGAACAGCAGCGCGCGCAGCTGCTGGTTGTGTGGCGCCGACGTTCCTTTGTCGCCCTTCATCACCGGTGTCTCCGCTCTAGTGCCCGTCCGGCGCGTCCACCCAGCGCAGGCAGTTGCCGCCATCGCGCTTGGCCTGGTACAGCGCTCGGTCCGCACGCGCATACCACTCGCTCCAGTCCGCATCCGGCGCCAGCAGGCTGGCGCCGATGCTCACCAGGCTCACATGGGGCGTGCCATGGCTGCGTTCGAGTAGACCATGCACCGCGCTGAGGATGAACTCGGCGGCATGCTGCACGATTTCGTGGGTGCCGCGCCGCAGGATGAGGCAGAACTCATCGCCGCCCAGGCGGCAGGCCAGGTCGTGTTCGCCGGCCATCGAGCGCAGGATGTTGCCCATGCTCTGCAGCACCCGGTCGCCGGCCTGGTGGCCGTGCCGGTCGTTGATCTGCTTGAAGCGATCACAGTCGATCAGCAGCAGGCCCTGCGGTGCGCCCCGCCCATCGGCCCGGCACTCCTGCAGGTACAGGGTCAGCCCGCGGCGGTTGTGCAGCCCGGTCAGCTCGTCGGTACGCACCAGCTCGCGGGTGTGCGTGAGCTGGTGGGTGGTGATGTACAGATTGTCGAGCGCCGTTTCCAGATCGTGGTTGCGGCGCCGCAGCTGGCTGATCAGGGCCTGCTCGTTGGTCAGCACGCGCATGATCGTACGGCGCAGGAAGTAGGCCACCAGCCCTGGATCGGCATCGACCAGACGCTGGAAATCGGCCGGCCCCAGTTCCAGCACCTGGCAATCGACCAGCGCACGTGCACCGGCACTGCGCAGGTGATCGCCGACCAGCAGGCCCAGCTCGCCGAAGAACTCCTGGTGGCCGAGGACCTTGATCACCAGATCCTCGCCGAAATCCAGTTCGATCCGGCCTTCCAGGATCACGTACATGCGCTCGCCACGATGGCCGCGCTGGAACAGCCACTGCCCGGCTTCGAGCCGGCGCGGCCGGCCGAATCTGGCGAACAATGCGACCTCGGCATCGGACAGCAGCGCATGCACGATCTCGGCCATCGCCACATGGGCGATACCGGTCGTTGCATCAGTGTTCTCGGCCGCACCCCTGCCGGTCATTCCCTGCACCCGCCGCCAGCGTCCCCTGGTGAGCCGCGGAGCATAGCACCGCTTTAAAGTGTGCGCCCTATCTCATTTTTACGAATCGACAGCCGGTAGGTGCGTGGAGACCGGGGGCTGCACCTTGGGAGCACGACTGTCCGTAAAAATTCCTGCCGGATCAAGCTGATGCCCGTCTTCACAGGGTTTGGGCCAAGTTGCGTGGCGAGGCGTGCGCCCGATTGACGCGGATGCCATGCGGGACCGGGCCGAGGGGATACAACAACGCCGGCAGGTCCCCCGACCGGCCGGCGTTGTCTGGCCCTTCCCTGGCCACCCTGAGCGGTGTCGGCAGCCGATCGCACGGCCACCGTTGGATCAGGCCGCGCGTTCGCTGTGGAACTGCTCTTCTTCGGTCGAACCGGTCAGCGCGGTGGTGGAGGACTGTCCCTGCTGGATCGCCTGGGTGACCGCGTCGAAGTAACCGGTGCCGACCTCGCGCTGGTGCTTGACCGCGGTGAAGCCGCGCTCGGCCGCTTCGAACTCCGCCTCCTGCAACTCGACGAAGGCGCTCATCTGCCGGCGCGCGTAACCGTGGGCCAGGTTGAACATGCCGTAGTTCAGCGCGTGGAAACCGGCCAGGGTGATGAACTGGAACTTGTAGCCATAGCTGCCCAGCTCCTTCTGGAACTTGGCGATGGTGGCGTCGTCCAGGTTCTTCTTCCAGTTGAAGCTCGGCGAGCAGTTGTAGGCCAGCAGCTTGCCGGGGAACTTCGCATGAATGGCTTCGGCGAACCTGCGCGCGAACTCCAGGTCCGGCTTGCCGGTCTCGCACCACACCAGATCGGCATACGGTGCATAGGCCAGGCCGCGGCTGATGGCCTGTTCCAGGCCGTTGCGGGTCTTGTAGAAGCCTTCGACGGTGCGCTCGCCGGTGGTGAACGGCTTATCGTTGCCGTCGATGTCACTGGTCAGCAGGTCGGCCGCTTCTGCGTCGGTGCGCGCCACCAGCAGGGTCGGCACACCCAGCACATCGGCCGCCAGCCGCGCCGCGTTGAGCTTCTCGATGGCCTCGCGGGTCGGCACCAGCACCTTGCCGCCCATGTGGCCGCACTTCTTCACCGATGCCAGCTGGTCCTCGAAATGCACGCCCGCGGCGCCGGCTTCGATCATCGCCTTCATCAGTTCGAACGCATTGAGCACGCCACCGAAGCCGGCCTCGGCATCGGCTACGATCGGCTGCAGGAAATCGATGTCGTCCTTGCCTTCAGCGTGATGCAGCTGGTCGGCGCGCAGCAGCGTGTTGTTGATGCGCTTGACCACCGCCGGCACCGAATCGGCCGGATACAGCGACTGGTCCGGATACATCTGCCCGGCCAGGTTGGCATCGGCCGCCACCTGCCAGCCGGACAGGTAGATCGCCTTCAGGCCGGCCTTGACCTGCTGCATGGCCTGGTTGCCGGTCAGTGCGCCCAGCGCGTTGACGAACTCGCGCTCGTGCAGCGATTTCCACAGCTTCTCCGCGCCCAGCCGGGCCAGCGAATGCTCGATATGGACAGTGCCGCGCAGGCGCACCACGTCGGCGGCGCTGTAGTTGCGCTGGATGCCTTCCCAGCGCGGGTTGGTATCCCAGTCGTGCTGGATCTGTTCGGCAGTGGGCAGGGTGCTCATGTCTATCTCCAGTTCAGTGGTGCGTGCAGCGGGAAGGGAAGCGGCGTGGAGCGGGCGCGGGGATCAGTCGATGCGCGCGTAGGCCGGCAGGGTCAGGAAGTCGGTCAGTTCATCGTTGCGGCTCAGTTCGCCAAGCAGGGCGATGGCTTCGCCGATGCGCGCGCCGCCGGGCAGCGCCGTGGTATCACCCAGGCGTGCGGGCAGCTGCGCCAGGGTGGTGTCGAGCAGTGCCAGGTCGATGGCAGTGCCGTCGTCCAGCTGCTGGCCCGGGGTATGCAACCACTGCCACAACTGGCTGCGGCTGATCTCGGCGGTGGCCGCGTCTTCCATCAGGTGATGGATGGGCACGCAACCGTTGCCGTCCAGCCACGCGGCCAGGTAGCGCACGCAGACTTCGACATTGCCCTCGAAGCCGGCGCGGGTGATGGTGCCCGGCGGACGCGCGATCAGTTCGTCGCGGCCCACGCGCACGTCCTGACGCAGGACGTGGTGCTGGTTGGGCGCAGGCATGTGCTCGTCGAAGATCGCCATCGCCACCGGAATCAGCGCCGGATGCGCGACCCAGGTGCCGTCATGGCCTGCACTCACCTCGCGCAGCTTGTCGGCACGCACACGCGCCATCGCCTGCTCGTTGGCAGCGGCGTCGTTGTTGATCGGAATCTGCGCCGCCATGCCGCCCATCGCATGTGCCCCCCGGCGGTGGCACGTCTGGATCAGCAGTTCCGAATACGCCTTCAGGAACGGCTGGGTCATGGTCACCTGGCCGCGCTCGGGCAGCACGCGGTCGGCGTGGCGGCGGAAGGTCTTCAGGTAAGAGAAGATGTAGTCCCAGCGCCCGCAGTTCAGGCCGACGATGCGGTCGCGCAGCGCGTGCAGGATCTCGTCCATCTCGAACACCGCCGGCAGCGTTTCGATCAGCACGGTCACCTTGATCTGGCCGTGCGGCAGGCCCAGCATGCCTTCGATGTGCGACAGCGCGGTCTCCCACAGGGCCGCCTCTTCCATGCTCTGCAGCTTGGGCAGGTAGAAGTACGGGCCACGATCCTTGCGCTGCAGCGTGCGGGCGTTGTGGAAGGCGAACACCGCCGCGTCGAACAGCCCACCGGCCAGGAACTGGCCATCGATGCGGACGTGCTTCTCGTCCAGATGCCAGCCACGCGGGCGCACGATCAGCACGGCCTGCTCGTCGTACGGGCGCAGGGTGTAGTGCTTGCCGTTGGCCGCGGTGAACTCCAGGTCACCACGCACCGCAGCGGCCAGCGACTGCTGCCCGGCCAGCAGGTTGCGCCAGGTCGGCGAGGTCGAATCCTCGAAGTCGGCCATGAATACCTTGGCGCCGGAGTTCAGCGCGTTGATGACCATCTTCGGATCGGTCGGGCCGGTGATCTCGACGCGGCGGTCCTGCAGCGCGGCCGGCAGCGGTGCGACGGTCCAGTCGCCGCTGCGGATCGCGGCGGTGTCCTCACGGAAGTCCGGCAGGCCGCCGCGGTCGAAGAACGCCTGGCGCTCACGGCGAGCCTGCAGCCGCGCCTGCCGACCCGGCTCCACCGCCCGGTGCAGCGACACCAGCAGGGCCAGCAGCGGCGCCGGCAGCAGGGTGTCCTGGCCGGCCACCCGGGTCGCCAGGGCGATGCCGGGCGTGGCCTTGGTGGCGGGGGAGGGAACAGCGGAAGCGACGGCGGACATGGGACGACTCCAGCAGTGGGGAACGTCTCCACCGTGCCGCTGGCGCTCAGTATTTGGCAAAACAGTTTTTGCAATGCTTTACATAAATTGTGCTAATACTCGTTACGCCATGACCACGCGCAGCTCGCCAAGTCCTCGTTTTTCCTACAAATCCGACCGCCTGAAGCCCTTGCGTGCGTTCTGCCAGACCGTGCGTCTGGGTTCAGTCTCACGGGCGGCTGAGGCGCTTTTCGTCAGCCAGCCGGCCATCAGCCTGCAATTGCAGGCGCTGGAGCGGGAGCTGGGCGTACCGCTGTTCGAGCGCAGCGGCCGCCGCCTGGTGCCCAGCCGCGAGGGCCAGCTGCTGTACGAAATGGCGCAACCGCTGGTGGAGAGCCTGGACGGGCTGGAGGCGCGCTTCCGCGACAAGGTGCGCGGGCTGGATGCGGGCGAACTGAACATCGCGGCCAACAGTTCGACCATCCTGTACCTGCTGCCGAAGATCGTCGAGCGCTTCCGCATGCATCACCCGGATGTGCGCCTGACCCTGCACAACGCGATCAGCGCGGACGGCACCGACCTGCTGCGCGAGGACGCCGCTGACCTTGCCATCGGCTCGATGACCGACGTGCCCGCCGACCTCAGCTACGCCCCGGCCTATCGTTTCGAGCAGGTGCTGATCGCGCCACATGACCATCCGCTGGCCCGGGGCGCGGAGCTGGAGCTGGCCGACATCGCCCGCTATCCGCTGGTGCTGCCGCCGAAGCGGCAGATCACCTACCGTCTGGTCGACCAGGTGTTCCAGCGCCATCGCATCGCGTACACCGTCGCCCTCGAGGTGGGCGGCTGGGAAGTAATCAAGCAGTACGTGGCGATGGGCATGGGTATTTCCATCGTGCCGGCGCTGTGCCTGAACGAGACCGACCACGAGCGGCTGGCGGCGCGGTCGATGAAGCGCTGGTTCCCGGAGCGCAGCTATGGCGTGATCGTGCGCCGCGGCAAGGCGCTGTCGGCGCAGGCACGAGCGTTCATCGAGCTGATCCAGCCGGAACTGTTCAGCCCGCGCGATTACGACCAGAGCGGGCATTCCGAGCGGTGAGGGGGTTCTGGTTTGCAGGGCTGCCGCCCTGCATCTGCCGAAGCCTCAAGCCGAAGCAACGGCAACAGCTGGCTATGTGTGGGACGGCGGGGTGGGTCCGGTTGCGGGGGACGCCGTAAACCCGTCCATGGGGGCTTGGTCGCGGCATCCATGCCGCTCACACCCCCGCAACCGGACCCACCCCGCCTTCGACAGTTTCCCTCTGCTGTTTAGTGCCAGCTGCTGTTGGCGGGTGCCGACCGTTGGTCGGCACGGGGTCGGATCCAACCTCTGATTCATTTCCGGCCGGCGATGAATAGACTGGGCGCATGTCCATCGAACTGCGCCACCTGCGCTATTTCCTTGCCGTTGCCGAGACCCTGCACTTCGGCCAGGCGGCCGAGCGGCTGGGCATGTCGCAGCCGCCGCTCAGCCAGCAGATCCGCCAGCTGGAGGACTTGATCGGGGCGCGCCTGTTCGTGCGCAGCCATCGCCGCGTGCAGCTGACGCCTGCCGGTGAACTGCTGCAGGAGCGCGCGCGGGCCATCGTGCAGCAGGTGGAGACGGCAGTGGACGAGGTGCAGCGCGCACAGCGCGGCGAACAGGGTGAGCTGCATATCGGGCTGACCCGGGCCACACCGCTGTCGCCGCAGATTCCGCGCTCGATCCTGCGCTACCGCCAGCAGTATCCGCAGGTGCGGCTGCAACTGAGCGAGATGAACACGCTGCAGCAGATCGACGCCCTGCTCGACGGTTCACTGGACGTGGGCATCATCCGCAAGCGCGCGCTGCCGCCGGAACTGGTTGCGCACAGCCTGTTCGTCGATCCGCTGGCGTTGATCGTGCATGCCGACCACCCTGCCCTGCGCCGGCTTCCGGAACAGGGAACGCTGTCGCTGCGTGCGTTCGCGCAGGAACCGTTCGTGGCATTTCGACGCAGTGCCGGCGCCGGCATCCATGACCACATGATCGCGCTGTGCGCGGCTGCCGGATTCACTCCACGCATCGTGCAGGAAGCCGGTGAGGCGTCCACGCTGATCAGCCTGGCGGCGGCTGGCCTGGGTGCGGCGATCCTGCCGTCCTCGTGCGACCACATCCGGGTGGAAGGCGCGCGCTTTGTCGCGCTGGCCGATGCCGGCGCGCACTCGGAGGTGCAGCTGGCATGGCGCCGTGAGGGAGTGACGCCGCTGATCCGCAACTTCGCCGGCCTGCTGCGCGGCGCATTCGCCGAAGAGTGAAGCGCCGCGCTGCGCGCTCGCCGGGCATGGCCCGGCGAGCATCAGGCCGTCACCGGCTGCGGGGCCCGCTGCTGCAACGCCCAGACGATGCCACCGCCAAGCAGGGTCAGCACTGCCGCGAACGCGCACACCCCCAGCCAGTCCCACGCGGCGTAGGCAAGCCCGCCCACACCGCCCAGCACGCTCGACCCCAGGTAGTAGGCGAACAGATACAGTGCCGAGGCTTCCGCGCGCATCATGCCCGCCCGGCTGCCGACCCAGCTGCTGGCGACCGAATGACCGCCGAAGAAGCCGAAGGTCACCAGCGCGATGCCCAGCGCCATCGTGGTCAGCCACGGCATCGCCAGCAGCGCGATGCCGGCACCGATAAGCACGAAGGAGATCGACAGGACGCGCCCACGGCCGTACCGCGTGGCCTGTTGGCCCATCCATGCCGAGCTGAACGTACCGACCAGGTAGACGCTGAAGATCAGCCCGACCACGGTCTGGCTGAGGTGGTACGGCGGCGCCAGCAGGTGATAGCCGAGGTAGTTGTAGAGGGTGACGAATACGCCCATCAACACGAAGGAGGTGGCGAACAGCCACGGCAGGCCGGGATCGGCGAACAACGTGCGCCAGCGCGACGGCAGCTGGCGCAGGCCGCCGCGACGGGCCTGGAAATGCCGCGATGGCGGCAGCTGCAGCCACAGCAGCACGGTGCTGGCCACGGCGATGATCGAGACCACGCCGATGCCCCAGCGCCACCCCCAATGGTCGGCGATGATGCCGGCGAGCAGGCGCCCGCTCATGCCACCGATCGCGTTGCCGCCGATGTACAGGCCCATCGCCAGGCCCAGTGCGCGGCTGTCCATTTCTTCGACCAGATAGGTCATCGCCACCGCCGGCACGCCACTCAGGGCCAGGCCCAGCAGGGTGCGCAGCACCAGCAGCGTGGTCCAGTCATCGACCAGGGCGGTACTCAGCGAGAGGATGGCCGAGGCCAGCAGGGCGACGATCATCAACGGCCTGCGGCCCACGGCGTCGGACAGCAGCCCGGCCAGCAGCATCGCCACGGCCAGCGTGCCGGTGGTCAGTGACAGCGACATCGCGCTGCCGGCGGCGGAGACGCCGAAGTGGCGGCTGAACTCGGGCAGCAACGGCTGCACCGTGTACAGCAGGCCAAAGGTGGAGAAGCCGGCCAGGAACAGCGCGACCGCCGTGCGGCGGAACGCTGGCGTGCCCTGCTGGATGCGTGTCTCGGGGCTGGAATCGGCAGGAGGGAAGCGACGTTCGGGGGCCGCGGCGGTTTCGCCAGTCATGGGATCGAAGGGCCGTAGGGGGCGGCCGGGGTGGAGGGAACGGGCCCCAGACTAGGCCCGTCCACCCAGTCGATCCATAACCTGAAAAGTCAGGATTGATATCCCTGACGTATCGATTCAGCTCACAGGTGCTGCCACTGGAAGCCATCGCCACGGCGGTAGTAGACGGCCACCGCGCGCCCGTAGACCTTGTCGGCGTCGACGAAGCCGAAGAAGCGTCCATCGAAACTGTTGCCGCGATGATCCCCCAGTACCAGCAGCTTGCCGGCCGGTACCACCAGGTCCGCAATGTCGGGACCACCGCCCATGTCCAGGTCCAGGCGCGCACGGCGGCTGCCGAAGGCCTCCACGTCCTGCAGGTCGGCCATCTGCAGCGGGTGGCCGTTGATGCTCAGGTGGCCCTCGTGCAGTTGCACGTGGTCGCCGGCCACGGCGGCGACCCGCTTGATCAGGCGGGTGCCGTCGGCAGGCGAATCGAATACCGCCACCTCGCCGCGCTGCGGCTGGCCGGTGGACAGCAGGGACGTGTTGGTGAACGGCAGGCGCAGGCCATAGGCACGCATGTCCACCACCACCCGGTCACCGGGCTGCAGGGTCGGCTGCATCGAGCCACTGGGCACCACGTAATGATTGGCGAGGGTGTCGCGGGCGGCGGCGAGCAGGCCCAGCATGAGCAGCAGCGGCAGCGCCTCCTTCTTCAGCCAGGCGAGAGCGCGTTGCGGGAACGGCGGTCGGGCAACAGCATCCATGTCAGGTTCCGATGGGGTGGCAGGGTCTTCAGACCCCATCCGGGTGCAAGAGGTTCCCGGTCGCGCCGGGCCATGCCCGGCCGAGTGTTGGAACGGCCGCGCCATGTGCTCTCCGGGCATGGCCCGGCGCTGCCGATGCAGGGTTACGCAGGTTTTACGCCCGGGCCCGGCGCCCGCCATCGCACCTTTACGGGCACTGCGCGCATCGTCTGCCCACCGCGCCGAACGGCGCTTTCCGCAAGGTGTTGTATGACCCTCCTGGTGATCCGCCACGCCTCTTCATCGGCACCGCGTCCGCAGCTGCCGGCGCAGTTGTCCGGCCACCGCGTGCTGTGCAGCGACTGCGCCAGCCTGTCCGAAGTGCGCCAGTGCCTGTGCCAGCCGCAGGCGCGCTCGGCCGACTGGGTACTGCTGGACGTGGGCGTGGCCGACGAGGCGCAATGGCAGGCCGAGGGCAGCGCGCTGCAGGCCGCCCTGGAGCGGCTGCCGGCGCAGTACATCGAGCTGCAGAGCGCCCGCGAACCCGGCCTGGACGCGCGCCTGCGCCTGCAGCATGGGCCGGCCGCGGTGGTGGTCGACCAGCGCAGCCAGCAGGCCGGTTATCCGCTGTCGCTGGCCATCGTCGGCCGCCGCCTGGCGCAGGAGGGCTGAGCCATGTCGATCTTCATCATCCGCGGCCCGGAAGCGGCCGGCACATTGATCCGTACCGCACTGCCGCTGCCGGCACCGGTACTGAAGTCGCTGGTACACCGTGCGATCGATGCCGGCACCAGCGTGGCCATCCGTGCCTGCGGTTCGGAACAGGAACTGCTGGATGCCCTGCGCGTGGCCGATCACAGCCGCGGCGAAGTGACATTGCTCGATCCCGGCGCGTGTGCCGGCAGCCTGCGTCTGCAGCGCCTGCTGCCCTATCTGCACAACGCCTACGTGGAGGTGCATGACGACGGCGCGGTGGCTGAGCCCTGTCTGCCGGCCGGCATCGGCCAGCGCCTGGGCATCGCCGCCGGCTATGGCGCGCAGAGCTACGTGCTGGCGCTGGATATCGCGCTGGATCACCTGGGCCTTGCCGAACAGGCGAACCGGGTGCACGTGGGGACGTAACGCTGTTTGTAGAGCCGAGCCCATGCTCGGCTGCCTTTCCAGGAAACATCAGCCGAGCATGGGCTCGGCTCTACAGAAGAACGTCGAGCATGGCTCGACGCTACAGAAAGAAAAACGGCGGGGTCGCCCCCGCCGTTTTCGCTTTCTTACTTCAGCCCGCGGAACTTCAGCAGCGGTTCCACCGACGGGTCCTTGCCGCGGAAATCGCGGTACAGGGTCGACAGCTCCACGCTGTTGCCGCGCGAGAGGATCTTGTCGCGGAATTGCTGGCCATTGGCCGCGGTCAGGCCGCCGTTCTCGGTGAACCACTGGAAGGCGTCATGGTCGAGCACTTCCGCCCAGAAGTAGGCGTAGTAGCCGGCCGAGTAGCCACCGCCCCAGATGTGGTCGAAGTAGGTGGTGCGGTAGCGCGGCGGAACCTGCGGCAGATCGACCTTGAACTTCTTCAGCGCGCTGGCTTCGAAGGCTCCGACATCCTGCAGCGGCGCGTCGGCCTTCTGCGTGTGCCAGGCCAGGTCCAGCAGCGCAGCCGACAGGTACTCGGTGGTGGCGTAGCCCTGGTTGAAGCTGCGCGCCTTGAGGATCTTGTCGACCAGTTCCTGCGGCATCGGCTCGCCGGTCTTGTAGTTCTTGGCGTAGTTGGCGAACACCTTCGGATCCAGCGCCCAGTGCTCGTTGAACTGCGACGGGAACTCGACGAAATCGCGCGAGGTGGCCGTGCCGGCGATCGAGGGGTACTTCACGTTCGAGAACATGCCGTGCAGGGCGTGGCCGAACTCGTGGAACAGGGTGGTGACGTCGTCGAAGCTCAGCAGCGCCGGCTGGCCTTCGGCCGGCTTGGTGAAGTTGCAGACGTTGTAGACCACCGGCTTGGCGCCGGTCAGGCCATCCTGCTCGACGAACACGTCCATCCACGCGCCACCGGACTTGCTGTCACGCTTGAAGTAGTCGGTGTAGAACAGGGCCAGCGAGGTGCCGTCCTTGTCGAACACTTCATACACCTTCATGTCCGGGTGGTAGGTCGGGATGTCGGTACGTGGCTTGAAGGTGATGCCGTACAGCTGGGTGGCGGCGTAGAAGACGCCGTTCTGCAGCACGTTGTCCAGCTCGAAATAGGGCTTGATCTGCGACTCATCCAGATCGTACTTGGCCTTGCGTACCTGCTCGGCGTAGAAGTCCCAGTCCGAGGCCGCAACCTGGAAACCGCCCTTCTGCGCGTCGATCACCTTCTGGATCTCGCCGGCTTCGGCACGTGCCTTGGCGGTGGCAGCCGGCACGGTGTCGGTCAGCAGCTTCAGCGCGGCGGCCGGGGTCTTGGCCATCTGGTCGCCCAGCTGGTAGTCGGCGAAGGTGTCGAAACCCAGCAGCTTGGCCTTCTGCGCACGCAGCTGGGCCAGGCGCTGCACGGTCTGGCGGGTATCGTTGGCATCACCGCGCTCGGCGCGGGTTTCCGAGGCCTTGAGCACGGCGGCGCGCTGGTCGCGGTCGCTCAGCGAACCAAGCACCGGCTGCTGGGTGGTGTTCTGCAGCGGCAGCAGGAACTTGCCGTCAAGCTTGCGCGCCTTCGCATCGGCAGCTGCGGTGTTGATCGCGTTCTCATCCAGGCCGGCCAGCTTGGCCTTGTCGTCCACGATGACGGCAGCGGCAGCGGTGGCGGCGACCAGGCGGGTATGGAACTGGGTGGAAAGCGTGGTCTCTTCCACGTTGAGCTTGCGCAGGCTGGCCTTGTCGGCGTCGGACAGCTGCGCACCGGCACGCACCAGGCCGTCGTAGTAATGCTCGACCAGGCGCTTCTGCACCGGGTCCAGGCCCAGCGTGTCACGCTGGTCGTACAGCGACTTCACGCGTGCGAACAGCTTCGGGTCGAGGCTGATCTCGTCCTGGTGCGCGGCCAGTTTCGGCGCGACTTCTTCCTGGATCTTCTGGCGCGCATCGTTGGTATCGGCCTGCACCAGGCCGAAGAAGATGCGCGACACGCGGGTCAGGGTCTCGCCGCTGCGCTCCATCGCCACGATGGTGTTGTCGAAGGTGGCCGGCTCGCTGTTGTCGGCGATCTTGCGCACGTCGGCCAGGTGCTGGCGCATGCCTTCCTCGAACGCCGGCAGGTAGTCGCTGTCCTTGATCTTGTCGAACGGCGGCGCCTGGAACGGCAGCGTGCTGGCGCTCAGCAGCGGGTTGGTGGAGGCATCGGCCGGCTGCTGGGCCGGGGTATTCTGGGCTGCGGACACGGGGGTGGACTCCTTGCCGGAACAGGCCGCCAGCGCCAGGCTGATGGCGGCGGCCAGGACTACGGTACGCGACATGTAAAACGCTCCTTGGGCAGACGGGATGGGATGCCGACCGTCCACCCTACTCCTGTCGCGCTCGCCCGGCATGTGCCGGACGTGGCGTCTGGACCTTCACTGGCGGCCGGCTCAGACCGTACCGCGGGTCTTGCCGATCCAGGGCCGGTAGAACTCGCGGATGGCGGCCATGTCGGCCACGTCATCGCCGGTGGGATGGAACAGCGGACCGACGCCGATGACCTTCTCCGGATAATGGAAATAGGCGGTCAGGATCGGCACGTCGGCCATCCGCGCGATCTTCAGGAATCCGGCCTTCCATTCCTTGACCGCCTTGCGGGTGCCTTCCGGGGTGATCGCGAACCACATCCTGTCGTTGTTGCGGATCAGGTCCACGGCCTGGCCGACGGTTCCCTGCGGCGAGCTGCGGTCCAGCGGGATCACGCCCAGCCGGTGCAGCAGCGGGCCCAGCGGCCACCAGAACAGCGACGCCTTGCCCAGCACCTTGACCTTCATGCCCAGTGCGATCTTGGCCGCCATGCCCCAGAACCCGTCCCAGTTGGACGAATGCGGGGCGATGATGAAGACCAGCTTCGGGATGTCCGGCAGGGTGCCGACCACCTTCCAGCCGCCCATGCGCAGGGTGCAGCGCGCCAGCCAGCGCAGGAACGGGTTGGATCTGACCTGCGGCATGTTCGGCGGGATGGCCGGCAGCAACGGAGTCGGGTTGTTCAAGCAATCACTCCCAGTCACGTGAGGAGCGCCCGCGCTTGATCTGCGCGCGCCCGCGTTTGGCGTCCAGACGACGCAGTTTCGACCCGAGGGTCGGCTTGGTGGCCTTGCGCGGTTTGGGCACGCTCAACCCGGCCTGGATGAAGGCCGCCAGCCGCTCGCGCGCATCCTCGCGATTGCGATCCTGGGTCCGGAAGCGTTGCGCGTCGATGACCAGCACGCCTTCGCCGGTCATCCGCCGGTCACGCCGCGCCAGCAGGCGCGCGCGCAACGGTTCGGGCAACGAGGGCGAGTTGGCCACGTCGAAACGCAGTTCCACCGCGGTGGACACCTTGTTGACGTTCTGGCCACCGGCACCACTGGCACGCACGAAACGCTCGACGATCTCGCCGTCGGGGATCTCAAGCTGCGCGCTGATGGTGACCGGTCCACTGCCCATCCGCGCATTGTAACGGCAGCCACGTGGCGGAGTGCGGCATCGCGCGCCGTATGCCGCCGATCAGGCACCGAACACGCCGCCTTCGCCTTGCCAGCGGGTATGCTGGCCGTCCCATGTACCGCAGGAAGCTTCGCATGATCCGCTCCGCATCCACCCTGCCCGCCCTGCTGCGCCGTGCTGCCCTTCTGCTGGCGCTTGCCGTGGCCAGCGCCCCGGTCCTGGCCGCCGCGCCGACCGACGGCGACATCAACCGCCTGCTGTCGGCCTCCCGCGCGCAGAGCATGATCGACACCATGCTGCCGCAGATCGAGGCGATGCAGCAGCAGCAGTTCCAGCAGGTCGCGTCGCAGCGCCAGCTCAATGCCCAGCAGCAGGAGCAGCTCAAGCGCATCCAGGCACGGACCAGCCAGACCCTGCGCCAGGCCCTGTCATGGCAGCAGCTGCGGCCGATGTACGTGGATCTCTACAAGAAGACCTTCAGCAAGGAAGACGTGCTGGCGATGGCCGAGTTCTACGAGAGCCCGGCGGGCCAGAGTCTGCTCGACAAGACCCCGGCGCTGATGCAGAACGTGATGGTGGCCATCCAGTCGCGCATGCAGCCGCTGTTCGCCGACCTGCAGAAGGATCTGGAAGCGATCGTCAACGAGCCGGAAAAGAAGTGAGGCGGTAGCGCCGGGCCATGCCCGGCGCTGCCTTCACTCCACCCGCCAGCCGAACAGGTCCAGGGCCTTCTGGAATTCCCGGTCCAGCGGCGCCCGCACATCCACCGTGCCGCCCTCGGGATGCGGAAAACGCAGGCGCTCGGCGTGCAGCAGCATGCGGTGCACCCCCTGCATGCGGAAGATGCGGTTGTGGCGGCCGTCGCCGTGGCTGGTGTCGCCGATCATGTGGTGCGAAAGATGCTTGAGATGCCGGCGGATCTGCCGGAACCGTCCGGTCTGCGGCTGGCAGCGCAGCAGCGCATAGCGCGAACGGGCGAACTCGCCGACCGGCACCGGCAGCTCGCCGGTAGCCAGGCACTGGAAGTCGGTGATGGCAGGCTTCTTGACCGGTTTCCCGGGGCCGCCGTCGAGGTCGTGGTCGACCCGCCAGGACGCCTCGGCCGGCCAGCCGCGGCAGATGGTCAGGTAGTCCTTGGCCACCTCGCCGCCCATCAGGGCCTTGCCCAGCGCACTGGCGGTGTCACGGTCGAAGGCCAGCAGCAGGCAGCCACTGGTGGCACGATCCAGCCGATGCACCAGAAAGATCGGGCGCCCGAGCTGCTCACGCAGGCGATCGGCCAGGAAATCATCTTCGCCACGGGCCAGCTTGCTGTCATGGACCATCAGCCCGGCCGGCTTGTCGACCACCGCCAGGCGTTCATCCAGGTGCAGGAGCCGAAGGGGGGCGGTGTCGGTCTCGACCGCGGCGAGGGTATCGGGTTCGGTGCTCACCGCGCGATTATACGGGCGGCCTGTATGGGGTCAGATCCCTTTTCCTGCGGAAAAGGGATCTGACCCCGGGTTTGTGCCGCGAGGCAGTCAGGCGTTGCGCACGGCCAGCAGTTCACCGTTGCCCACCGGCACCAGGCTGACGCTGAAGTTCGCGTCCGCCTCCAGCAGCGCCCGCAGCGGCTCCATCTGTTCGGCGTGGGAGATCACGTTGTCCACCACCAGCAGGCCACCGGGCCGCAGCACGCGGCGCAGGTGCGGCCACCAGCCAGCGTACTGCTCGCGATCCGAATCGAGGAACAGCAGGTCGATGCTGGCATCGGCCGCCTGCGCCAGCCACGTCCCGGCGTCAGCGTGCATCAGGGTGATATGCGCCTGCAGGCCGCTGCGGGCGAAGGTCGCGCCGGCCAGGGCCACCTTGTCGGCAGCGTACTCCAGCGTGGTCACATGGCCGTCGATGGCAGCGGCAGCCTCGGCCAGCCACAGCGTGGAATAGCCGTTGGAGGTGCCGATCTCCAGCACGCGCCGCGCCTGTCCGAAACGTACCAGCAGCGACAGCAGCGCACCGGTATCCGGCGTGATGTTGAGCATGCGCCGGGCCCGCTCGCTTTCGCGCGCATCGTTGTCGGCGCCAAAGCGCGCCAGTTCGTCCTTGAGCGCCTGCAGCACGGCGGCTACTTCCACCACGCCCGGGCCAATGCGGCCACACCCACCGCGCCCGACAGCCAGCTCCACATCGGCAGGTCGCCCCAGTACCAGCCGGGCGGCTGCAGCACGTACATCAAGGCGGCAATGGCAAGCAGGCCGACACCGGTGATGGCACCGACCGCATGCTTCTGCAGGCGCTGCACGCTGGCATCGAGCGATACCAGATCGCGCGAGCGCATCGCCAGCTCATGACGCCCCTCCACCTGCTGGGTCAGCCAGGCATGCACCAGGCGTGGCATGTCCGGTGCGTGGGTCATGATTTCCGGCAGGCGCTTGCCGAGCTCGCGCATCACCCTGCGCGGGCTGTAGCGCTCGCGCAGGATCTTCGCCAGTACCGGCTTGGCCACCGCCCAGATATCGATCTGCGGGTCGAGCTGGCGACCGACGCCTTCGATGTTCAACAGGGTCTTCTGCAGCAGGATCAGCTGCGGCTGCAGCGTCAGCTGGTAGCGCTGCGCCACGCGGAACAGCTTCATCAGCACTTCCGCCAGCGAGATCTGCGACAGCGGGCGGGTGAAGTACGGCTCGCACACCGACCGCACCGCCGCTTCCAGGTCGTCGATGCGCACGTGGTCCGGCATCCAGCGCGCCTGCACGTGCAGCTCGGCGATGCGGCGGTAGTCGCGGTTGAAGATGGCCATGAAGTTCTCGGCCAGGTAGTACTGATCTTCCTGCGACAGCTGGCCCATGATGCCGAAGTCCAGCGCGATGAAGCGCGGATCGCTGCGGCGTGCCGGATCGGGGTCGACCCAGATGTTGCCGGCATGCGCATCGGCGTGGAAGAAGTTGTCGCGGAACACCTGGGTGTAGAACACCCGCACGCCCTTGGCGGCCAGCGCCTTGCGATCGATCCCGGCGGCGTCCAGTGCCACGATGTCATCGGAGGGAATGCCCCACACGCGCTCCAGGGTCAGCGCGCGCTCGGCCGTGTGGCTCCAGATCACTTCCGGCACGTACAGGTCGTCGGAGTTCTCCCAGAAGCGGCGCAGCACGCTGGCGTTGGCGCCTTCGCGCTGCAGGTCCAGCTCGGCGGCCAGGGTGTTCTCCACTTCCGCCACGACTTCGCGCGGGCGGATCTTGTCGGCACGCGGGTGGGTGCGCTCAACCAGCGCGGCCAGTGAATTGAGCAGGGCGATATCGGCGTCGATCTGCTTCTCGATGCCCGGGCGCAGCACCTTGACCACCACCTGGCGGCCATCGGCCAGCGTGGCCGCATGGACCTGCGCGATCGAGGCCGACGCCAGCGGTTCGGTATCGAAGCTGGCAAAGGCTTCGCTGACCGGCAGGCCCAGCGCGTCCTCGACGATGCGGCGCGCGGTGTCGCCGTCGAACGGCTTGACCCGGTCCTGCAGCAGGGTCAGTTCGTTGGCCACGTCCGGCGGCACCAGGTCGCGACGGGTCGACAGGATCTGCCCGAACTTGACGAAGATCGGACCCAGGTCCTGCAGCGCCAGGCGCAGGCGTGCGCCACGCGATTGTGCGGCGATGTCGGCAGAGGCCCGCGGAACGAAGGGTTTGGCCAGGCGCAGCCAGCGTTCGGCCGGCGTGTCCTGCAGCAGGTCATCCAGGCGGTAGCGCAGGATCACCCGGCCGATACGGCTGGCCCGCAGCACCGCCTTCATGCCGCACCCCGCAGGCGCTGCACGCGTGCACCCAGGCGCTCGACATCATCGCGCAGCACATCCACATCGTCGTGGAACGCGTCCAGCTCGGCGCGCGGCACCACGTCGCGCGATTCCTCGGTAATGAATTCGGCTGCACTGTGCGCCAGATCGATCACGCCCTGGCGGGCGTGCTGCAGCGCGCCGCGCAGTGTGTTGGCCACCTGTACGCCCAGCACCTCGCCGAACACGCTGACGAACGGCTGCTGCCAGTCCGGGTCGAAGCCCTTGGCCAGCTGCTGCAGGCGGCGCGCCAACTCGGCATCGCCGGCCACGCGCACGCGTCCCTTGCCGGTGCTGTCGGCGCGCCGGGCATTGGCCAGCAGCGGCAGCTGGGCCAGCACCCCCGACAAGCTGCTGCGTACGGCCAGATCGGCTTCCTGGGCATCCACCGGCCCCACCCGCAGCTGGTCACCGTCAACGCTGATGCGCATGGCCAGCGCAGGAGCCTCCAGGGTCAGATCGATATGGCGGCCATCCAGACCGGCCAACGCATGGCGGGTATCCGGATCCAGCGCCAGGGCGCGGTTCAGGGCGATCTGCAGGGCACGGCCGGCGACCGGCTTGAGGGACTTGAGCAGGGAAAGAGCCATGGCCCCATTCTACCTTCGTGGGTGCCGGGCTTGGGCCGGGCAGCGCGGATGGGTGCGGGTTCATCTCCGCCTCACCTGCCGGGCGAAGGAAGGTCCATGCTGTGGGGCCACGCAACGTCCAGGACATCGCATTGCCCATGAGCAGGACCCGGGTCGGCATCATTTTCGGTGGTACGTCCTCCGAGCACGAAGTCTCGCTGCAGTCGGCGAAGAACATCCTCGACGCACTCGACCACGAGCGCTTCGATCCGGTGCTGATCGGCATCGACAAGCAGGGCCGATGGCATCTGAGCCAGGCCGGGAGCTTCCTGCTCAACGCCGATGATCCGGCGCGCATCGCGCTGCACCGGTCCGGCGTCGCGCTGTCGGTGCACCCGGGCGCCGGACAGGCGCAGCTGCAGCCCGCCGATCCGGCTGCCGTGCTCGGCCAGATCGACGTTGTCCTGCCGATCGTGCATGGTCCGCTGGGTGAGGATGGCGCGCTGCAGGGCCTGCTGCGCATGGCCAACCTGCCCTTCGTCGGTTCACCGGTGCTGGGCTCGGCCGTGGCCATGGACAAGGACGTGACCAAGCGCCTGCTGCGCGATGCCGGCCTGCAGGTGGCGCCCTGGCAGTGCATCCGTCGCCACCAGGCTGCGAACATCGATGTCGACGGCGTCATCGCCGAGCTCGGTCTGCCGCTGTTCGTGAAGCCGGCCAACCAGGGTTCGTCGGTGGGGGTGAGCAAGGTCAAGGACGCTGCCGGCTTCGCGGCCGCGCTGGAACGGGCGCTGCGCTACGACCACAAGGTTCTGGTGGAAGCGGCCGTGGCCGGCCGCGAGATCGAATGTGCGGTGCTCGGCAACGAGCAGCCGCAGGCCAGCGTGTGTGGCGAAGTGGTGGTGCACGACGAGTTCTATGCCTACGACACCAAGTACCTCAACGAGAACGGCGCCGACGTCGTGGTCCCGGCCGACATCGATGATGCCACCCAGCAGCGGATCAGGCAGATCGCCCTGCAGGCGTATCAGGCGCTGGAGTGCGCCGGCATGGCCAGAGTGGATGTGTTCCTGACCGGCGATGGCCGCGTCGTCATCAACGAGGTCAACACGCTGCCGGGCTTCACCCGCATCAGCATGTACCCGAAGCTGTGGGGCGCCAGTGGCGTGGATTACACCACGCTGATCACGCGCCTGATCGAACTGGCGCTGGAACGGCACGAAGCCGATCAGAGGCTGCTGTAGGCCAGGCAGTACCCGGTACTACAGCAAACAACCGCTTCCGCCGGAGCAGTACCGGCCATCGACCGGCACTGCTCCGGGGCTCACTAGCCGCGCTTGCGGAACATCGAGATCACCGCAAGGACCAGGAACACCACGAACAGGATCCAGGCAATGTTGCTGGCCGCGCCGGCGATGCCGGAGAAACCGAGCACGGCGGCGATGATGGCGATGACGAAGAAAATGACGGCGTAATGCAGCATGGCGCTCCTCGCAGATATTCGGCCGTGGGTGGCGTGGGGTCCATCCTCCCGGTCCGGCGGTGTGCAACCGGTGATGGCCGGTTCTGCGCGCGATGAAGTCTTCAGCGCCGTGAGGCTGCCGTCATGACGACGCGGCCTGCAGCCGACGCAGCCCTTCCTCGATGCTGACCTGCGGCACATAGCCGAAATCACGGCGCGCCGGCTCCATGCTGTACCAGTGCGGCGTGCACAGCTGCTCGGCGAGGAAACGCGTCAACGGCGGCTCGCCGCGCAACCGCAGCAGCGGCCACAGGCGCTCGCAGATCGCACCGATCCGGTAGGCGGTCCTGAAGCTGATTGCCTTCTCCACAGGGGGGGCGCCCACGGCCTGCAGCAACTTGTTGACCAGCTCGCGCATCGGCAGTGGCTCGCCATTGGAGATGAAGTAGGCCTTGCCGGCGCAGGCCGCCGCCGGGCCCAGCGCCTCGAATGCCAGGAAGTGCGCCAGCGCGGCGTTGTCGATGTAGGTGGTGTCGACCTTGTTGCTGCCATCACCGACCAGGCGCAGCCGGCCCTGCCGTGCGCGCTCGGCCAGGCGCGGCACCAGCTGCTGGTCGCCCGGCCCCCAGATCAGGCGCGGACGCAGCGCCACCGTGGCCAACGTCGCGTCGTTGGCGGCCAGCACCCGTTGTTCGGCGATCGCCTTGGTCGCCGCGTACGGCGCCTGGAAATCCTCGCCGTAGGGCACCTCGTCCGCGCCCAGTCCTTCCACCGGGTGGGTGGCACGATGGGTCACGCTCGGTGTGGAGGTATAGACCAGCCTGCCGATGCCATGCGCACGGCAGGCAGCGATGACATTGTCGGTGCCGACCACATTGGCCTGGTGGTAGCTGTCGTAACTTCCCCAGGCACCGGCCTTGGCACCGTTGTGGAATACCGCATCGACACCGGCCACCGCATGCAGCACGGCCTGCGGGTCCGCCAGGTCGCCACGGATCTGGCCCACTCCCAGCGCCTGCAGCGCCGGGTAGTGGCTGCGGTTGAATGCCAGCACCTGGTGGCCGCGCTCGACCAGCCCGCGGCACAGCGCCTGGCCAAGGAAACCACCACCACCGGTGACCAGGATCTTCATGCGCGCTTCTCCAGTTCGGCGCTGGCCCAGACGGCGAGCTTCTCGCGGCCGATCTTGGCGTTGTGACGGATATCGACGGGAAACGCCGGATGCACCAGGAAGTGCTGCAGCCCGGCCTCGGGCAGGCGTGCGCCGGCAAGGGCGCGCAGCGCTTCATGCAGCGCCGGGCTGTCGGACTGTCCACGCTGCAGCTCCACGCACAGGACCGGCACCTGCGCGCCCGCGGGACCCACGCCGACCAGCGCGGTGCGTGCCACGCCCTGCACCGTGTTGAACACCGGCTCGACCTGTTCGGTGTAGAGCGGGCCGTGCGGGGTTTCCACGCGCTGGGTCTTGCGTCCGCAGAACCACAGACGGCCCTGCGCGTCGAAATAGCCGACATCGCCCATGCGATGCACGATGCGGGTACTGCCATCGGCCAGCGTTTCGGCAATCTTCGCCGCAGCGGTGGCCTGCGGACGATTGAAATAGCTGTCGGTGGCGGTGGGGCCGGCCACGGTGATCTCGCCCACCTCGCCGGTGGCCAGCACGCGTACCTGCGACCAGTCGGCCAGCGGTGCATCGTCGATGGCGATGATGCGCACTTCGTTCGGGGCCACCACGTTGCCCACGCAGGTACCCGCACCGCCCTCGGTGGCCGCACGGGTGCGCTCCAGTTCATGGCCTTCCACCACCGCCACCGGCAGGCATTCGGTGGCACCGTACGGCGTCCAGAACTGCGCGCCGGCCGGCAGCAGGCCACGGATGGTGGCGACCACATCCGGCGGAACCGGGGCACCGGCCGAGGTCACCCGGGTCACCGACGGCAGCGGCCGGCCATGGCGGGCCAGGACCCGCATCAGCGCAGGCGAGCCGAACAGCTGGGTCACGCCGAAGCGTTGGATCGCATCATGCAGGCGTGCCGGATCGGCCTGCGCGGGCCGCGTGGGGTCCATGTCCGGGATCACCGAGGTCAACCCCAATGCGGGATCGAACAGGGCGAAGGGCGGGAAGGTCGGCAGGTCCACCCCGCCGGCCTCCATGCCGAAGGCGCTGCCCAGCAGCTCGATCTGGCCCAGGAAATGGCGATGGCGGTAGACCACGCCCTTGGGCACGCCCGTAGAGCCGCTGGTGAACAGGATCGCGGCCATGTCCTCGCCGTCGGTGGCCGCCAGCATCGGCCCGGCCTGCGCGCCCGCGCGCTCCAGCGCGGCCAGGGTGGTCCCGCCCCAGGCCAGCCGCCGACCCACCGTGACCAGGCGGGTCGCCGACGGCGCCCAGCGCAGCGCCAGCCGTGCCACGTGGGCCAGCGGGATGCCGATGAAGGCCTCCGGCTGGGCTTCGTCCAGGCACTGCTTCAGCGCGCGCCGGTCGATGCCGGGATCGACCAGCACCGGCACCGCACCCAGCTTGAACAGGGCGAACATCAGCAGGAAGAACTCCGGCGAGGGCCGCACCATCACCACCGTGCGCACGCCGCGCCCGATCCCGTAGCCGGCCAGGCCGGCGGCCATGGCGTCGCTGCGGGCATCCAGCTGCCGATAGTCCAGGGTCACATCGTAGGCCGCCATGCCGTTGCCGGCGCCGCGGCGGCCGGGGCAGCGGATGGCGATCTGGTCGGGGCGTTCACGGGCCAGTTCAGGCAACCGCGCAGCAATGTTGCAGGGTCGGTTCATCCGTTCATTGTCGCCGCTTACGGAATTTCTTGCGCGGCGGCTCACTTCGTGGAAAATCCGCAGCCTCGTTCCCGATTCCGACTGCCGCCCGAGGCGGCTTGCCCATGCAACACCCCTGCATGACCTGCGGCGCCTGCTGCACCCAGTACCGCGTGGCCTTCCACTGGATGGAATCGGACGAGGTCACCCCGGGCGGCGTGCCCCACCAGCTGACCGAAGTGCTCGACCCGCATCGCCTGTGCATGCGCGGCACCCACTCCAAACCGGTGCGCTGCGTGGCACTGGATGCGCAGATCGGCGTGTATTCGCGCTGCACGATCCACCCCAACCGGCCCAGCGTGTGCCGCGAAGTGGATGCCTCATGGGAGTACGGCAAGGCCAGCCCGCAGTGCGACAAGGCCCGCATCGCCTACGGCCTGGACCCGCTGACGCTGGCCGACTGGCGCTGGCGCGACGAGGCGGACAACGACGACGATCATCCGGACGACAACGGCAGCAGCCCGTCGTCTCCGCCGCAGGCGCCGATCGCGGCGTGACGGTCGGGGTCGGGCCCGTTTCCGGCACGGAAGGGCTCTGACCCCCTGTACGACAACGCCGGGCATGGCCCGGCGCTACCGAAGGGATCCGATCAGATCGGGTTCGCGTCCAGGAAGGCGCGGATCTCCGGCACCAGCACCTCGTGCTTGTCTTCCAGCACGTAATGGCCCGCGTCCTTGAAGGCATGCACCTGGGCCTGCGGCAGCGCCGCCTGGAAGCCCTGCAGGAAATGGTGGTCGAACACGAAGTCGCGCAGGCCCCAGCCTATGAAGGCCGGGCGATCGGCAAACGACGGCAGCGCCTTGCCTGCACGCTCCAGCAGCGACCACGCCTTGTCGGCCGGGCCCAGCGGAATGTCCTGCATGAAGCGGATGGTGCTGATGCGGTTGGCGTAGCTGTTGTACGGCGATACATACGCGCGGCGCACGTCGGCGGGCATCTTCCGCTCCACGCCCAGCCACGATGCGCCGGCGGAGAAGGCATTGAAGGTGCGGATGATCCACTCGCCGATCTTCCAGTGCCGTCCGAGCGCGATCTGCCACGGCATCTTCTTCGCTGCCGGCATCGGGAACGCGGCGGTGTTGAGCACCACCAGCCGCTTGACCTGCGCGTGGTGCGACAGCGCCCAGCCAAAGCCGATCATGCCGCCCCAGTCGTGCACGGCCAGGGTCACCGGGCCGGTGATGCCCAGGTGCCTGAGCAGCGCATCCAGGTCATCCACGCGCGATTGCAGCGTGTACGCATAGCCACGGTCATCGGGCTTGTCCGACAGGCCCATGCCGATATGGTCGGGCACGATGCAACGGTACTTGTCCGACAGGCCGGCCACCAGCGTGCGCCAGTAATAGCTCCACGACGGATTGCCGTGCACCATCACCACCACCTCACCGTCGCGCGGGCCCTCGTCGAGATAGTTCATCGACAGGCCGGGGCGGACCTCGAAGCGTTGGGGATGGGCGGGGTAACCGGGAAGCCTGGACATCGGGTCGCACCTGTAAAAAGGGCCGGTAGTACCGGCCCCAGGATTCAACGCAGGGGTCTGTTTACCAGACCACTTCGGCCATCGAGCAGTTCAGGCCCGAGCCGATGCCCAGAAGCGCGATGCGATCACCCTTCTTCAGCTTGCCCAGCTGCTTGAGCTTGCTCAGCACGATCGGTACCGACGCCGGGCCGATGTTGCCGTGCTCGCCGAAGATGGTCATGACCTTCTTCGGGTCGATGCCGAAGTTCTTGATGAACGCTGCGGTGTGCGGCTGGCTGACCTGGTGGATGACGAACTGGTCCAGTTCTTCCACCGCCCAGCCCAGCGCGATCTTGGCCGCAGTGAACGTCTTCTGCGCCAGCTTGATGCCTTCGATCAGCAGCAGGCGGGTGTCGGTCACCATGCGGTCCAGGTTGCCCAGGCACAGCTGGTTCCATTCGGTCGCCGAACGGGTGACGCCGCCCTTGTAGCGCGGGGCATCCGGCACCAGTTCCGAGCGCGCCATCACCATGGCGGCAGCGCCTGAACCGGTGGTCAGCGCCGCCAGTTCGTTGCGGAAATCGTCGGCGGTGACGTCCGGCGCGGTCATGCGCTCCAGCGTCTTCTCGTACACCAGGTTGGCGGTTTCGCCATCCACCACCAGCGCATAGTCGATGTCACCGCGCTCGATCATGCGCGCCGCGATGTCCATGCCGTTGATGAAGGCCAGGCAGGCATTTGCGACATCGAACGTCATGCATTCGTCGCTGACACCCAGATTGCCCGAGACGATGGAGGCCGTGGACGGCTCCAGGTAGTCGCGGCTGACCGAGGTATTGACCAGCAGGCCGACCTGGGTGGCTTCGATGCCGGCATCTTCCAGTGCCTTGCGACCGGCCATGGTGGCCGCGTCCGAGGCCAGCACGCCGTTGTCCCACAGGCGGCGGGCGTGGATGCCGGCGATATCGCCGAGCACGTCGGTGCGGATGCCCAGCCGGTCCAGCGTCGGCTGCAGGCGTTCGTTGATTTCCTTCGTCGTCAGCGTATGAGGCGCATCGACGTGTGCCAGGCCGGCGATCGAGACATTCTTGAAGAGCATCGAGGTTAGCGCCAAGGCTCAGGCAAAAGGGGGCGCTATTCTATAACCCCCCGGGCCTTCACCGCATCTTTACGAATTCAGGCTTGCCCGTATGGTGAAGGATTCAGCGCGGCGGGCACTGGAAGGCGGCAAAGCGCTGGCTGCCATCGGCCGGCGGTGCGGCGGCCTGTACGGCATTGGCGCCGGCGCTGGGGGCCTCGTTGCGGGCCAGCGTTTCCAGTTCTTCCTGCACGCGCAGCGGGTTGCGGTTGTAGAAGCCGACCTTGCTCTTCACGGTGACCACCACCTCGCCCTTGGTGATGCAGCCGGTCGGCGCCGGCCCGGCCGGCAGCACGCGGACGGTCTTCCCGGCCGGTTCGATCGGCACCCAGGTACAGGCGGTGACGGTGAGCAGCAGGGAGGAAAGCAGCAGAACGCGCATGGGCAGATCCTGGAAGGGTATGAGGGGGATTCTGCCTGAACCGCCTGAATCGAGGGTAGCCGGGAGGCCTGCCCGCCGTGGCGGGCAGGCCTGTCCCTTACTTCTTGACCGGCTTGCCTTCGGCATCCAGCACGGTCACCTCGCCCAGGTTCAGCGCGCGCACGGCCGCCTCGGTCTGCTTGAGGTCGCCCACCACTACCCAGGTCAGCGCCTGCGGCTTGATCTCGGCCGCAGCCTGCTGCACCTGGGCCGGCGTCATCGCCTCGATCTCGGCCTTGCGACGCAGCACATAGTCATCCGGCCGCTTGAACTGCACGATGCTGCTGATGGTCGCGGCGACCGCACTGGCGGTCTCATAGGCGCCCGGCAGGCTCAGCGTCTGGATGTTGCGGATGCGGTTGACCTCGGCAGCGGTGGCCGGCTTGCTGCCCGTGCTGAACTCGACGATTTCCTTCTGCATCTCGGCCAGCGCCGGGCCGGTCTTGTCGATCTGCACGGGGGCACTGGCCGCCCACGGCCGCTGTCCGACCGAGTTCGGCGCACTGCTGCGCGCACCATAGGACCAGTGCTTGTCCTCGCGCAGGTTCATGTTCAGCCGCGAGGTGAAGTCACCGCCGATCACACCGTTGGCGATATCGAAGCGGGTCGAGCTGGCGTCACTGGACGGCGGCACCACCTGGCCGGCGAACAGGTTTGCCTGCACCGCACCCGGCTGATCGATCAGGAACACGCGCGGGCCCTTCGGCAGCGCCACATCGGTGGCCGCCTTCACCTGCGGCGCATCGCCCGTGGCCTTCCAGTCGCCCAGCTGCTTGTCCAGCAGGGGCACGATCTCGGCCAGCGTGGTATCGCCAACCACGATCAGGGTGCCGTCCTGCGGACGCAGCCAGTCGCGGTGGAAGTCGACCAGATCCTCGCGGGTGAGGCTGCTGATGGCCGCTTCATCGCCGCTGCCAGTGAACGGAATGGCGTACGGATGGCCTTTGCCGTACAGCAGCGGCGGCAGCACGCGCATGGCCACCGCGTTCGGGTTGACCTTCTCCTGCTGGATGCCGGCGATCCAGGTGGCCTTGACCCGGTCGATCTCGGCCTGTTCGAAGCGCGGCTCGCGCAGCAGATCGCGGTACAGGGCCAGCGATGGCACCAGGTTCTCCTTCAGTGCCGACAGGTCCACGGTCACCGAATCCAGGCCGGCACCGGCGTCCAGGCTGGCACCCAGCGCATCGGCGGCATCGGCGAAGGCCAGCGAGCCGAGCTTGCCGGCGCCTTCGGTCATCAGGTTCATGGTGAAGTTGGCGGTGCCCGGCTTGCGGCCCTGGTCGGCGGTGAAGCCACCCGGGAACTGGTAGCTGAACTGCACCACCGGAATCTCGTGACGCTCGGCCAGCACCACCTGGGTGCCGTTCTTCAGCGTGGCGCGCTGCAGGGCGGGGAACTTCAGCTGCGGGAATTCACGGGTCTGCGGCACGCCGGCCTTGCGGTCCACCTGCTCCGGCAGGGTGCTGTACTTCGGGTCCACGGCCGGCACGTTGAACGGCTTCGGCGCCTGTGAGGGATCTTCCTTCAGCGCCACGCGCTCGCCCGGTTCGACCACCAGCGTGTGGCTGCCGACGTCCAGCCACTGTGCGCCCAGGCGCTTCAGGTCGGCCGCGGTCGCCTTGTCGATGTTGGCCAGCGACGTGCGGAAGCAGCCCGGGTCGCCGGTGTAGACCGCGCATTCGGCCAGTGCGTCGGCCTTGCCACCGAAACCACCGATGCGCTCGATGCCGCGGATGAACGCTGCGCGCGAGCCGGTCTTGGCACGCGCCAGCTCGTCGGCCGTGGGGCCCTCCTTGATCAACCGGTCCAGTTCTTCGTCGATGATCTTCTCGACCTTGGCCGGATCCTGGCCCTGCTTCACCGTGGCCATGACGATGAAGTTGGAACCCAGCTGCGAGGCGTAGGCGCCGGCGCTGATGTTGTCCACCAGCTTGTCCTGGTGCTGCAGTCGCTGGCTCAGGCGCGAGGACTTGGCGCCGCCGAGCACATAGGCCAGCAGCTGCAGCTGGTCGACGTCGGTGGTGCCGACCTGCGGCACGTTCCAGGCGCGGTAGATGCGCGACTGCGGCACCTTGTCGGTCATCGTCTCGCGGGTGTCGGCCGGGCGCTTGGCCACGTCGACCTTCGGCTGCGCCATGCTCGGACCGGCCGGGATGCTGCCGAAGTAACGGGCCACCTTCTCCTTGGCGGTGGCCACGTCGATATCGCCCGCCAGCACCAGCACCGCGTTGTTCGGGCCATACCAGGTGCGGAACCAGGTCTTGACGTCATCCAGCGAGGCCGCGTTGAGGTCGTTCATCGAGCCGATCACGCTGTGGTGATACGGGTGGCCGGCCGGGTACATCGCACGGTTGAGCTTCTCCCAGGCCTGGCCATAGGGCTGGTTCTCGCCCTGGCGCTTCTCGTTCTGCACCACGCCGCGCTGCTCGTCCAGCGCGGCCTGGTCGATCGCACCGAGCAGATGGCCCATGCGGTCCGACTCCATCCACAACGCCATGTCCAGCGCGGTGGTCGGCACGTTCTCGAAGTAATTGGTGCGATCGGTATTGGTGGTGCCGTTCTGGCCGGTGGCACCCACCTGCTTGAACGGTTCGAAATACTCGCCGTCGTGGTTTTCGCTGCTCTGGAACATCAGGTGTTCGAACAGGTGGGCGAAACCGGTGCGGCCCGCAGGCTCGTCCTTGCTGCCGACGTGATACCAGACGTTGACCGCCACGATCGGCGCCTTGCGATCGGTATGCACGATCACGCGCAGCCCGTTGGGCAGGGTGAACTGCTCGAACGGAATATCGACCTTGGCCGGCGTGACCGTCTTGGCCGCCAGTGCAGGAGTGGGCGCGAGCGTGCCCAGGGCAGTGCTGAGGGCAACAGCGAGAAGTGCAGCACGCGGGCGCAGGGCGAGAGACATTTCCGGATCCTTGGTCACGTTGGTGAAGCCCGATCCTAGCGTGCCCATCCGGGGCCCGGAATCCGCCAGCAGTCACTGGGGGTGTTTGCCCTCGCAGCCGTTCAGGGCCTTGTCGGCGGCCCCCGACAGCAGTCACGTCTCCCCCGCCCCCGCGTCCGGACAGTGTCCGCGCCCCCTCGGATGGACAGGTGTCCGCCCCGCGGACACTTTCAGGCGGAATAAAAACCCTTTCAAATCAATGATTAAAAGTTGGCACGGGGTTTGCTTGGTACTTCCTGCGCCAAGAAGGGCTTCAGACAAAAGCTGACTGAAGACTGAACAAATGCAAGAAATCGAAAATTTCCCTTGCATCCCCCGAATTGGTGTTCTACCTTACTACCACACCACCGCTCAACAACACTAAACAGGCCCCGTCATGAACGCCAAGACCATTGCCATCGCCATCGCCCTGATCGCCGGCACCGCGGTTGTTTCGTCGGTGCAGGCCTCCGAATCCATCAAGACCCTGGACACCGTGCAGGTTCGCCCGGCCGCCGACCAGCTGGCCCAGCAGGCCTGGGAACGCGCCAGCAGCATCCCGACCCTGGCCACCGTGGAAGTGCGGCCGAGCGCCGAGCAGCTGGCCGAACGCGACGGCTTCACCGCCGCCCCGGTCGCCGCCGCCCTGCCGATCACCACCCTGGCCGCGGTGGAAGTGCGCCCGAGCCTGGAACAGCGCGTTGCCCTGGCCGCCGAACTGGAAGCACAGCGCTACGCAGCCACCCTGGCCGCCGCCGCCACCAGCGTTGCCAACCAGGTGATCGTCAACCTGCCGACCCTGCAGGTGCGTCCGAGCGCGGCCGACCTGCAGGCCCTGGCCACCGAAACCGCCCAGGTCCTGCTGCGCCCGTAAGCGGTGCCCGCCCTGCCCTGGCAGGGCGTGCGCCGTACTGGCAGCCGTCGCAGGTACACTGCGCCGATGAATGCCGCACCCCAGTTCCACGTGATCCTGTTCCAACCGGAAATCCCGCCCAACACGGGCAATGTGATCCGGCTCTGCGCCAACACCGGCGCGCAGCTGCACCTGGTCGAGCCACTCGGCTTCGCACTGGAAGACAAGCAGCTCAAGCGCGCCGGCCTGGATTACCACGAGTACTCGCGCCTGCAGGTGCATCCGGATCTGGACACCGCGCTGGCGCGGATTGCACCGAAGCGGTTGTTCGCACTCAGTACCCGCGCCAGCGTTCGTTACGACAGCGTGGCCTTTGAAGAGGGCGACGCCTTCCTGTTCGGCCCGGAAAGCCGCGGCCTGCCGCAGGATGTGCTCGATGCCTTGCCGGAGGGCCGGCGCCTGCGCCTGCCGATGCGGCCGGACAACCGCAGCCTCAATCTTTCCAACACCGTTGCCGTGGTGATGTATGAAGCCTGGCGGCAGCACGGGTTTGCCGGCGGCGCGTAATTTGCGTGTGTCACTTTCTTTGCTCGCGCAAAGAAAGTAACCAAAGAAACGCGCCGCCGCCCGCGAGCCGGTGCTGCGCACCGGTACCCTGCGCTCCTCGGCCCGCCGGGGGACGGCGCGGAACTCGCTGCGCTCAGACACCCGCGCCTCTTCGCCCCCGCCGGACCTGCGGTGCTCGGCTCGCTTCAAGGCGGACCCAACAGCCGCGCGGTAGATCCACGCCATGCGTGGATGCCTTCCGCCTGGATCAATCAGGAGTGGGCGCCCTTGCGTTGCCCGGGGCGCGTGCGATTGCCGACAGAAGAAAACTCCAGACCATCAATATCGGCATGCGCACCGCACATGCCCAAGCCCGTCACCGTCGGGTCGATCCCGCCGGATGAGACTCTCAGCGCACCTGCATGTTTCTCGATAGCCACTGTGCCTAGTTCGGACTGATGAATCAGTTTTCCGCCTTCTGGCTTCATATGCAGCACGAAGGAGCAGACGTGCTGCATCGCCTGGGTACTGTGCAGCTCAACCCTATAGCCTAGTGATTCTTCGACGATCGACAGGCGGTCCCTGAACCCATCGCGGCAACTACGTCCGTTGCCAGGTTCGGTACACAGATCGCTCGCCTGCGAATAGCTGCCTGCCCATGCCCCATCATCTCCGTCGCCTGCCCACGCCATCTGCAGCACGGAGGCTTGGAAGAGCAACGGGAGACACAGCAGCCTTACAACGGGATTGTTCTTCATTCAGCTTGCATCTCCGGATAGGCGTCCGATGTCGCCCACCCTACTCGGCAACGCCGGCCAGCGGCCGGCACTACCGGTGCACTCAGAACGCGTTGATGCCGGTCAGCTCGCGGCCGATCACCAGCTGGTGCACGGTCTCGGTGCCTTCATAGGTGATCACCGATTCGAGGTTCAGCGCGTGCCGGATCGCCACGTGTTCGGTGGTGATGCCAGCCCCACCGAGCAGATCGCGACACTCGCGGGCGATGTCGATGGCCATGCGGCAGTTGTTCCACTTGGCCAGGCTGACCTGCTGCGGCTGCAGCTGGCCGGCTTCCTTCAGCCGGCCCAGTTGCAGGGCCAGCAGCTGGGCGGTGGTGATGCGGCGGGCCATTTCCGCCAGCTTGATCTGCGCGCTCTGGGTGGCGGCCAGCGGGCGGCCGAACAGCACGCGCTCCTTGGCGTAGCCCAGCGCTTCATCCAGGCAGGCGATGGCCGCGCCGATCGGGCCCCAGCTGATCCCGTAACGCGCCTGGGTCAGGCACCCGAGCGGCCCCTTCAGGCCCTTCACGTTCGGCAGGCGGTGGCTGTCGGGCACGCGCACATCGTCGAAGAACAGCGCGCCGGTCAACGAGGCGCGCAGGCTCATCTTGTGCTTGATTTCCTGCGTGGTGAAACCGGCCATGCCCTTCTCCAGCACGAAGCCCTGGATACCGTCCTCGGTCTGCGCCCAGACGATGGCCAGATCGGCCACCGGGCCGCTGGTGATCCACATCTTGCTGCCGCTGATGCGCCAGTCACTGCCGTCGCGCACGGCGCGGGTCTTCATGCTGGCCGGGTCGGAACCCCCATGCGCCTCGGTCAGGCCGAAGCAGCCGATCAGTTCGCCGCGTGCCATCGCCGGCAACCACTGCTGGCGCTGTTCCTCGCTGCCGTACGCGTAGATGGGATACATGCACAGCGAGCTCTGCACCGAAACGAAGCTGCGCAGGCCCGAATCGCCGCGCTCCAGCTCCTGGCAGATCAGGCCATAGCTGACCGCGCCGAGGCCACCGCCACCGTATTCGGCCGGCAGTGTCGCGCCCAGCAGGCCCAGCGATGCGATCTCCGGTACCAGTTCGGCCGGGAAGCGCGCCTGGTCGAAGGCATCGCCGATGATCGGCAGCACGCGCTCGTTGGTGAAACGCGCCACGCTGTCCTGTACTGCGCGCTCTTCCTCGCTGAGCAGGGAACGGACATCGAACAGGTCGTACGGATCCAGGGCCATGGCACTCACACGCAGTCGGGACCGGGCCATTGTCGGTCATCCGGGAAGCGCGTGCCGACCAAGGTCGGCTCCCATCCGGCTGCGGGCGTACGCTGCACTGCAGCAATCACGACGTGAACATCGGCGATCTAGCTCGATCACGCCCGTCCCGGTACCCTGACACATTCAAACAACCGTTTCGCCGTGGCTGCACGCGCGATTTCCAGGCAACCGCCGGTGGCCCTGCTACCGGCACTACCCACGAGTCATGCAATCGATGAGCGCTGAAGCCAACGCCCTGCCCCCGCGTGAAGTAATGGAGTTCGACGTGGTGATCGTCGGTGCCGGCCCAGCCGGGCTGGCCACCGCGATCCGCCTGCGCCAGCGTGCGATCGAAGCCGGCCGCGAACTGTCGGTGTGCGTGCTGGAGAAGGGCTCCGAGCCCGGTGCACATGTTCTGTCCGGTGCGGTGATGGACCCGCGCGCCCTGACCGAACTGTTCCCGGACTGGGCCGAACGCGGCGCACCGCTGAAGCAGAAGGTCACCCGCGACGAGTTCCTGTTCCTCAGCGAGACCGGGTCGCGCAGCACGCCCAATGCGCTGCTGCCGGAGTGCTTCCACAACGAAGGCAACTACATCATCAGCCTGGGCGAAGTGACCCGCTGGCTGGCGCAGCAGGCCGAGGCGCTGGAAGTGGCGATCTTCCCCGGCTTCGCCGCCGCCGAGGTGCTGTACGGCGACAACGGCGAAGTGATCGGCGTGGCCACCGGCGACATGGGCATCGAGAAGGACGGCAGCATCGGCCCGGCCTTCGAGCGCGGCATGGCACTGCACGCCAAGTACACGGTCTTCGCCGAAGGCGCGCGCGGCCACCTCGGCCGCCAGCTGATCGCCCGCTACAAGCTGGACGAAGGCAAGGACCCGCAGGCCTACGGCATCGGCATCAAGGAACTGTGGCAGATCGACCCGGCCAGGCATGAGCCGGGCCTGGTGGTGCACGCCGCCGGCTGGCCGCTGGACAGCGACACCTACGGCGGCGCGTTCCTGTACCACGCCGACGGCGGCAAGGTCGCCATCGGCTACGTGGTCGGCCTGGACTACAAGAACCCATGGCTGAGCCCGTTCGAGGAATTCCAGCGCTTCAAGACCCATCCGGATATCCGCAAGCATCTGGAAGGCGGTACCCGCATCGGCTACGGCGCGCGTGCGATCACCGCCGGCGGCCTGCTGTCGCTGCCGAAGACGGTGTTCCCCGGTGGCGCGCTGGTCGGTTGCGAGGCCGGTTATCTCAACGCCAGCCGCATCAAGGGCAGCCACGCCGCGATCAAGACCGGCATGCTGTGCGCCGACGCCGCGTTCGACGCGCTGGCCGCCGATCGCCAGCACGATGAACTGAGCGCCTATCCGCAGGCCTTCGAAGCCAGCTGGCTGTTCACCGAACT
This sequence comes from Stenotrophomonas sp. STEN225, assembly GCF_056756445.1. Classification (NCBI taxonomy): domain Bacteria; kingdom Pseudomonadati; phylum Pseudomonadota; class Gammaproteobacteria; order Lysobacterales; family Lysobacteraceae; genus Stenotrophomonas; species Stenotrophomonas sp. STEN225. Next base: position 253,809 of record NZ_JBRRBV010000003.1, on the reverse strand, counting down.
GCAGCAGGCCAAGAACTTCAAGCAGTGGTTCAAGAAGGGCCAGACCGTGGCCACGCTGATGACCGGTGTGGAGCAGTGGCTGCTGCCGAAGCTGGGCGTGCGCAACCCGCCGTGGACGCTGCACCGTACGCAGCCGGACCACGCCTGCCTGGAGCCGGCGGCCCAGCACACCCGCATCAGCTACCCGAAGCCGGACGGGGTGCTGACCTTCGACCGTCTCAGTTCGGTGTTCCTGAGCAGCACCAACCACGACGAGAACCAGCCCAGCCACCTGACCCTGAAGGACCCGAGCATTCCGGTGAAGGTGAACCTGGCCGAGTACGCCGGCCCGGAAGCGCGCTACTGCCCGGCCGGCGTGTACGAGTTCGTTGGCGAAGCCGACAACGCACGCCTGCAGATCAACGCGCAGAACTGCGTGCACTGCAAGACCTGCGACATCAAGGATCCCACCCAGAACATCGTCTGGGTGACCCCGCAGGGCGGCGGCGGCCCGAACTACTCGGGCATGTGACCGCAGGGGGCTGCGACCGCGTGTCGCAGCCCGGCCCGCGGCGGCCACGGCTATCCTCTCCGCCCATGCGTGCCTTCCGTCTGCTCCCTGCCCTCGTCCTGCTGCTGGCGTGCAGCGGCTGCCAGCGCACGGCCACGCCACCGGCCACACCTGAGCAGGCGCGACAACAGGCGATGCAGCGCGCGTTCGAACTGTGTGCGGGCTGCCACACGGTGCAGGCCGGTGGCATCCACCGGTTCGGCCCCAACCTGCACGGTGTGATCGGACGCCGCGCTGGCAGCCTGCCCGACTATGGCTATTCGCAGGGCATGCGCCGGGCCGATATCGTCTGGACCGCGCAGACCCTGGATGCCTTCCTGCAGTCACCAACGCAGCAGGTGCCCGGCACGCGCATGTACAACGCTTTTCCCAGCGCCGAACGACGTGCGCTGGTGATCGCTTACCTGCAGCAGCAGTCTGCTCAGTGAGACAGCCCCTGCAGCTGCTGCTGCAGGCGTGACAGGAACGCCTGGACTTCGGCGAACAACGGCGCGCTGTCCACTTCTCCGGCGTCTTCCAGGCGTTCGACCAGGGCATTGGCCTGCGTTGCCAGCGCATGCGCACCCACCGCCCCGAGCCCCCCGGCCTGGCGATGCAGGTGCAGGGCGGCGGCCTCGCGGTCGCCGGCCTGCACCGCACGCTGCACGGCCGCGATATCCACCTCGCTGGCCTGCAGCAGGGTGGCGGCCAGCTGCACGGCGACCGCATGCGAACCGAAGCGCCGCTGCAGGCCCGCCAGGTCCAGCGATGCGTCGCCCTCCACCGCTGCGGACGACTCGGCGGTCGCCTCCGGTGCCACGGACGCCTGCGGCAGCCATCGCATCAACGCCGCGCGCAGCGTAGCCAGCGACAACGGCTTGGCCAGCACCTCATCCATGCCGGCCTCGCGGCAACGTCGCGCGTCGTCGTCCAGCACGCTGGCCGTCAATGCCAGTACCGGCATGCGCGCCTGGCCCTGGCGGCCTTCGCGCTCGCGCAGCAGGCGGGTGAACGCAAAGCCATCGAGAACCGGCATGCGGCAATCGGTGATCACCAGGTCGAAGCGTTCCGACGCCAACCGGTCCAGCGCCTGCTGGCCATCACTCACCAGCACGTGCGGAAGGCCCAGCTGCTGCAGCCGCCAGGCCATCATCGCCTGGTTGGTCGGATGATCCTCGATCACCAGCACGCGGCTCTGGCGCAGCGCGGTCGGCAGCAGCGCCGCCTGCTCGTGCTCGCTCGCCAGCACGGCGACGTCCTCGATGCCGGCTTCCACCAGCGACAGACGGACCTCCGCGCGGGTGCCCTCGCCGAGCGTGCTCTGCAGGGTCAACGTGCCGTCCATCATCTGCACCAGCCGCTGGCAGATGCTCAGGCCCAGGCCGGTTCCGCCATGGTCGCGCTGGATGTATGCACCGGCCTGGGTGAACGGCGCGAAGAGGTGCTGCAGCTGTTCCGGCGCGATGCCCATGCCGGTATCGATGACGCTCAGGCACAACGGCTGACTGCCATCGGCGGTGGTCGGCCCGAGCACCTCCAGCCGCAGCCACACATCGCCCTGCGCGGTGAACTTGATGGCATTGCTGAGCAGGTTGAAGACGATCTGCCGCAGGCGCACGCCATCCACTTCATGCGCCGCAGCCAGCTGCGGATCGATCTGCACGTGCAGGGCCAGGCCACGCGCGCTGGCCTGCGCCGACATCAGCCGGCACACGCCTTCCAGCAGGGTCCGCAGTGACAATGGCACCGGTTCCAGGCGCAGCGCACCGGCTTCGATGCGCGAGTAGTCGAGGATGTCATCGAGGATCTGCCGCAGCATCTGCGCAGAATCCTCGATCACGGCAAGGATGCGCTGCTGTTCTGCATCCAGCGGCGAGTGCGCCAGCACTTCCAGCATGCCCAGTACACCGCTCATCGGCGTGCGGATCTCATGACTCATCGTGGCCAGGAAGCGTGATTTGGCCTCGGCCGCCTGTTCCGCCTCGATCTTGGCCGCCGCCAGCGCATCGGCCTGTGCGCGTGCCTGGGTCACGTCCACCCAGTAGCCGCTCCAGGTGACGGCACCGGCCTCGGTGACGTAAGGGTGAGCCTGGCTGCGTACCCAGCGCGCGGGCGTGCCGTCATCACCCGGCAGCAGGCGGAACTCGAAGGCCAGCGGCGCGAACTGGCGGGCCGCCTGGTCGATGGCCTGCAGCACGGCCTGGCGGTCGGTGTCCTCGATCCGCGCCAGCAGCGCCTGCGCATCCTGCTCGGCACGCTGCCGCGGAATGCCGAACAGTGCCTGCAGGTCGCCGGCGATGAAGGGGAAGGCCAGGCTGCCGTCCGCGTCGCGACGTGCCTGGTAGACCACCGCAGGCAGATTGTCGGTGACCTCGGCCAGGCGCTGCTCCAGATGGCGGCGACCGGCCACCTCCCGGCGCAGCCGCCAGTGACCGACGCCATGCACCACCGCCCCGGTCAGCAGCACCAGCAGCAGCGGAAGCCCCCAATGCAGCACGGCGTCCCAGTCCACGCCACTGCGATACTCCACGGCCAGCCAGTCGCCCCGCAGCGCCTCATGCTCCCGCGGTGACATCTGCAGCAGCAGGCGGTCGAAGGTGGTCGCCAGGGCGGCATGGCGACGGTCGACAGCCAGCGCCAGCTGGTCGCCGAATCCGGCCGGCGCAAGGATCTGCAGACGGCCCGGGAAGCGGTTGCGCAACAGGTGATCGACCAGGACCAGGTTGCCCACGTAGGCATCGGCCTCGCCATTGGCCAATCGCTGCAACGCCTGCTCGCCACTGCGCGCGGGAATGATCTTTGCCCGTGGCGCCTGCTGCAGCACGTAGCCGCGCAGGCGTTCCGGGTCGGACAGCAGCACGCGCTTGCCCTGCAGATCGGCCAGCCCCAGGATCGCCGGGCTGTCGCGCGTGCCGACGATCACGCTCGGCACGCTGATGAAGGGCTGGCTGAACACCCAGTCCGGCCCCAGGTAGCGCGAATCGGTGGGAATGCCCATCACCGCCTGCACCTCACCCTGCAGCGCCTTCTCGCGCACCTCGAACCAGTCGTGGCTGGTTTCCACCTTCAGGTTGGCGCCGACCTGGATCAGCCGCCGCAGGTACTCGCTGGTCAGGCCGCTGGGCTGGCCGTCGTCGTCGGTGAACGAAAGCGGCGCGGCATTGGGCGCGAAGGTGATCTTCAACGGCTGCTGCAGCACCCGCTTTTCGGCCTGGCTCAGGGCCAGCTGCGCCGACGCGGACCATTCCGGAGGCCGCAGCCAGCGCTGGGCCAGCGCGTCCCGCTGCGCCTGGCTGGTGGCAGCCAGCGCAAGATCCAGTGCCTCGGCCAGCGGTTGCTTGCTGTTGGGGACGCCGAAGTGCGCCCGCTCCGGCGGCAGATCGCTGGGCCGCAGCAGCACCACTCCCTTCAGCTGATGGGCCGCGATCAGCTCGGTGGCGACATAGGCATTACCGATATAGACGTCGGCCTTGTCGTCTCTGACCATCTGCAACGCCGCCAAAGTGCCATTTGCGACAAGTTGTCGAGCGCGTGGAAATCGTGCACGCACCTGCGGTGCGGTCAGGAAATCCTGCTCGATCACGACGCGCAGTCCGTCAAGATCCGGCATCTCCGAAGCACGCAGGTCTCCAGGTCGTCCGACCACCGCCAGCGGCGCTTCGACATAGGCCGAGGTGTAGACCATGCAACGGGTTCGGTCGGCACTCAGGCCGATGTTCATGACCACATCGATCTCGCCCCGGCATGCCGCGTCCAGCACGGATGTCCAGTCCGGATAGCGGCGTGCCTCGACTTTCACGCCCAAACGACGAGCCAAAAGCGACAAGTAGTCCGGTCCCAGGCCGACCTGCTGGCCTTCGTGGATCGACTCGAAAGGGGGCCAACCGCTGTCATACTGCCCGACGACGATGCGAGGGTGCGCGGTCAGGTATTCGCGTTGCAGGGGACTCAACGGCAATGGGCCGGGCGCGAGTTGCGCCCAAGCGACGGCAGGACCCAACATGGCCAGCAGCAGGACCCGCCCGCGAACAGCCCAGCTACGCATCGGCGTTGATCTCCTAGAATCCTGCCAGGAGCCGCGATGGTCGCGGTCCGGCGTGCCCGGTGGTCATACTAGAGCATGAGCTTGCGCATCATCATCGCAGACGACCACCCCGTGGTCCGTATCGGAACCCGCGCCGTCATCGAGTCCAGCGGCGTTGGCCAAGTCGTCGGTGAAGCCGACAGCGCCCAGGCGCTGATGGCGCTGCTGACCAGCCAGCCATGCGACCTGCTGGTCACCGACTATTCGATGCCCGGCAGTCCCCAGGCCGATGGCTTCGCCATGATCGGCATGATCCGGCGCCGCCATCCCGACCTCAAGGTGCTGATGCTCAGCGTTTCCAGCAACCTGGCGATCCTGCGCATGGTGCTCGACAGCGGCGTGCTCGGCCTGGTCGACAAGAGTTCGTCGATGGACGAGCTGCCGCAGGCGATCCAGGCGGTGAACCGCGGCCAACTCTATATCAGCCGCAGCCTGCGCGAGCGGGTCGAGGCCGCCGGCAGCTGGCGCATGCGCGAAGGCGACGGCAAACCGCTGTCGCCGCGCGAACTGGAGGTGCTGAGGTTGCTCGGCACCGGCATGACGGTGAAGGAGATCTCGGTGCAGCTGCACAAGAGCGTCAGCACCATCAGCCGGCAGAAGGGCGATGCGATGCTGAAGCTGGGCCTGAAAGGCGATGCGGAGCTGTTCGACTATCTGCGTGACGGCAAAATCTGAATCCTGGCCATCCGGCCATTGAACTTTCAGGCAGGCTTCATGCCGTCTGACGCTAGATGAATACGCACGCCGCCCAGTGGCCCACGCAATGTTCCGGCAATCTCCGGGCGCCAGCGTGGTCACTACGGCAGCCAGGGCGCCCGCGCCCTCCCTGCCCACCGTGGCATGCCCCTACAGGAGAACCGAACATGCTCAGTACTTCCGCTCTCAGCTTCCGTGGCGTGGCGATGGCCCTGGCCCTGCTGGCCGGTGTCGCCGTGGTCAGCGACGCCAGCGCCATGTCGAGGAAGGACAAGCGCACCGTCGTCGGTGCGGTGGTGGGCGGCGTCGCCGGCCACCTGATCTCCAATGGCGATCCGGCCGCCACCGTCGGCGGTGCCGTGGCCGGCGGCGCGATCGGCAACCTGACCACCCCGGACCGCCACGACCGTCGTTATGACCGCCGCTACGACCGCGGCTACCAGCGCGGCTACGACCGGGGCTATGGCTATCGGGACCGCGGTCATGACCGCCGCTGGCGCGACAGCGACCGCCGCTACTACCACGACCGCGGTCGCCACCGCGGCTGGTAACCCTCGCCGGCACTGCCCGGCATCACCGGCAAACGGGCGGGTCGATGACCCGCCCGTTTGCGTCCGGGCCGTCCATGGCGTTGAATGCGCAGCCCTGGATGACTCCTTTGCCCCCGGCCCCCGCATGACCTCCACCGCCCACCGCGTGCAGGGCCTCAACAACGATGAGGTCGCTGCCGACTGGCCCGCGATCGATGCAGCCGAGGTCGCCTGGCTGGCCCGCCGTTATCCGGTGCTGGACGCGGACAGCGCCCTGCGTTGGCACAGCCCCCGGCCGTTGTCGGCCGCCGCGCTGGTCGAGGGTACCCGCGGCCGGGTGTTCATCAAGCGCCACCACCGCAGCGTGCGCAGTGCCGCCTGCCTGCAGGAGGAACACCGCTTCATCGCCCATCTGGACGCTGCCGGCGTGCCGGTGGTGAAGGTTCTGCCCACCGCCGGAGGCGACAGCGCCATCGAGCATGGGCCTTGGACCTATGAACTGCATTCACCGGGGGTGGGTGACGATCTGTACCGCGACGCCGCCTCCTGGACGCTGCTGACGGACATCGCACGGGCGCATTCTGCCGGACGCATGCTGGCCCGGCTGCATCAGGCCGCCGCCAGCTACCAGGCCCCACAGCGCAGCACGCATGTCCTGGTGGCACGCGACGAGCTGATCCGCGCCGCCGACCCCATCAGCGCGCTGGAAGCGGGTCTTCCCGACCGCCCGGGACTGGCGCGCTACCTGGCGCGGATTCCGTGGCAGGCGCAGCTGCGCCGCGACGTCCTGCCCTGGCATGCCGGCCTGGCCGAGCGCCTGTCCGCCGAGCCGCCGCTGTGGGCGCACAACGACTGGCATGTCTCCAACCTGCTGTGGCGCGGCGACGACGTCAGCACCGTGCTGGATTTCGGCCTCGCCTCACCTACCAGCGCGCTGTTCGACCTGGCCACCGCGATCGAGCGCAATGCCGTGGCCTGGCTGGAGCTGGAGCGGGGCCATGAGGCGGTGCGCATCGACATCGCGCTGGCGCTGCTCGACGGCTACCGCGAAGTGCTGCCGTTGTCGGCCACCCGCCTGCACCTGCTGGCGGACCTGCTGCCGATGGTCCACTTCGACTTCGCACTGTCCGAAGTGGAGTACTTCGAAGGCATCACCGGCTCGACAGCGAACGCCGATGTCGCCTGGTATCCCTTCATGCTGGGCCATGCCGCGTGGTTCGCCAGCGCACCCGGCCAGGCCCTGCTGCAGGCGCTGCATGCCGCCGCCTGAAGGGCATCGGCTCGCAAATCCCTGCCATCTGTAGTGAAATAGCGGCCTGAAGCGGGGGTGCCTGGATCTGCAGGCTGAGAGAGTCCCTTGGAACCTGATCCGGTTTGCACCGGCGTAGGGAGCTTTGAGCCGCAGCCACACCCCCGTTCCGGGCCGGTGCACCTGCGCGCCGTCGCTTCGTCTCCCCTGTTGTCCGAAGACGAATCGAATGAACCGCTGCCTGCGTCCCACCCTGCTCGCTCTCGCCCTCTGTGCCGCGCTGCCGCTGCATGCCAGCGAGGCTGGAGCCTCCCCCGACGTGACAGCCGACAGCGGCGAACGTTCGCCCACCGAGCTGGCAGCGGTCCGCGTGCAGGCCGGCAGGCCGGCGGCCGACAGCGCGCGGGTCAGTGCATTCGGCGCCGGCTCCTGGAAGGACACCCCGGCCTCGGTGAACGTGCTCGAACGCGACTACCTCGACCGTCGACAGGTGCGCTCGTTGTCCGAACTGGCCAGCAATGACGCCTCGCTCGGTGATGCCTACGCGCCGGTGGGCTACTACCAGAACGTCGCCATCCGCGGCTTCGCGCTCGATGCCGCCACCGGCTACCGCTTCAACGGGCTGGCCATCGCCGGCGAACAGCGGCTGGCGCTGGAGAACGTGCAGGCGGTGGAGATCCTGAAGGGTGAAGCCGGCCTCGCCGCGGGGGTGATGGCACCCGGCGGCATCATCAACTACATCGGCAAGCGCCCGGCCGAAGTGCGCACGGCTACCCTTGGCACCGATTCGGAAGGCTCGCGCTATGCCGCCGTCGATGTCGGCCACTGGATCACGCCGCGTTTCGGCATCCGCCTCAATGCCGCCTGGGAGGGCAGCGAGTCCTACGTCGAGCACGCCGACGGCCGCCGCAACTTCTATTCGCTTGCAGCGGACTGGCTGATCGGCGAGCGCGGCAAGCTGGAAGTGGACGCCAACTACCAGACCAGTTCGCAGCGCTCGGTGTCCGGTTACCAGCTGCTGGGCGCACGGGAGCTGCCTCGTGGCGTCGACCGCGAGCACCTGCTGGGCTATCAGCCGTGGCAGCGCCCGGTGGAAATCGCCAGCACCAACATCACCGCCGTACACACCTACGACTTCAACGAGCGCTGGCAGTCGCGGCTGTCGGTGGGCCACAGCCGCTCGGTGATCGACGACAACGTCGCCTTCGCCTATGGCTGCTACTACGCCGACGCGTGCGCTGATGGCAGCGTGCCCGGCAACTACTTCGCCCCCAACGGCGACTACGACATCTACGACTACCGCAGTCCGGACGATACCCGCCGCAACCAGCAGGCGCGCGCCGAGCTGCGTGGCCGCTTCGACACCGGCAGCGTCGGCCACCAGCTGACGGTCGGCGCCGACACGTTCCGCCGCACGGTGGACAGGCGACCGAGCGTCAACGAGTACGTAGGCAGCAGCAACATCCACGACACGCAGGTGCCGGTGTACGAGCCCTCGCCGCTGATGCCCGGCCCGTCCGCACGGCGTCTGGACAGCCGCCAGACCGCCGTGTTCGTGCTGGACCGCATGCAGTTCGGCGATGACTGGCAGTGGCTGGCCGGTGGCCGCTTCGTCCGCCTGGACGAGCGCGCGTACGACAAGCGCGGCACGCCGCAGCGGCACAGCCGGCTGTCGCGCTTCCTGCCGCAGACCGCGCTGGTATGGAAGGCCACCGACCAGCTCAATGCGTACGCCAGTTATGTGCGCGGCATTGCGCTGGGCCAAGAGGCACCGTTCTGGACCTCCAACGCCGATGCCTTCCTGCCGGCGGTGCAGTCACGGCAGCTGGAAGCCGGCGTCAAGTACGTGCCAGCTGCCTCGCTCACCCTGGGCGCCGCGCTGTTCCGCATCTCGCAGCCCTACCAGTACGCCATGCCGGATGACAGCGATGCCGGTTACACCTTCGTCGAGCGCGGCACGCAGACCCATACCGGCCTGGAGCTGACCGCCAACGGCCAGCTGACCGATGCGCTGCAGATCGTCGCCAGCGCCAGCGTGCTGCAGGCGCGTGCACGCGATACCGACACGCCGGGCCAGGAAGGCCATCAGCTGGTGAACGTGCCGAAGGTGCGTGCCAGTGTGCACCTGGCCTACGCACTGCCGTTCGTGCAGGGCCTGGATGTCACCGGTGGCTGGCGCTATGCCGCCGCCAATGTGGCCCGTGCCGACGGCGGCGTACGCGCGCCGGACTATTCGGTGTTCGATGCCGGCCTGCGCTTCCGCCACCGCGTGCATGAGCGCGCCGTGACCTGGAACCTGTCGGTGGACAACGTGTTCAACCGCTTCTACTGGCGCGACACCGGCAGCAGCGGCGGTGACTACTACCTGTTCCCCGGCGCACCGCGACAGGCACGCCTGTCGGTGACGTTCGCGCTGTGAGCGGCGCCGTGCTCGAGTGGACCGCCGCGCTGTGCAGCGTGCTGGGCGTATGGCTGATGGCGCGCCGGCGGCTGGCAGCGTGGCCGGTCGGCCTGCTGTCGGTGGCGCTGTACGGCCTGGTGTTCGCCGAGGCCAGGCTGTACTCCGACACGCTGCTGCAGGTCGCCTTCGCCGGCTTCCTGGTCTATGGCTGGATCAACTGGCGCCAGCACGCCGCCGACGAGGGTAGCATCCGCATCGTGCCGCTGGCGCGCGGGAAACTGCTGCGTGACCTGATCATCGGCCTGTGCGGTGGCGTGGCGCTGGGCACGGTCATGCACACCTTCACCGATGCCGCGCTGCCATGGCTGGACGCGATGCTGACCGCCCTGAGCCTGGTCGGCCAGTGGTGGCAGGCGCGCCGCCATGTGGCGTGCTGGTGGGTGTGGATCGGGGTGGACGTGGTCTATGTGGGCGCGTACCTGTTCAAGTCGCTGCACGTCACGGCCGCGCTGTATGTGTTCTTCCTGGGGCTGGCAGTATTCGGCCTGCGCGCCTGGAGTGCGGCGGCGCGGGAGCGCGAGCTGCTGCCGGCGCGGTAGTGCCGCGCGGTACACCTCACTTCGGCTGCAGCACCAGCCCCAACCGCAACGGCTGGCGCATGTCGCCCGGTGGCGCCGACGACAGCGGCGCCGACTGCAGCGTCGCGCGCAGATCCGCGTCCGCCTGCGCATCGCCGAGGCTGTCGAATTCCAGTTTCGCGATGCGGCCATCGGCTGCGATCCAGAGGCTGACCGGCAGCGGCGTGGGCACCTGTGGGTGCGCCTGCAGCCAGGCCAGCACGCGCTGCACCTTCGGGTCCTGCTCCTGCTGCAGGCGCTGCTGCAGCTCACTGCCTGCCGTGGCGGCGTAGGCCATCCAGTGCGGTGGAGCCTCATCGGCCGAGACGGCCCCGGCGCCGCCCAGCGCCAGAAGGCCGATCAGCGACGCCAGCGGTCGCCACCAGCGGCGGCGGTCGGCGCGAAGTACGGATTCCATGGCAGCACCCTCAGGCAGTCGTCCAGCGCTCCATCGTCGGCGGCGCGGATGACAGGCAGATGGCGGGCAGGCATTACCCGCCCAGGTCGGCCAGCACCTTGCGCGAAGGCGCGAAGAAGGTCACGCCGGTCATCGCGGTAGAGAAGTCCAGGATGCGGTCATGCAGCGGCGCAGGGTTGCCGATGAACATGCGCTCGAGCATCTTCTCGATCACCCACAGGCGGCGCGTGTAGCCGATGAAGTACGTACCGTACTCACCGCGCCCCGGATTGGCGAAGGGCATGTTGTCGCGCAGGATGTCGTGCTCGCCGTCGGCGTCCTCGATGGTGCACAGCGTCTTGTGCGACTTCTGCGCGTCGGCCGGCGCATCGTCCAGCTCGGTGTTGTCGTGCTTGGTGCGGCCGATGATCGCCTCCTGCACCTCGGTCTTCTGCGCGCGCCATGCGTCGAGGTTGTGCAGGTACTTCTGCACCACCACGTAGCTACCGCCGGCATGGGCCGGATCCTCGTCACCGACGATCGTGGCTTCCGGCAGCGACAAGCCTTCCGGATTGGCCGTGCCGTCCACGAAATCGAGCAGGTCGCGGCCGTCGAAATAGCGGAAGCCGGCCACCTCATCGACCGTCTCCACCGCATCGCCGAACGCCATCAGCAGGTTGCGCTCGAACGCCACGATCAGGTCCATCGTGCGTGCGCGGATGTGGTACAGCAGATCGCCCGGGGTCGACACCGCGGTGTGGGTGGCGCCCTTGATCTCGCGGAACGGATGCAGCTCGCGCGGCGGGGTACTGCCGACCAGCGGCTGCCACACACGGTGGCCGATCGCCACGTTGCAGGTGAAGGTCCGTTCGATCTCGCGGATGGCCGTGTTCTTGATCAGGTCATCGGTGCTGGCCAGCACGTCGCGCACCTTCGCGATCGAGTCCGCATCATCCTTCACCTTCAGCACCAGGAAGGCGGCCGAGTGGGTCAGCGGCGCAGTGATCTGCTGCGGCTCGTTGTCGAGCGTGTGATTGAGGGCGGTGATCGGTGCGGGCTGGGAATTCACGGCAGTTCCTGCGGGCTTGAGGCGGGCGCATCGCGCATGGCGCGGCGATGTGCGGGCGATCATAGCGGAACGGCTTCCGCTGCGACGGAGCGGTTCTCAGTCGCGCGCCAGCCGCTTGGGGCGCAGAAAAGTGAAGCCCGGCGCTAGGCCGGGCTTCGATGGCGTGCGGGAGAGAGAGAGAGTCACACGCCAGTTACACGCACTAACGACAGAGCGTTTCTTACCAGGTGAAGCGCGGGCCGACGAACCACTCGCGGTCGCCCGCCTTGGCCAGCTTCACTTCGCCACTCAGGCCCCAGTTCTGGTTGAACTTGGCGGTGGCACCGACGCGGCCGTAGAACTCGCCGTCCGGGTTGTAGCCGTGCTTCTTGCTGAAATCTTCGTAGCCAGCCAGCGCGTAGCCTTCCAGGTACGGGTTGAACGCGGTGCGCACGCCCACTTCAGTGGAGTAGCCATTGAAGTCCAGGCCGCGCTTCTCGTCATACTTCTGGTAGGCCACGCGGGCCACCAGGTCGGTGTTCGGTGCGATGCCGTAGTTGTAGCCGACACCCAGGCGCCACTGGTCGACGTCATTCTTGAAGCGGTCGGTTTCCTGCGCGCTGTAGTCGCCGAAGATGTGGAAGTTCGGGTGGACGGCCACCGAGCCCTTCACGCCCCAGCCATCGGCGTCGCCGCCCTTGGCATCGGTGTTCACGTAGCCGCCTTCAACGTAGTTGTACGACAGGCCATCGGCAGCCGATGCAGCGAACGGCAGGGCAGCCAGCAGACCCAGGGCAAGCAGCGAATTCTTGTTCATCGGGACACACCTTTAATTATTTTGGTTTCGTCGACCGCCTCCCGGGAGGGGGAGAGAGGAGAGGCGGTCGACAGGTGTGAATTATCCGTTTGTTGGCGAAATCAGCCCTGAATATTGAACTGACCGGTACATGAATGAAGTTGCTGTTCAGGGAACTCCGGGGCTGGTCGACAGTAGACGGGCAACCATAGGTTTGCGTTTTTGCTGAACCTATGGTTGCGCAAGGACTGAAAACCTATGGTTGCAGTGGATTAGGGGCAGAGCTGACGTCCGCGGTTCATTGGCCCTCGCCAACGGCCAAGGAGGCAAGCACCGCCCTGACGTCGGTCCAAACTTGTCGGTCCTTAACAAGTAAGGAGATCCTTTAGGTGCCCTACGAAGGTTCGCGGCCTTAGGAGTCGAACGAAGCATCCGGTTGGCGTTAGCGACTCAGGACCAGTAGTGGCCGACATCGCCAGAGTTTCGTCCGCCACGGGCCGTACGCTGTCGCCCCTCGCTCCTCTTGAATCTCACGGCTGCTTAATGCCAATAGCGGACGTTCAACTCTGAAACTAAGCCGCGCCGCGTAGCGACTTCGGCTGGAATAGATGCTTAGGAGGACGCCCAATGGTTGTGCACGAGAGTAACTTGATTTGACCAAAAAGTAAGACGCTTGATGGGGTCGCGACTGCCCTTGTAGAGCCCAATTTTCTCGGCAGCAGAAAAGAATCCTTCGCCAGGGTTGTTGTCGTTGCCATAGTGGACGATTAGCGCGGTAAGCATTGGCCGGCAATTCTCATTCTCATACAAAACTATGTCGCCGAGCTTCCTCGCAATCTCATCACGATCTTTATCTTTTGACATATCCAAGTCTATCAGTGGAGCGACGTCGCTGTATGCGGCCAGAGACTTCGTCTTCGCAAGCTGAACAAGCTTTTCGTACAGTATCGCGTCGATGTTCATTAGTGCGCCCACCTTTGGAATCAATCCGCGCCGCGAAGCGGCGTCGATTTGGACGAATAGCTCGGCATCTCTAGAGCCATTTTGGAAAGACGAGCCTTCCTCTGCGAGCACTGGGGAAGGTATAGCGAGGAGCGAAGTCGCTGTACCACAACACTTGGTGCCGGCAGTGGTCCACAAAACCTTCGTCGCTCCAGAGGGCTTTCATTTCCACCCTTGTGAGGCGAGCACTTACATCTTCAGTGTGCATGGCACTGAACACTCGACCGACATATGGATTCAGCTTTGGCCACTCATTTGTCTTTCTTTTGAAGTGGCCATGCGGAACAGATGGGTAACAATCGCGATCGCCAACGGTGAACATCCAAGTGTTAAGCGCCATAAACTGCATGTAGGGAGATTCATCATTGACCTCTTCCAGGCTGTCTCTTGAACGTGCGTCGTCTCCGGTCTTTTGCTGTTTGACGAGCTCTTTGCGTTCACAACATTGAGCTTCCTCGCCGCTGTTGAGGCGTGGATCGCGCACGCCGTCACCAAGCTCCGAAAGCCACTCTGCAATTTTCATCCTTTCAATGTATTCGGCCACCCCAATCAGTCCGATCTCATAGCTTAGATCTGTAAGTAGAATAATGTTCGAGTTCATCGGGTCGCCCTTGGGGAGCCTAACTCCCGATCCAAACCGCGCCGTGACGCGCCGCGAAACGGCGTCGCCTTGAATTAATTCTTAGCCAACGGTGAAAGCACCGATCGGATCAATGCCTTCGGACAATATGGCAAGCAGTTGCTTGAAGTAGCTAAGTATCTCGACATATGTAGCATTCGCTGTGGCAATCCCCATTGCGGGCTTATGAATAACCACCTCGGGTGTCCAGCGACGCGCATCAACACTCGGCATGGCTTCCTTAGCCAATGATAGGAGGTTGTTATAGTTATCACCGAATTGCTGATGAGGCTTTTGCTCGCGCTCCTTTAAAGAAAGCTTCTCTAGCGCAGAAGCCGCGCCTTCTATCTGGGAGTAAATTTGGTCTGGTGTGACGGACATGGCCTTCCCCTTGGCTAACTACCTAATAGACGGACCCCTGGGTCCGGTTGTACGACTTACCCACAAAGGAGCGTGTGCTGGGCTTTCCCGTTAATATAGCTCGATCTTAGGACGGCTGGATCCGGCTAACAAGCAACCGTATAACTGGACCCAGCGGTAGTCTCGGCGCACCAATGACCGCAATGAGTCGAAAGCGGAGAATAGCACCAGACCAGGCGCCGACGCAGCGCTGATGTCTGCTTCCGGCCAAAAGCGGTCCTTCTTGACCTAACTGCTCAGCGGGCTTAGCACTGAACTCCAAACATCGGGAGGCCACCACAATGCGGTCTCCCTTAAGATCTTCTCAGATTCGTTGCAGACGCCGCCAGGTCTAATCTCCGATTCCTGCCATTGATGCAAGGTTCCGGGAAACGCTGGCTACGGTGCAGCTGGGGCCATAGCCAAATAGCTCCAGCTTGCCTGCTCCAAGGGCGTCTCGAATACTGATAGGGCATCGTGTCAAGGCAGTTTCACCCTTTCGCCTGAGCTAGCCCGTCGAACATGGCCACCCCGACAGAATCCGAACAACCTAATCTCTTATCCAAGAACGACCCTACTAATAGTCCGTCGGGTCTTCCCCCATCCAAGGGTTCCCCCAAGCGGAAGTGGTTGCGACAACTGCACTGGCAAGCCCACTGGCTTCTGCCCAATCTGATCCCGGGTCCATACCGGTCGGATCGTGACTACGAACGCGAGCACGACCGGAAGCAGAACGAACGCATCCGCGTGCCGCTCGAGCTGGATCTCAGGGTAAACGTGATCTGGGGCGTCGAACTCTATGGATCGGCGGAAGTAGAGGGCCTGTATAGCGGACTGGAAAAGCTTGGCTGGAAAGGCGCGGGTGCCTGGAACGAGAAGGACAGCGTGCTGAGGTGGGTCCGCGAGAGGCGGTCCTTTGGTGCAGAGGCTTGGTTGAACGTGGGGTCGGTGCTAGGAAAAGAACGTCGCAGCAACACCTCATTGATCCACAATTTCGCAACGCTGCCGCCGGGAGTGGAGTCGTTGATGGTTCGTGTCCATCAGATCACCTCGTCCCTCACTGCGATGGTCGTGGGATTCGAGCTGGATGAGTCCTTGGCCCAGCGCTATGCGACAGAGCTCAACCGGGACCGCACGACCTACCGCCGGCGCAGCTTTCGGTCTCGCCGATCGATCGAATCCATAGGCCCAGAGAACCAGAAGCGCGAAGCTATCGAGGTAGCCCGGAGGGACCTTCGCCGCATGGTCGGGAACTGGTTCGGGCAGCACATTCCAGGCTTCTTCAGCGGACTGAATCGCCCCGAGAGGTTTCCAACAATGGAATTGCTGACCTCCCAGAGCGGGCCAATCTTTCATGAACCAGAGCATTCGCCAAACAACGGATTTCCTAACTGGCGCTGGGCATTGGCCAATGTTTCTCGGCATGAAACATGGACCTACAAGGACTTGCCTGGGCTTCAGCTATCGATGGGAGGATTCAGGGCGGAAGAGGAAGGGTTGCATGTCCTGACTGCCTTGGATGTCGCGGCCTTCCCCGAGGAGAGGGTGAAGTTCTACGGCGGCAAGACCATGAATGCCGTTCTCTATGTGTGCCACGAGGAACTTCAGGGAATTCTCATTCATGCATCGACGCTCGAATATCTGAAGGAGCAACTGCGAGACATCAACGTTACGCGCGAGAACCTAAAGAAGGCACGATCAGGTCGACGTAGCGTCAAGCGCTCGCTGCACGAGATCAGCCAATTCTTCGATAGAACACTGGGATCACCTGCAGTCGCAAGGGAGCTTGCTCGGAAGTCCAAAGATATGGGCTGGTACAATCACGATTGCCCATCATTCACCACACCAGGCTGGAGGGATGGTGACAAGCCGCGAGAATTGCCTGAGGAAATTCGCGGCGGAGTCAATTACCTGGCGAATCGACTAACCGAGGAGGAGGTTTCGATACGTGAGCATTTCGAGCAAGTATCTGCAGTCCTCAGTGTTCGCGAGAGCATCAAAGCCCAACGCCGTATGGAATGGCTGACTGTTCTCGCACTGGTGGTAGCATTCGCTTCGCTGATGGTCGCATTCCTGCCACGGGACAAGCTCGCCAGGGATCTCGACGCTCTGAGGAAAGACGTCGTCTCGGCATTCTGGCAGGCGAGAGAGGGATAGTTAAGAATCTGCAGGTTGATAATCCCCACGCTGGGCGGTGTGACCCAGGCTCACCCTTGATACGAATCGATCTTAGTGCAGTTAGGTCGCCGCACGAGCCAGCAAACAGCCGAACCCAGCACTTGCCGCGGCGGCCGCACCAATGTCCGCTTTCGGCCAGAAGCAGACATTAACGGGGCAGCCGGCAGTGGGCTGTTCTGACCTGCCCACGCCAAGCATCTGGACCTTCGCAAGACCTTGTCCAGTAGCACCAACGACAACAAGCAGTGGCGGACAAATGAACTGCATCGAGGAAGAAGGGCTCTGAGCTGATCGCCGCGAAATTCACCGACGCCATGGGCCGCGCTTCCTTCTCGCCGGGCAGATTCCTGGGGGGCGGCGCGCGGGGGCTTTTGCATTGACTGAGCCAGCGTCGGCACATACTTTGATTCACCTCTGCCGATGAGCGCTGGCTACCCCCAGCGCGTGCTGCATGCCTGTTTCCGATTCCGCCCTGACCCGATCGTTCCTGGACCTGTCCAAGAAGGACGATGCCGAGACCCAAGACTATGAATTCCTCTACGGCCTGCTGCCCGGCGGGGACCTGACCTGGGACGAGCTGCTGGAAGCGGACCGGGTGTTGATCGTCTCCGAGGCGGGTGCTGGCAAAACCTACGAGTGCAAGGCGCAGCAGGAGCGCCTCTTCGCGCAAGGCGAGTCGGCGTTCTACCTGGAGCTGGCGAGCCTGGCCAATTCCACGCCGGAAGCGCAACTCAAGCCGGCACAGCGCCAGCGATTGGAGAGCTGGCGGAGCGCGCAGAACGAGCGAGCGGTGTTTTTCCTCGATTCCATCGACGAGCTGCGGCTGACCCCGCACTCATTCGCCCTCACGCTTCGCCAGTTCGCCAATGCCTTAGGGGACGATCTCGACCGGGCCTGTATCGTGCTGACGACGCGACCGGGCACCGCCGATCGTGCCATCGTCGAGAACGAGCTGCCTCTTCGACAGGTCGTGCGCGTAATAGAGGCGGAGGAAGCGTTTGCCGACGTGGCCATGCGAGTGGAGCTGCCCCAGGACGCCAGCGCGATGCCGCGGTTGCGCTTCGTCGCACTGGCGCCGCTGAACGAAGCGCAGATGCGAGCGTTGGCCCATATCGAAGGCGTGGGCGATCCGGACGAGCTACTGAAAGCTATCGAGGCGGCGCACGCCCAAGAATTTAGCAAGCGGCCGCTGGACTTCGTCGAGCTGTGCGCGGACTGGAAGGCCCACGGCCGCATTCGCGGTCACCGCGACCAGTTGGAGTCGAGCATCGCGGTCAAGCTGCGACCGCGCGCCCGCAGCGAGCGCGATGAACCGGCGGATCTTCAGCCCAACAAAGCGCGCGAGGGCGCCGAGCGCTTGGCTCTCGCGGCGCTGATGACGCGCAATTTCACCTTGTGGCATGACGCTGAAACCGGCCGGGGACACGGCGCCGACGCGCTTGACCCCCAGTCGCTCCTGAGGGATTGGACCGCTGCGGAAATCCAAACCCTGCTCGAACGGCCGCTGTTCGGCTTTGCGTCCTATGGCCGCGTGCGCTTTCACAATCGTTCCGCCATCGAGTACCTAGCGGCCTGCCGGTTGCTCGGGCTGATGAAGCATGGTTTGCGCATGCGCACACTGCAGCGTTTGCTGTTCGTGACCTCCCCCGTCGGCCTGAAACTCGTGCGTCCGACCATGCAACCGGTGGCGGCCTGGCTGGCCTCGCTGTTGGACCCGATTCGCAATGAAGTGCTGCAGCGCGATCCGAGCATCTTGCTGCGTTTTGGCGATCCTGGCGCATTGCAACCAGCGATGCGCGTCCAAGCCCTAGAGCTGTATGCCCAGCGCTATGGGGGCGGTGGCTGGCGCGGCATGCACGTGCCGGCGCTGCAGGCGCGCCGCCTGGCCTCGCCGGAGCTGGCGCCCACAATCCGCAAGCTGTGGGACGCGGGCATCGAAAACGACGAAGTACGCGAGACGCTACTCGACCTGATCGAAACCGGCCGGATCCATGCCTGCGCGGACATCGCTTTTGACGTGGCGGTGGATGTCGCGCGCGACGTGCGCGAGCGCCTGGACGGCCTCAAGGGCCTGGCGGCGACCGATGACCCGCGTCTGACCGGGCTACTCGACCAGATCGCCTCCCAGCACGCCGGCTGGCCGCCAGATCTGGCCAAGCTGGCGATCTTGTATTTGTTCCCCGCCAAGATGACCCTGGTCCAGATGTTGGGATCCCTGCGTGCCCTGAAGTACCGTCGCTTCGACGCGGGCGGCATCTCGAGTTTTCTGCCCGATGCAATCACGCGCGCGCGAACTGCCCCAGCCGGCTTGGAGCTGCTTCGCGACGGACTGACGCATTACGTCACCGCGGACTGCGCATGGGACCCTGTTAACTATCGCATGCGCACCGGTCGACGCGACCTTGTCGGCCCGCTCACGCGGGTGTGCGAGCTGCAAGTACGGGATCGTGCCGCCGATGGCCCGTTGGCCGAATCTGTCGCCCTGGTCTTGCAGCTGTCGCGCGATGACGACTACGCCGACGATCACACCCGACGCTTGCGCGAGCTGCTTATCACCGCGCGCCCCTCGTTGCGCGCCGCCGTGTTCTGGGAACAAGATGCACTGCTGGCCAGCAAGATGGCCGGCAAGGATGCCGATGATCGGTTAGTGCGCATCTTGTGGGCGCCCTCGCTCGCGCTGGATCTAGCCTTGGACCAAGCCTGGATGGAGGCGGCCCTGGGCGATATCGCCATACCGCCTGCACGGCGACGCTTAGTGCTGGACTGCCTCATTCAAACGGTACGTGGCACGGCTCTTGCCCTGTCCACGCTCAAGGCACTGCGGCCGATGGTGAGCGATACCCCGGCGCTGGCGGTCCATCTCGATGAAGCCGTAGGCCACATCGAAAATCCCCCGCCGCTGCCACAGTGGGCAGAGGAGAGCCAAAAGAAGATGCGCGAGCGCGCGCGCAAGCAATTCAAGGATCGCGCCAGTTGGAAGTTGTTCTTCCGCGAGTTGAACGATGCCCAAGGCCAGCGCCTGTCCGCAGATCGCGCCGCCAACTCGGCTATTAACTTGGTCGAAGTGATGTCGCGCGTGCGCGACGGCAGCCAGCACATCGCTTGGAATCGAGGCTTCCTCGAGCGCATTTTCCCCGACAAGGTTGCGCAGCTTCGCCAGTTGCTGATCGACCAGTGGCGCAAGGTCACACCCACCTTGCCGTCTGAGCGTCCCGAAGAACAACGCAACTGGTACTACAAAAGCTGGCGGGTGGGACTGATCGGCCTCTATGCAGAGGCCGAAGACCCGGACTGGGCGCGACGGTTGACGAAGGCCGAGGCGCAGTTGGCGATGCGCTATGCGCTCACGGCCATGAACGGGTTGCCAGCGTGGGTGGGCGCGTTGGTGCAGGCACACCCGGAAGTCGTCCGGGACATGCTAGCGCCCGAACTGGAGGCGCAACTGAACGACACCGGCGAGCAGTCCACGCATTCGTCGCTGCTTCAGTACACCGAACACTCCGGACCCAGCGTCAACGCCCTGTTCGTGGACACGATCCGGGCCTGGCTCACCGCTGCCTTGGCCTCCGGCGCCTCCCTCCACGGATCCAACAAGTTCGAACGGGCTATCGACCTGTTGCTCATCCACGGTACGCCCGGAGATGCGGCGTCGATTGTTGCCGCCGCGCAAACGTTCATAGCGCGTGGCCTGGATCAACAAGGGCTGTTGTTCTGGCTGCCCCTGCTGTTGCGGCTTGCCCCGCGCCAGGCTGTGGACGAGATGGAGCGGTTGGCAGCGCCCGTCACGCCCGCCCTCATGTCGATCGTGACCGATTGGCTCGGCGTGCTGTTCGGCCATCACTCACGCGGCGAGGCCGTGACCACGGAGCTGCTGACGGACCCCGAGCTATTGTATCGCCTAGTGCTGCTGGCTTACCGCCATGTCCGTGTCGCTGACGATCGCGAGAACGATGGGCCTAGGCGATCAGATTCCCGCAGCAATGCCGAAGTCGCCCGAAGCCGACTGGCCCAACTCTTGTTCGAAAGCAAAGGTGCGGTCGCTTGGGAGTACAAGTTGAAGTTCGCGCGAGATCCCCTGGCGGCGCACTTCAGAGAACGCGTCACCGCCCTGGCGGAGCAGACCATGGCGCAAGAATGGGATGCACCGCTGTATCGCCTGTCGGACGTGGCCGCGCTCGAATCGATCCATGACATGGCGCCAGTTACGCGGGCGGATATGGCGGCCTTGCTGCTTGATCGCCTGGGCGAGCTTGATGATCGGCTGCGCCAGGATTCCTCCCCGCGGCAACTGTGGGCTCGGCTTCGGGAAGAGACGGAACTGCGACGGCTGGTTGCCGCAGAGCTCGAGCACCTGGCCAACGGCGCGTACAGCGTGTCGCAAGAGCAAGTCACCGGAGAGGAGAAGGAAACGGACGTTCGCCTGCGCTCCTCCGGCTATCCCATCGAGGCCGTGATCGAGCTGAAGGTGGGTGACAAGGACTACTCGGTGGCGGACTTGCGCAAGGCCCTGCGCGACCAGCTGGTGGGTCGATACATGGTGCCGGAAGCGCGCCGAGTGGGCTGCCTGATGATTTCGCTTGCAACGTCCAGGCAATGGAAACACCCCGAGGACGGACACCTGATGGATGTCGAGGAAGTCATCGCCCTGCTGCAGGTCGATGCGGACGACATCGTCGCCGGGCTGGGATTTGAGTCGCTGCTCGTGGTTCGTCAGCTGGACTTGCGGCCGGTCGTATTGCCTTGACTTGTGCGCCCGACACCCCCCTTTAGTCGCGGGCCGAGCGCTGAGCCCGAAGTTGGCTTGCATCGCCAAGCTCAACTCGAGTCGTGGAACTTGGCTCAGCCTTTGACCAAAGGCGCTTTTAAGAACTGCGCCAGCACGTCCCCGTGCGCGTGGTGCTCCAGCGCCACGTCGGCGTACTTGGCCCTCCAAGCGTAGTAACTGGCAGGGCTGAAGCCATGCTGCCGGCCCAGCTCGGCGACCCCATGCCCGCATCAGCCTGCTTAATGAAACCGATGATCTGCTCGGTGCTGAATCGACTCTTCTTCATGTCCGTCCTCTTGGGGCGACGGACTTTGCAGCTTCACGTGGTACGGACTAGCGGGGGCAGGTCAATCGCGCGCACCTGGTGCGCGATACTTGTTCCGTCAAGGCATACGACAAAGTAGTCATTTTTTGCTCGCGGGCATGGTGAGCACCCGCACCTTCGATTGGGTCTAGCCGAAAGCTGGTGAACGTCTCCTTCGGGTCGCATCACGCCTTGCTTCTAGGCTCGGGCGAAGCCTGACCACTCCCTTCAACAGGAGTAGGTCATGGCAATTGTTCACACACACCAGCCCCACGAGCTCTGGAACAAGGGAAAGCTGATCGGCCAGAAGGCGCCGCTCAAGCTGAAAGATATCTGGGCCATCCGGATCAGACTTCAGCTTGGCCACAAGGTTCGAGATCTAGCCCTGTTCAATCTGGCAATCGACTCCTAGCTCCGCGCCTACGACATGGTGAAACTCCGGGTGTCCGATGTATCTCACGGCAGGCAGATGGCTTCGCGAGTTATGGTGATGCGACAGAGACCGGTCGCCTTGTCCAGTTCGAAATTACCCAATCGACTCGCGAGGCTGTACAGGCTTGGATCACTCATGCTGACCTGAAGGCCTCGGACTTCCTGTTCGCGAGCCGCGTGTCGGACTCGCCCCACCTTTCGACGAGGCAGTACGCTAGGATTGCCCACCGCTGGGTGGAGGAAGCTGGTCTCGAGCCGGGCTCCTATGGCACGCACACGATGCGCAGGACCAAAGCTTCGTTGATCTACCGCAGGACGCGAAGCCTCAGGGCTGTCCAGCTATTGCTTGGGCACACAAGCTCAAGAGCACCGTGCGTTACCTAGGCATCGAGGTCGATGATGCCTTAGAGATTGCGAGCAGACCGATGTCTGAGTCCATAAGGGTCTCTCCTCGCCAATCGAAGGTCGAGGAGCGGCCAGTAGCTGTCTGTTAATGAGTTCGGCCCAAGCAATGCTCGGGCGGACATGCAAAGGTGTCCCGTAACGAATGTCAGCCGAAGCTACCTTGCGGCGCGCGATGACGGGTCAATTTTCGTTTGGCTCGCCGACTTGGTCTTCGTGAGCGATTCCCGCGATGGGTACGACTGCGATCTCCGAGCTCGCCTGCTTTTGAAGTGAGAGTGGGACACCTCCCGTCACGCATTCCATCGTAACGATGTGGCCCTCCCAATCACTTCCGTTCGCGGCGCAGATCGGCACGACACGTCCGCGCACACCATCGATGAAGCGCTTCATCTGCGGCGGAGATGCAAAGTAACCGGGAGCGCGCTCTTCAGCTTCAGCAGCGTTGGAGTAGAACCGGGTCTTGAGTCGCCTCGAGGAAGCCGGATCGCCCGGCTGATAGGCGATGTCCTCCAGCTCGCCATCCAAAAAGCGGCCGAGAATGTACTCGTCGATTACAGGCACAGTCCGCGCGGCAATGCCAACGTGGGTGCTGGTGCTCACGATGACCAAGGGTTTGACCTTGAAGTCTTCGGCCAACGCCATGCCGAGCCGGCGCGCATCCCCAATGAAGGCAGTGCGGTTATCCTCAAGCGCTTTGGCCTTTCGCAACGCCTGCTCGGCAGCGCCCAGCACTGTTTTGCGGTGCATGGCGATGCCTTTGGCATCGGTGGGCTCGAGGATGCACTTGGCTTCCGCCACGAACACGGTGTTGCCGATGGAGAAGATCAGATCGATCTGCTCCTCGCGGCTGCCAGCGGCTCTGAACGTATAGTCGTCCGTAATGCACGCGGCTACGGGGGACAAGAGTTTCGATCCCCGAATTGCGTCTATGACAACCTTCCGAATGTGGGTTTCGAACGCGGGTCCTCGTCTGCCTAGGTCCACGCCGGCCTGTCGCATCCACACATCGACTAGCCGCCTCAAATTTGGGGATACGACCGCTGCGAAGATAGGTACCACGGTCTCCGGCCCAACAGGTACCAGTGGCTGCGCCCAGATCTCCTGTCCCGCATTGCCACGGAACGTGAAGAACTCCACGATTTGCCTACCTTCCGGCTTGTTGATCCCGGTCGCGGCCGCTAGTGCGTCCACTAGCGCACCGACCTGCAGCGTGGGCGCGTATTCGGGCATCCAGGCATGCACACGATCGTCCCCAACATTACGGGCATGTTTCTCGCCAATGGACTGAACCAGCACATGCGCGGCGCGCGAGATGACCGTCCAGGCGTCGATGAGCGCGGACAAGGTCAATCCTTGGAGAGATTCAAGACGTTCCTCAAGCAACTCTCCGTAATACGGCTCGGCGGCATGGGTGCGCAGGACAGTGAGGTCCTGGATCACCTCGGTAGAGACGCCGTGCTTGGCGACCTTGATGATTTGCCGTTTACCACGACGCTCGATGCCGTAGACCTCACGGACTCTCAGCCGCGCACCGCTAGCGAGCACGTCGCGCTGGAAGTGCGTCGCCACTACGTTAAAAGCCATTGAGAGCGAAGTCCGGCGCGCCAGGCCTATTCGATAGGCGCGGAGTACATCGATATCCTGCGGCAGGAAAACCTTGACTCGCCCCTTGTCGACCATCTTGTAACTGTTCCAGAGGCAGTCATCCCACACGTCCTCGGCGAAGCGATACAGGATGCCTAGATTCAGCTCGCGGCCGGCCTCGATCCACGGGATCTGATTCATTCGAGGATTGCCGGCCAAGCCAGGGTTGGCTTGCAGAACAACCCGGATTGGTAGTTCGATTCCATCCACAAGGCTTTCCACGACCTCGTTGGGCATCCAGTCGAATCCCCCTGGCAAGCTGAGTTTCACCCCCGCCATTTCCTCCATGGCGTAGATCTCATCCGATTCGCCCTCTCTATCCGCCTGAAATTTCTCGATCGCGAGCTTGGTCTTATCGCGCGTGACGAATAAGTCGTAGTTCGCGATCGCAAGAAACGCCCGAAGTTTGGTCGTCGCGGAGATCGTGTCGGATGAGGAAAGCTTCAGGACCCCGCGAATCACCGCGAGCTTTTCGTGTAGGGCTAGCCCAGCGGCATGTATGTCGTGATCTACGGCGTCCGGCGCGGGCAGGTCACCGAATGCGCGGTTCCACTTGTCAGGCGTGAATGCCCGCCTCAGCGGCCCGGCGATATCGCCGTCGCGGACTCGCTTCGTAAATTCCCCCACCTTCATCTCCTACGCCTGGTGCAAGTCCGTGCAAGTTACCGGAATTTGCTCACGGGAACGCAACAAGGTCCGCTTAGGGTCGAAAGCGGAGAATAGCACCAGGCCAAGCGCCGACGCAGAGCTGATGTCCGCTTCCGGCCAGGAGCGGGCATTGGCGAGTATCTCCATCTGAAGTCCAGTCCCCGTTCAAAAACCGGCAACGCTCCGTGGCCTAGTCGTGCGCCTCTTAAGATCGCAATAAAGCTGGAGCGCCCCATCGCACACGTGAGCAACACGACGAAATGGAAGCGCCGGCGGACTGAGTCGAGGACACAACAACGGTCCCAATAGTTAGCAGGTGAAGAGGTGTGGGATTGCAAGCCTTATTCAGATTTATGAATGCTTTAGGCTTCGTCAGATTAAACTGAATAGGGGCAACCATAGTTCTGCTCGAGGATCGTCATCTGACGCAAAGTCTTTGTTGGACCTATGTTCTGCCCTGAGCGGGGGCGAACGTATGCTTGCCAAGCAACCATAGTTGAGCGAGTAGACGGGGCTAGACGGTATGACCTTTGGTTGCAGAGGCGGTCAAACCTATGCTTGCCCGTCTAACAGCGCATGCTGCTGCATGCCAGCGCCACCTACCCGTCATGTCCCTTCAGGCGGCTGACACCTGTCACTGGTTCGGAAAGGCTCCGGCGCGAATAGTACGCGTCACCGCCCGGCACCACTGCGCCGGCACTCACCCAAGGGGACCTGTCATGAGCCTGTTCCAGCAACTCCTTTCGCATACTCCGATCTGGGTCTGGGTGCTGATGGTGTTTCTCATCACCCGGGGCATCGCGGCCATGAAGCCCGGCGAAACCTCGTTGCCTACGCTGGCGATCGTGCCGGCGGTGTTCGCGGCATGGGGGGTGTGGTCCATCAGCCACCGCTACGGCGCATCGTGGTCGGCCTGGGGCGAGTGGCTGGTCGGCGTCGGCGCAGGAACGGGCCTGGGTTGGCTGTTGCTGCGCCGGGCGCGTGTGGCCATGAACAGTGCGACGGGACGGCTGTGGCGCAGCGCGGATTACAGCCTGCTGCCGCTGCTGCTGATCACTTTCCTGGTGAAGTATGGCTTCGAAACGGCGCTCGCAGTGTCGCCCGCGCTGAGCGCGAACGCAGGTTTCAGCGCTGCCTACCTGCTGCTGTCCGGTGGTTTCACCGGCATCTTCATCGGCCGCTACTGCCGGTATCTGTCGGCGGCACGCCTTGAGGGGCACAGCCGGATGGGGGCTGCCAGCTGAGGCGGGTGCACCCGGGAGGCGTCGCGCAGCGCCGTCACCCGGTGCCGGCTGCGGTCGTCGCCCCTGCGGCCTGCGCCAGCACTACCGCTGCAGCGTCGCCCTTGCGCTCGCTGTAGCGATCCACCAGGTAGTCCGCCCGGCCCCGCGTCAACAGGGTGAACTTCACCAGTTCCTCCATGACATCCACCACCCGGTCGTAGTATGGCGAGGGCTTCATTCGTCCGTCCTCATCGAACTCCTGCCAGGCCTTGGCCACCGAAGACTGGTTGGGGATGGTCAGCATGCGCATCCAGCGCCCCAACACCCTCAGGGTGTTGACGGTGTTGAACGATTGGGAGCCGCCACTCACCTGCATCACGGCCAACGTTCTGCCCTGCGTGGGCCGCACGCTGCCGTCCTCCAGCGGCAGCCAGTCGATCTGGTTCTTGAACACGCCGGTGACGGTACCGTGCCGTTCCGGGCTGACCCACACCTGCCCCTCAGACCACTGCGACCACGCGCGCAGCCGCTGCACTTCGGGATGGCTCCTGTCCACGCTGTCCACCATCGGAAGCGCATGCGGATCGAACACCCGGGTTTCGCAACCCAGATGCTGCAGGAGCCGCTCGGCTTCCAGGGCCAGCTTGCGGCTGAACGACTGCGGCCTCAGCGAACCGTAGAGCAGCAGGATGCGGGGCGGTCCCAGATTCCCCGCGGCGAGCAGGCTGGGGTCGGGCCGGGGCAGCGAGGCTTCCCTCAGATTCGGCAGCTGGGTACTTGCGATCGTCTTATTCATTCGACTATTCTAGAAATATGGAAACGTCAAATGCAATCGTCGCGCTCACCGCGTTGGGCCACGCCACCCGCCTGGCGGCCTTCCGCCTGCTGGTGGAAGCCGGTCCAGCGGGGCGCGTGGCCGGTGACATCGCGGCGGCCCTGCAGGTGCCACCGGCCACACTCAGCTTCCACCTGAAGGAGCTGGTACAGGCCGGCCTGGTGGAGAACGAGAGCCAGGGCCGCAATGTCTGTTACCGCGCCAACTTCGCCGCCATGACCGGCTTGATCGAGTACCTCACGCACAACTGCTGCGCGGGTTCGCCGAGCGAGGAGTGCGGGCCCACTGCGCCCGCATGCAAGTGCTGAAGTCCGATCCAACCTCCTGCCATCACAACGATTGCACCATGACACGCAACGTCCTGTTCCTCTGTACCGGCAACAGCGCCCGCAGCGTCCTTGCCGAGGCCACGCTGCGAGCCTGGGGCGCTGAACGTTTCAATGCATTCAGCGCAGGCAGCCACCCCACCGGCCAGGTCAACCCATTCGCGCTCGCACAGCTGCAGGCCGAAGGAATCACCATCGATGGGCTGCGCAGCAAATCGTGGGATGAGTTCGTGGATGCTGCGCCCATGGACCTGGTGATCACCGTGTGCGATTCGGCTGCGGCAGACGCCTGCCCGGTGGTGTTTGGCGACTTCATTCGCAGCCACTGGGGCCAGCCGGATCCGGCCGCAGTTGCAGGCAGCGATGCCGAGAAAGCAGCCGCGTTTGCACGCGCGCATGCCATCGTGAAATCGCGGCTGCGTGCGTTGATCGATCTGCCCGGATCGTTGTGGTCCGACCGCGAGGCAATGCAGAACGCTCTGGATCAGATCGGCCGGTTGCAGCCGACCGACAGCACACCGTGACGGCGCCCGCGCGCATGCGCCTGTTCGAGCGCTACCTCACCCTGTGGGTCGCGCTGTGCATCGCGGCCGGTACCCTGCTGGGACACCTCCTGCCCGGCGCCTTTGCGGCACTGGCGTCCGCCGAAGTGGCCAAGGTCAACCTGCCGGTCGCGGCACTGATCTGGCTGATGATCATCCCGATGCTGCTGAAGGTCGACTACGGCGCAATGCGCCAGTTGCAGCAGCACTGGAAAGGCATCGGCGTAACGTTGTTCATCAACTGGGCGGTCAAGCCCTTTTCGATGGCACTGCTGGGCTGGGTATTCCTGCGTCACCTCTTCGCGGAATGGCTGCCAGCCGGCCAGATCGACAGCTATATCGCCGGCCTGATCCTGCTGGCAGCCGCGCCCTGCACCGCGATGGTGTTCGTGTGGAGCAACCTGTGCCGCGGCGATGCGAACTTCACGTTGAGCCAGGTCGCGCTGAACGACGCGATCATGGTGGTGGCCTATGCGCCGGTGGTCGCGTTGCTGCTCGGCATGTCCGCGATCACTGTTCCGTGGGACACCCTGCTGCTGTCAGTGGGTTTGTACATCGTTGCACCTGCCGGTGTTGCCACCCTGCTGCGCCGCTGGATGCTTTCGCGCAGCGGCGAGGCCGGTCTGCAGCTGGCGCTGACCCGACTCGGCCCGGTTTCGCTGTCGGCCCTTCTACTGACACTGGTGCTGCTGTTCGGCTTTCAAGGTCAGCAGATCGTCGAGCAGCCGCTGGTCATCGCGCTGATCGCCGTGCCCATCCTGATCCAGGTCTATTTCACTTCGGGCCTGGCCTATCTGCTCAACCGTCGTCTGGGCGTCGCCCATTGCGTGGCCGGCCCGTCGGCGCTGATCGGCGCGAGCAACTTCTTCGAGCTGGCGGTCGCCACCGCCGTCGGGCTCTTCGGGGTGCATTCGGGCGCCGCACTGGCCACCGTTGTCGGTGTGCTGATCGAGGTGCCGGTGATGTTGTCGGTCGTTCGTATCGTGAACCGTACTGAAGGCTGGTACGAGAGGCATGGTGCGGGTGACCGCGGGCGGTCGTAGAGGGCCGATGCCTGCTTCTGGCCCGCGCTGTCGCAATCGTCCAAGTTTCGCGGCACCCCGAAGCACTCAACCACGACTCGTGTCGCAAATTCCCCGAATGCGTGAGGCCCTTGCGCCATCAACGTCTGCGACTACTTAACCGTGTGCGAGGATGCTGAAAGCGTCGAGCATCGTGGGTTGAATACAACTCGGCTCATTGGCGTTGCGCAGTGACACAGGTACAGATGCGGTGCCACCCCAAAAGGTGGCCGGGCATCGAAAACCCGTGGAGTTGCTTGATTACGGTTGCCAGCCGGTGTCACCTCGTGTGGTGCCGGCTGGCAACGCGTCCGCCGGCCATGGCGGGCGGAGCGTGGAGGCCTTGTGCCTGCCGGCCTAGCAACCTCCCGGTTTTCGAGCCACGTCTCCGCCCGCCACCTTTATCCGTGGCGGCTACCGTCTGTCCTGCACGGAGCCTCATCAATGACCACACCCGAGTTTCCCCCTCCGCATTCCGACAGCGCGCCGGCCAACGACGCCGATGCGACCCCCCAACAGTCCCCGTCCGACCCCAACACCTTCATCGCCACGCTGAAACGGATCGGCAGCGGCGCAGCCGCCGATGGCCTGCCCTGGCCGGAACGCCATCCGCTGCCTGGCCGTCAACTGGCGCTGGCCGATGCCGACTGCGCGCACGCCGGCCTGCGGGTGGCGCTGGAGATGCTGCTGGCCGCCGAGCGTGTCCGGCAGAACGGGCCGGAGGAGCAGTACGTGGGCGATCGCGTGATGGAAGGACTGGTGATGGCCTGCCTGTCACTGTCAGTGCAGGCCGGCACCTTGCTGCGTCCGGGCTGACAGGGACGTTTCGCGCACCCTCGGCCGCGTGATCCGGGGCCGGCCCGTGTGGTTATTCTTGAGGCCAGGCTTCTGCCACCGCCCGGGACTCTTCGCATGCGCCGACCCTTCCATGCCGCGATCCTTCTTACCACCGTGCTGCTGGCCGGTCCTGCCCTCGCGCAGCACGCCAGCAGCGCACCGCCGCCCGCTGAACGCCTGCCCGACGTGGCACTGCCTGCGGCACTGGATCGCGTGCTGCGCGACTACGAGCGGGCGTGGAGCGCGGGCGATGGCAAGGCACTGGCGGCGCTGTTCGCCGAAGACGGATTCATCCTGCAAAGCCACCAGCCGCCGGTGCGCGGGCGCGACGCGATCGCGGCCGCCTACGCCGGACAGGGTGGAAGCCCGCTGCGCCTGCGTGCGCTGGCGTACGCGGTGGACAGGAGCACGGCCTACATCATTGGTGCCTACACGTTTGGCGGCAACGTCGGCGATACCGGAAAGTTCACGCTGACGCTGACGCGCGCGGGCGATGGACCCTGGCTGATCTTCTCGGACATGGACAACGGCAACGCGCCGCCAAGGGCGCGGTGATCGGGCGTTGCAGTGGATCCACGCCATGCGTGGATATGCTGCGCGCGTGATGCCAAGCAAGCTTGGCACCGACCAGAGCCTGTGTCCGGTCCGGCACCCGCATGGGGTACTCCCTGATGAAAAAACCCCGACGCATGGCCGGGGTTTTCGGTTACTTGAACAGCGTGTCCGGATATTCCGGTTTCTGTTCGCGCGCCAGCAATGCGCGCAGGCCCTCTGCCGGGGTCTGCTCGCCGTGCAGTACGGCGCGTACGCCATCGGAGATCGGCAGGTCGATGCCGTGTCGGCGTGCCTGACGCATCACCTCATCGGCCGTCTGCACCGATTCGACCACCTGCCCGATCTCGCGCACGGCATCCTGCAGCGTCTGCCCGCGGCCCAGGGCCAGGCCCAGGCGGCGGTTGCGCGACAGGTCGCCGGTGCAGGTCAGCACCAGATCGCCCAGGCCCGCCAGACCCATCAGGGTTTCCGGCTTGGCACCGATTGCCGCGGCCAGCCGCAGCATCTCGTTGAGGCCGCGGGTGATCAGGCCGGCACGGGCGTTGAGGCCCAGCTGCATGCCATCGGCAACGCCGGTGGCCACGGCCAGCACGTTCTTCATCGCGCCCCCCAGCTCGGCACCGACCATGTCGTCGCCGGTGTAGGCACGGAACGCCGGGCCATGCATCGCTTCGGCCACGGTCTGCGCGAACGCCGGCACGTCGCCGTGCACGGTGATCGCGGTGGGCAGGCCCTGGGTGACTTCCTTGGCGAACGACGGCCCGGTGACGACGGCCAGCGGCACGTCCTCGCCGAGGATCTCGCGCGCGACTTCATGCAGGAAACGGCCGGAGCCGGGCTCGAAACCCTTGGTCGCCCAGGCCACGCCGGCACCGGCCGGACGCAGCGGCGCCAGCGCGCGCACGGTCTCGTTGAACGCGTGCGACGGGGTCACCACCAGGATCCAGGCGGCACCGTGCACCGCCGACGCCAGGTCGGTGGTGGCATGCAGGCTGTCCGGCAGCGGAATGCCCGGCAGGTAGCGCGGATTCTCGTGGCGCTGGTCGATGGCCTCGACCACGGCGGCATCACGCCCCCACAGCACGGTCGGATGACCGTGCCGGGCGAGCAGGCTGGCCAGCGCGGTTCCCCAGGAACCGGCGCCCAGCACGGCGATCTTGTCAGCGGTAGTGCTCATCCGTGACGTCGCGACGGATTCAGGCGTTGCCGGCCGGCTCGGAGTCAGCCAGCGACGGTGCGTCGCCCTGCTCCTGGCGCTGGCGCAGGGTTTCTGCGTACAGGCCTTCGAAGTTGATCGGCTGCAGGAAGAACGGCGGGAAGCCGCCGGCCTGGATCAGATCGCTGACCAGCTGGCGCACGTACGGGAACAGGATGTTCGGGCACTGGGTGCCGAGCAGCACGTCGATCGACTGCGGGTCCAGGCCGACCAGGCCGAACACGCCGGCCTGCTTCACTTCGGCCACGTAGGCGGTGCGCTCACCGGCCTGGCAGGTCAGGGTGACGGCCAGCACGACTTCGAACGCGTTCTCACCCAGGCGCTGCACCTGCTGGTTCAGATTCAGCTGCAGCTCCGGCTGCACCTGGTCATTGAAGATGGTCGGTGCGTTCGGCGACTCGAAGGAGACGTCCTTGACGTAGATCTTCTCGACGGTGAAAGCGGGGCCGGTAGCGGCATCGACCGGCGCAGCGGCGCCGTTGGTGATCTCTTCGGACATTTCCAGTAACTCCAGGTGAATGCAATGAAAACTAGGGTCGAATTACTGCGATGGGGGCGGCATCAGGCCCATACAAGGCCGGATCCGCCACCTGCGGCAATCAGTTGCGGCCCTTGACCAGCGGCAGTTCGGCCTGCTGCCAGGCGGGAATGCCGCCCTCGAGCACGAAGACCTTTTCGAAACCGGCCTTCTTCAGCGCCTTGGCGGCGGTTTCCGATGCGTTGCCGTTTCGGCACACCAGAACCACCGGCGCCTGCTTGGCGCTGGCCACGAGCTTGTGCTCCGGGCCGAACGCGCTGGCCTGCGCATTGCGGCTGCCGGCGATGTGGCCCTTTTCGAAGTCACCGCTGGCGGACAGGTCCACCACCACCGTGCCGCCCGCATTCATCAGCTGGGTCAGTTCGGCGGGCTTGATGCCCTTGAAGCCCCGGAACAGGCGGCGGATTTCGGTGACGATGAGGGCCACGGTCAGGCCGACCAGGGCCGCGGACAGCATCGGGTTTCGGCCTGCAAAGGCCAGCAACTCTTCGTAATTCACTCAGGTCACGGGTCGATAAGCGGGCGCCGATTGTCGCACAAGCCGGACGCGGCCCGTCACTGCCCCTGCCACAGATCCGGCAGGCCACCGGCCTGCCACCAGCGCTTGGCCTCGGCATCCCAGCGCCACCGCTCGGTCACCACCACGGTGCGCTCGGCCTGGGTGTTCTGGTTGATGACGCCGATTTCCACCCGGCGCTCGACCTGGCCATCGGGCAGCGAGGCGCTGCTGCGCTCGCGGTAGGAGGACACCCGCAGCTGTGCATAACGGTTGAGCTCGAACTCGGTGGGCGGCTTTTCCTTGCGCAGCACCGGATCCAGGTAGCCGATGGCGTCGTCCATGCTGCCCCAGCGGATCGTCGCTCCGTAGGCGATCTGGGTCTCTTCCAGCATCTTGCGCTGCTTGCGGCTCAGCTCGTCGGCACCGGCCATGGCGCTGACCAGCAGCAGGGAACACAACAGGATCTGGATGAGGCGGCGCATCAGGGGTTTCCGCAGGGCGTCAGCCTGCCATCCTACCCTTTGGCGAAGGCAACGAAGCGACCGCTGAACTCGGCAGCGGCCCGGCCGTCGGCGGCCGGCTGGGTAGCGATGATGCTGATGCGGGCCTTGCGACGCTGGCGGAAGGTGGCCAGGAAGGTGTCCCAGGCACCGCTTTCGGCCGCCTCGGCCTGCGCGTGCAGGTCTTCGTAGACCGGTGCCAGGTAGCGCAGGTTGCTGTCGGCCACGTAGACCTCGGCGTCGTGGCCGGCCAGGCGCAGGCGCAGGCTGACCAGCGCCCAGCCGGACAGGGTCAGCACCGAGGCCAGGCTGCCGCCGAAGGCGTTGCCCTTGTCGTTGACGTTCGCCGTCAGCGGCGCGGTGATGCGCAGCACGCCATCGGCATAGCCGTCCAGGCGGATCTGCATGGCACGGACCGCAGGCATGCAGTCCAGCACCTCCTGCAGGGAGGCCAACGAGGAGCTCAGGGCATCAACGGACATCGGAGCAGCAACCACGACAACGGCGGGCCCGCATAATGCAGGCAATGGATGACCATACGATACCCACTGGCAGCGCGTGCCGCGGCGCGGGCTGGACGCTGATCTCGCTGCGTCCGCAGGGCCAGCATTCGGCGCTGCGCCGCGCCGTTGCTGGGCTCGGCGGGCAGCTGGTGGCGCTGTCGCCGTGGCGGCTGCAACGCTTGCAGGGCCCTGCCGTGGTGCGCCAGCTGCAACGCGCGCTGAACTGCGATCGGGTGGTGTTCACCAGCCCCGCAGCCGTCACGGCGGCTGCCGCGCTGCTGCCGCTGCGCCCGGCGCAGCACAGCCCGTGGCTGACGGTCGGCGAGGGCACCACACGCGCGTTGCAGGCGCACGGCATCAGCGAGGTCCACGCGCCGCAGCGGATGGACAGCGAGGGGCTGCTGGCCCTGCCGGTACTGGCGGCGGTACAGGGCCTGCGGATCGGGCTGGTCACCGCGCCCGGTGGCCGGGGCCTGATTGCCGCCCGGCTGCAGGCGGCGGGTGCCAGCATCGAACGTGCCGATGTCTATCGGCGCCAACCACTGCGCCTGTCGCCTCGCGCCCTGTCACGGCTGGGAGAGTGTTCTGCGCCCTGGCTGATGGCGGTCAGCAGCGGTGAAGCCCTGCAACGTGTGTGGGAGCAGCTGTCGCCGCAGTGGCAGCAGCGGCTGCAGGCCCATGCCACCGCACTGGTCGCCAGCGAACGGCTGGGCATGCAGGCGCAGGCGCTGGGCCTGCGGGTGGTACGCAGCGCGGGGCCGACCACCCCGCAGTTGATCGCCGCTGCACACACCACGCTCACCGGGCCGGCAGCGACCTGAACAGGGACGTGGGTCACGCTTGCCGCTGTCGTCGGCAACAGGGATGCTGTGCTTGACGCTGCCTGCCGGAACCCTTCCGGCGACGCCGCCGACAAGGAAGCCTGATGAACGACACCGCCCCCGTTTCCCCACCCCGCCGCTCCCTGCGCTGGCTGCTGCCGCTGGCGGTGGTGGCCGTGCTCGGGGCAGGAGGCTATGCCGGTTGGCGTTTCTGGCAGCAGCAACAGCATGAGCAGGAAGCACAGTCGCGGACGATGGCGGTGCAGTTGCAGGGCCTGGAGGCCACGCTGGATGCGCTGCGTCGCGACCAGCGCGCAACCAGCCAACGCCTGCAGGACGCGGCCGCAACCAACCGTGTGCTGCGCGACGAGATGCTGGGCCTGTCGCAGCGCAGCGCGCTGCTGGAGGAAAACCTCGCCAAGCTCGCCGACAGCGCCAACCAGGGCCGACAGGCCGTGCAGCGCGACGAGGCCGAACTGCTGCTGACCCAGGCCGCACAGCGCTTGAACTACGCCGACGATGTCGAAGGTGCCCGCCGTCTTTATGCACAGGCCGCGACCGCGCTGGCCGCGCTGCCTGACAGCGAGGGCCTGAACCTGCGCCAGGCGCTGGTACAGGAGCGCGATGCCCTCGATGCGTTGGGTGCCGGACCCCGCGTTCAGGCGCTGCAGCGACTGGATGCGTTGGCCGGCGCCCTGCAGGGGCTGCCGACCCAGGTGGCCAGTACGCCGGCCGGCGACCAGACGCGAGCGTGGTGGCAGGCCGCTTTGGCGCCCTTCGTCGATATCAGCCCGAGCCGCCAGAACGGTCCGCTGACCGCCGCCGAACGGCGCAACGCCGACGATGCACTGCAACTGGAACTGACCCTGGCCCGGGCGGCGATCGAGCGCGGCGACCGTGCCGGCCGTGACGCCGCGCTGTCGCGCGTGGAGCAGTGGGCACAGCGGCGCTGGCCGGATTCACCGGCCCTGCGCGCGCAGCGTGCTGAACTGCAGGCCTTGCGCGAGCTTCCCTTGCAGACCAGCAACACCGTCCTAGGCAGCACCCTGCAACAGCTGCGCACCCAGACCGACCGGAGGCTACCCGAATGAAACCCCTGCAATCCCTGGTCGTGCTGTTGCTGGCCGTGGCCATTGGTGTGGTCGCCGCGCAATGGCTCGGCACCGACGATCTCAACCGCTACGGCGAAGTGATTCTGCGCTATGGCGGCTACGACTATCACAGCAACCTGCCGAAGGTGGCGCTGCTGACGGTGATTGCAGTCCTGGTGCTGTGGCTGCTGTGGAGCCTGATCGCCGCACCGTTCCGTGCGTGGGGCCGCTACCGCCGCAAGCAGGGCCGGGTGCGCCTGATCGATGGCCTGCAGGCTTACGAGCACGGCCAGTGGCAGCGTGCGGAAAAGCTGCTCGACGGCGCCGCCAAGGATCCGGAAGTGAGCGCGGTGGCGCTGGCCAATGCCGTGCGCAGTGCACAGGCACGTGCTGACGCCAGCGCAGGTGAGGCGCTGCTGCAGCGGCTGGGTGAATCCGATGCCACCCTGCAGGCGCTGCTGCGCGCCGAGCAGCTGCTGGCGCGCGACCTGCCGGTGGACGCGATCAACGTGCTGGATGTGGCCGCGATCCAGCCGCTTCCGCCGCGTGGCCTGTGGCTGCGCACCGAGGCACTGGCCCGCGCCGGTCGTGCGCACGAAGCGTATGGACAGCTGGGCGCCCTGCGTCAGAGCAAGGTGCTGCCGGCCGAATCCAACAGCGAACTGGAAGCGCGCCTGGCCGCGCAGGCGCTGCTGGAAGCGGCCGACGTCAATGCGTTGGCCGCGCAGTGGGAAGCCACGCCGAAAGCGCTGCGGCCGACCCCCGACGTGGTGGGCGCCTATGCCAGCCGCGCGGTGGCGCTGAACTGGGACGAGCCGGCGCTGCTGGCGCTGGAGCACGCCCTGGACCAGCGGTGGGACGACGAACTGGTGGCCCTGTATGGCCGCCTGCCGGCCGAACGCCTCGCCACCCGCCAGGCCAACCTGCAGCGCTGGCGCAACGTGCATGACGATTCGGCGGCGCTGCGCCTGGCACAGGGCCGCGTCGCCCTGGCCCAGCAGCAATGGGACGCTGCCGATACGTTCCTGCACGAAGCGATCGCCAGCGGCGCCGGTGCCCCGGCCTGGGAAGCGCTGGGTGAGCTGTTCGCCCAGCGGGGTGAACACGCCCTGGCTGCACAGTGCCTGGCCAACGCGCTGCGCCTGCAGCGCGGCGAGGACAGTGTGGCGCTGGTGCGCACGGCAGGGGCCGGTGCCGATGAAGTGCCGCCGCGCGCCACCGTGGAAGATCTGCCGACGGTGCCGCAACCGCCGGTGTACAACGCCAACGAAGAGCGCGACGAGTTCGGCAACCCCCGTCTTCCCTGACCGGTGCAGTGCCGGCGAAGGATCGGCACCCCACCGGGTCCGCAACGAAAAAGCCGCCCATCCGGGCGGCTTTTCCATGTACAGCCTTCTGCAGCGATCAGCGCTCGACGATCGCCACCACGCCCATGCCGCCTGCCGTGCAGATCGACACCAGCGCGCGGCCGCCGCCGCGTTCGGCCAGCTGCTTTGCGGCCGTGGCGATCACACGCGCACCGGTAG
Source organism: Stenotrophomonas sp. STEN225 (assembly GCF_056756445.1). NCBI lineage: Bacteria > Pseudomonadati > Pseudomonadota > Gammaproteobacteria > Lysobacterales > Lysobacteraceae > Stenotrophomonas > Stenotrophomonas sp. STEN225. Next base: position 216,993 of record NZ_JBRRBV010000003.1, on the reverse strand, counting down.
CGGCAAACGGGTGACCGGTAGCCAGCGACGAGCCCAGCAGATTGATCTTGTCCGGATCGATGCGGCCCAGCGGTGCCTCCAGGCCCAGCCGGTTGCGGCAGTAATCCTCGCTCTCCCACGCGCGCAGGGTGCACAGCACCTGTGCGGCAAACGCTTCGTGGATTTCGTAGATGTCGAAGTCCTGCAGGGTCAGGCCGTTGCGCTTGAGCATCTCGGGCACGGCCACGGTCGGTGCCATCAGCAGCCCTTCGCCGTGCACGAAATCGACCGCCGAGACATGCGCATCGCGCAGGTAGGCCTGCGGCTCGTGCCCGTGGGCGCGGGCCCATTCCTCGCTGGCCAGCAGCACCGCCGCGGCACCATCGGTGAGCGGCGTGGAGTTGGCGGCGGTCAGGGTGCCGCGGCCGGACACCTTGTCGAACGCAGGCTTCAGCGTGGCCAGCTTTTCCAGCGAGGTATCCGGGCGCAGGATGTTGTCGCGCTCCACGCCGCGGAACGGCGCGATCAGGTCGTTGAAGAAGCCACGCTCATAGGCGGCGGCCAGCTTCTTGTGCGAGGACACCGCCCACTCGTCCTGCGAGTCACGCGAGATGTTCCATTCCTTGGCCATGTCCTCGCAATGATCGCCCATGCTCTTGCCGGTGCGCGGTTCGGCCACGCCCGGGAACTCGGGCTTGAGTTCGGAGAACTTGAAGCCGGAGGTCAGCGCGCGGATCTTGTCGCCGGTGCTCTTGGCGCGGTTGGCGGCCAGCAGGCGTGCACGCAGCTTCTTGCCGTACACGATCGGCACGTCGGAAGTGGTGTCCGACCCGCCGCCGATGCCCGATTCGATCTGGCCCAGGGCAATCTTGTTGGCGACGGTGATGATGCTGTCCAGCGACGTGCCGCAGGCACGCTGAAGGGTGATGCCCGGGGTGAGCGGCGACAGTCCGGAGGACAGCGTGGCTTCGCGGCCCAGGTTCCAGTCGCTGGAGTGCTTGATCACCGCACCCATCGCCACTTCACCCAGCTGCTGGCCGTGCAGGCCGAAGCGTTCGACCAGCGCGCCCAGCGTACGGACCGACATGCCGAGGTTGCCGACATCCGAATACGCGGTGTTCTGGCGGCAGAACGGAATGCGGACGCCACCGAGAATGGCGACGGGACGAGCGTTGGGCATGGAGATACCTGGCATGGATGAGGGTGTCTGCAACATGGCCTGCACGACAGAGCAGGCATAATGGGGCCAAGTGTAGCTGCCGCCCTGTGATGGGCCAACCGTGGAACCATGAGCAAACCCGACCCCGCGATGAATGCCCTTGGCGTGCTGGCCCTGGAACTGGCCGGCGGCGAGATCCCCCGCCAGGCGGTACTCAGCGCAGACCAGGCCGGTGAACTGGCCGAGCGCGTCGGCCGCGACCTGTCCAAGCTGGTACCGGCCGTGGCCGAGCTGGACCTGGTCCTGGCCGCCGCCCATTTCGACCCGGCCGAAGTGCTGCGCCCGGGCTGGCCGATCCATCGCCGTCTGGAAGAACTGCAGATGCGCGCGCCGGGCCGCAACCAGGGCCCGCGGCTGCTGGCCTTCGGTACCGATGCCAATGGCGATGTGCCGCTGCCGTTCCAGGCCGATTCGACGCTGGTGGGTGGCGGCCTGCGTGTGCTGCCGTTCCTGCTGACCGGCAGTGATGTGGCGACCACCCGTGCGGTGGCCGATGCGTTGGAAGAGGTGCTGCTGGCCAATGGCATGGCCCATGCCGATACCGCGCTGATGGCGCAGAACAGTTTCGGTGCCCGCATCGAGCATGCGCGCTATTTCACCGTGAATGACCTGGCCGCGATGATGTCGATGCAGTACGACAACCAGGGCCTGGCCGCGCTGTGGCCGTTGATCGAGACCGCGATCATGGCGCCGGGCGAGGATGAATGGCTTGAGGCCGCACCGGAGCCGCTGCTGCGCTACAGCCATGGCGAGGCGCGCATGGCGTTGTTCGATCCGGCCGGCTGGTGCGCCCACTACAGTCATGACAGTGGCGACTGCGATCGCCTGCAGGGCATCTATGAGCAGTTCCTGATGCGCCAGCGGCAGATGGCGGCAGTGCTGGAAGCACACGGTGTGCCGGTGCTGTTCGTGCATTGCGAGGCGGGACAGGACGCGCGCGAGTTGCTGGCGCGCTGACAAGGAAACGGCGGCCGCGTGTTGTAGAGCCGAGCCCATGCTCGGCTCAGGCCGCCGGAAAAGCAGCCGAGCCTGGGCTCGGCTCTACAGAAAGGGATGCAAAGAAAAACGCCGGCCTGCGCCGGCGTTTTCCAATCCAGCGGGCCCGGCCTTACGGGGCCTTCTGGATCACTGCGCAGGCCAGGCGCGCACCTGCGTTGCCGGTCGGCTGGCTGGTGTAGTCATCCGGATCGGCGTGGACGATCAGGCCACGGCCGATGATGTCGAAATCATCGCCCTTGCCGATGTTCACGTTGCTCGACACCGGGCCATCGATGGTGGCCACGCCCTTGTCGTCGGCCTTGATGTTGGGCATGTCGCCACCGTGGTGCGGATCACTGGCCACGCTGCCATGGTCCTGCTTGCCCGGGTTGAAATGACCGCCGGCGCTGGTGCCGTCCGGCGCACTGCAGTCGCCCTTCTCGTGGATGTGGAAACCGTGTTCGCTGCCGGGCTTCAGGCCACTGATCTGGCCCGTGACGTGCACTTTGCCGTCAACCCGCTTGAAGGTGACGCTGCCCTTGGTCTCGTTGCCCTGGGTGGGTGCCAGCTCGGCCGTGGCCGAGGCATCGGCGGTGGACGCCGGTTCTGCAGCGGGCGCCGGTTCGGTGGTTGCGCTCTCGGCCGGCGCGGCCGGCTGCGTCTCGGTCTGCGGGGTGTCGGCCGGCTTGCCGCAGGCCGCCAGGCCCAGGGCGGCGATGGCCGCGAACAGCGAAGTATGGATCAGACGCATGGATGCTCTCCTTGGAAGATGGCCGGCGGCGATCAGCGCGTCACGCGGATCACGCCGCAGGCGATGCGAACGCCGGCATTGCCGGCAGGCTGGCTGCGATAGTCATCGGCATTGGCATGCACGACCAATGCGCGTCCTGCGATATCGGTGGCGGCGCCTCCGCCCAGAGTAACGCCCTTGAGGTGGATGTCGACGTTGGCGCGGCCCTGGGCATCGGCACGCAGGTTGTCGATGTCGCCCAGGTGATGCGTGCCGGCACCGGCGCGCCCGTGCGCGACGCCGCCGGGATTGAAGTGATTGCCCGCACTGCTGGCATCCACAGCGCTGCAATCACCACGCTCGTGGATATGGAAGCCTGCCTGCTGCATCGGCTGCAGGCCACCGACCAGGCCGGTGATATGTACGCCTGCCGGTTCGACCTTCAGCACCAGCCGGCCACTGACGATGCTGGCCGACGCCGGGGCCAGATTCGCCTCGGCCTGCTGTGCGGTACTGGTCACGACCGGCGGCGGTGGCGTGGGCTGCGGCTTCGGCGTACTGCCACACGCGGACAGCAGCGCGGCGGCGGACAGCGGAAGAAGGGCAGGTAACAGGCGCATCGAAGACTCCTTGCAGGTGACACTACGGACGGCATCGTCCATGAGGGATCAACGGTTCGGCAAGCGGATGCGAGGATCGCGTGCAGGGACCGTTCAATGGGGGCCGCGGCGGCGGCCTGCGCCCAGCTTGCGGGTCAGCGTGTTGCGGCCCAGGCCCAGCCGCGCCGCTGCTTCCGCGCGGCGACCGTGGGTGATCTGCAGGGCAGCGTCCAGCAGGGCGTGATCGACGCGCTCGCGCACCTGCGCATGCAGCCCTTCCACGCCCTCCGCCAGTTGCCGCCGCGCCCACTCCGACAGCAGCGCCTCCCACTGCCCCGGGTCGGTGCCGCCGGTGCTGCTGCGCCGGGTGCGTGCCCGGTTGAGCGCGGTATCCACGTCGGCCACGCCGATGGTGTCGGCGGCGGCCAGTGCGGCCATCCGCCAGCACACGTTCTCCAGTTCGCGCACATTGCCCGGCCAGTCGTGCTCGCGCAGCGCCTGCAAGGCAGCGGCGGTCAAGCGCTTGGTCGGCGTATCCAGCCGGCGTGCGGCCGCCGCCAGGAAGGTGGTGGCCAGCTGCGCGATGTCCTCGCGGCGCTCACGCAGCGGCGGCAGCTGCAGGCGCACCACGTCCAGGCGATGCAGCAGGTCGGCGCGGAACAGCCCCTGCGCCACCCGTCCTTCCAGGTCCTGGTGGGTCGCTGCGATCACGCGCACATCGACACGGATCAGTTCGCGACCGCCGACACGGAAGAACTCGCCCTGCGCCAGCACGCGCAGCAGGCGCGTCTGCAGCGGCAGGGGCATGTCGCCGATTTCATCGAGGAACAGGGTGCCACCGTCGGCCTGCTCGAAGCGGCCGATGTGCCGGCGCTGTGCGCCGGTGAATGCGCCGGCTTCATGGCCGAACAGTTCACTCTCCAGCAGCTCGGCGGGAATGGCGGCGGTGTTCAATGCCACGAACGGGCCCTGCGCACGCGGCGATTCGCGGTGCAGCGCGTTGGCCACCAGTTCCTTGCCGGTGCCGGTTTCACCGGTGATGAGCACCGCCAGCGGCGCCTGCGCGAGCCGGCCGATGGCGCGGAACAGCGCGCGCATCGGCGGCGTATCGCCAACCAGCTGCGGCGACGGGTCGGCGGAGGCCTCCGTGGCCGGTACCGGCGCGGCCAGTGCCGGCGCGACCGCCGGCAGCACGCGCTGGGCCAGCGCCACGGCATCATCCAGATCGAACGGCTTGGACAGGAATTCGTGCGCGCCGCCGCGGAAGGCGCCCGCCGTGCTGGCGACATCGGTGTAGGCCGACATCACCACCACCGGCAGCTGTGGCAAGGCAGCCTTGAGCTTGTCGAGCAGCACCAGGCCGTCATCGCCGGGCATGCGCACATCGGTGAACAGCAGTGCCGGCGGAGACCCCTCGGCCAGCGCCTGAAGGGCGGCGGCGGCGCTGTCGAAATCATCGACCCGGTAGCCCGCCTCGCGCAGCGCGGTGCACAGCACGAAGCGCACGGCGCGGTCATCGTCGACCACCCAGATCCGCTGGGGTGAAGGGGACGCGTCAGACATCGCGCGGGGCCTCCTCGGCCGGAACGGTGCCGCTGCCGATCGGCAGCAGCAGGGTGAATACGGTGTGGCCGGGCCGCGAGCGGTAGGTCAGCGTGCCGCGATGCTCGCGCGCGACCTGCTGGGCCAGCGCCAGGCCCAGGCCGGTGCCTTCGGCGCGACCACTGACCAGGGGCAGGAACAGGTGTTCGGCCAGCTCCTCGGGTACGCCACGACCGTCGTCGGCGATCTCCAGCCGCAGCGCCAGCGTATGCAGCCGCTCGGCAACCCGCGCACCATGCTCCACGCGCGTGCGCAGGGTGATGGTGCCCGCGCCGGCCTGGATCGCATTGCGCACCAGGTTCCACACTGCCTGGGTAAGGCGGTCGGCGTCGCCATCCAGCTCGGGAATGCTGGGGTCGTAGTCGCGTTGCAGGCGCACCGCCCAGCCCGCTTCGTTCTCGGCCAGGCGCAGCACGCGCTCCAGTGCTGCATGGATGTTCAAGGCGGCATGCGGTGCCGCCGGCGCCGGCGACAGCAGCTGGTCAAGCAACCCGTTGAGGCGTTCGATCTCCGAACCGATCAGTTCAATCAGTTCGCGCTCGCTGGCATCGCGCTGTGCGGCACGGCGCGCCAGCAGCTGCGCCGCGCCTTTGAGGCCAGCCAGCGGGTTGCGCAGTTCGTGGGCCAGGCCCTTCAGCGCCGCGCTGAGTGCGCTGGGCAGGGCCTGGGTGGGATCAAGCCCGGGGAACTCATCGACCGGATGCGCCTCCAGCAGCCAGCCGCCATCATCACGGCGGCTCATCCAGCCTTCGGCGAAGCGGGGTGCCTCTCCCGGTACCGCCAGTGCCAGCCGGTGCAGGCGCAGGCTGTCACGCTCGTCGCGGGCCAGGAAGTGGGCCAGCGCCTCGCCCTGCACCTCCAGCGCCGCCAGGGGCTGGCCCAGCAGGCGACGGCCGCTGACGCCCAGCCAGCGTCCGAAGGCCGGATTGCAGCCGATGATGCGGCCGTCGGCAGCGGCCCAGGCCAAGGGGGTACCCAGGGCATCGAGGGACGGTGGCGGCGCGGGGTCGGACATTGCACCAATGTAGTGCAAAAGCGTGGCAGATGCGTTCCTTCCGCGACCCGAAGCGCCCCGCCGGTCTACAGCTTCATGCTGAGGCCGACGAAGATGGTGCGGCCGGGGGCAGGCGAGAACATCGGCCGGGCACTGTCCCAGAAGAAGCTGTCGTACCACGCGTAGGCGTACTCGCGTCCGGTGACGTTCTTCAGCTGCAGGTCCACGCTCCAGCGCGGATTGATCCGGTACGCGGCAGTGAGGTCGAGCACGGCGAAGCCGCCGAACCTGCCGGCCACGTTGCGCTCTTCCAGGTAGTAGTCGCCCTGCGCGCGCGCCTGCAGGCCCAGCCGCAGTGCCTGGCTGGCCTGGTAGTCCACGCCCAGGTTGCTGATGTGGCGCGGGGTGGCGGCCACTTCGCGACCCTGCAGGGACACGCCGGGGGCGCGGTTGTCGCGGGTGATCTTCGCTTCCTGGTACGCATGCGAGGCCCACACCGTCCAATCGTCGCCCACCTGCAGGCTCAACTGCGCGTCCACGCCACGGCGGCGGGTCTTGCCCAGGGTGACGGTGGTGCCGGTGGCCGGCATGTTGGACACCTCGTTCTCCGCATCCTGCTGCCATATCGCCAGGCGGGCCTGGGCGCCGTCAAAGGGCTGGAACTTCAGGCCCAGCTCCATGCCGGTGTTGGTGGAAGGACGCATCGGCGTCTGCCCGGGCGTGAGATAGGCCGGCGCGGTGGCGCCGGTCAGCACCTGGAACGTGCGGCCCCAGTTCGCGTAGACGTGGGTGGTGTCGCCCAGGCTGTGGATGACGCTCAGCTTGGGCTGGCCGATGGAGCCGTAGTCCTGCAGCCGCCCGCGGGTGCCATCCATCAACCGCGTGCGACCATTGAAGCGGTCCACGCGATAGGCCGGCACGATCTTCCAGGCGGCGGCTGGCTGATAGATGGCCTGCAGATAAGCGCCCACGTTGTCGAAGCTGTGGCGGTCGTCGTTCTGCACGCGGGCCGGCGGGCGGGTGAAATCGGTGGGTTCGGCGTAGGCATACCGCTCGCGGATGTAACCGTTGTCCTGCTGCTCGTAGTTCAACCCGCCCTCCACCGTCAGCGTGGCTGCGGGCTGCCAGGTAAGCGTGGTGAGCAGGCCGGCCTGGCGCTCGTCCCACAGCCGCCGCTGGCGCGGCAGGTTGCCGGTGGGCAGGTCGCTGAAGGTCACGCGCCGATCGTCCTGGTAACGGTTGTAGTACAGCCGGGTGCCGAGAACGAGCGCGTCGGACAGCTTCAGGTCCAGATGCGCAGCGAACTGGCGCATGTCGCGGTCGTCGCCGTCATGGGCGTTGCGCAGGTCGCTGCCACGGCGGTGCGTGCGCAGTTCCTCGGCCGTCATGAAGCCGGGCTCGTCCGCCTCGTGGTGATAGGCGCGCGCGGTCAGGCCCACGCGCAGGCCATCGTCCAGTGAACCGTAGAACCACTTGCCGCCCAGCGAATATTTCCTGGAGGTGTCGTGCTCGCGATAACCGTCGCTGGCCTGGGTGCCGATGAAGTAGTTCTGCGCGAAGCCGTTGGATTCGCGGCCCACCGCCAGCTGCGCATCGCGCGTGTTGTAGCTGCCATAGGCCAGCCGCGCATCGGTGTAACTGCCGCCCTGGCGGGTGCCGAAGTTCACGTTGCCGCCGATGTTGTGCAGCCCATAACGCGGATCGTTGGTCCCGCGCACCACCTCGATGTAGCTGATTTCCAGCGGGAACAGCATGTCGATGAAGCGCTGGTTGCCGCTGTTGACGTTGCTCGGGATGCCATCGATCAGGGTCTTGATGGCATTGAGGTAACCCTCGCCATTGAAGGCGCGGAAGCTGACCTTGCCCGACTCGGCACCCTGGCGTGTTTCGGTCAGCTGGATGCCGGGCATCTGCCCCAGCAGTTCCCAGCTGTGGGACACGGTGCGGTCTTCAATCTGGTCTGCGCCCAGAACGTCAACGGAGGTGAGTACCTGGTGCGCGCTGAGGGCGCCTTCCCGGTGCTGGTGGACATCGACCTTGCCCAGGGTGAGCGCCGCGTCGGCTGACTGCGCCAATGCGTCAGGGGCAAGGGGAGCCGCCGCCAGGGCGGCCAGCAGCGTGGGGGTCTTCATGGGGGAGGAGATGGAGTGCCAAAATGAAACTTTATAACATTTCAGTTCTGGCAGCCATCGGGGACGCCGGTTTGCCGGGCGTCAGGCAGACGGATACCCGGTCGCTTCCTTGGCCTTCTTCCACGCGATTTCAAATTCGCGCGCGCTGATCTCGTCGTCGGAATCGAATTCCAGGAACGAGACGGGCTGGTCGGCCAGCATGAACCGGTCATCGCTCTGGCCGTTTTCATCGGCCCATACCAGCTTGGAGCCGTAGATCTCCACCTGGCGGACGATCCTGTCGCCCCGTGCTTCCATCAGCACGTTGCCCTTGCCGAGGCCCGATTCGGCCCAGTGCTTGTAGTACTTCTTTGCGTTCTTCATTGCCGGAGTCCTGGCTGTGGAGGCAGCCGGAGAGTTCAGAGGGCGGCATTATCGCCCAGCGGGCACCGCAGGGGCCCTGCGATGACCTGCCATGCGCCCGTCGATCACGGCAGAGGGCCCCGGCTCACCGCCGGGGCCCTGCACTCACTTCTGCTGCAGGAAGACCAGCAGGTCCTGGTTGACCTTGTCCTTGTGGGTTTCGGTCAGGCCATGCGGCGCACCCGGGTAGACGATCAGGCGGGCGCCCTTGATCAGCTTGGCCGACATGCGGCCGGCAACGTCGATCGGCACGATCTGATCGTCATCACCGTGGATCACCAGCGTCGGCACGTCGAACTTCTTCAGGTCCTGGCGGAAATCGGTTGCCGAGAATGCGGCGATCGAATCGTAGGTGTTCTTGTGCCCGCCCAGCATGCCCTGCGCCCACCAGGCGTCGATCATGGCCTGCGAAACCTTCGCGCCGGGGCGGTTGAAGCCATAGAACGGGCCGGAGGGAATGTCGCGGTACAGCTGCGAGCGGTTTTCCAGCTGCGCCTTGCGCAGGCCATCGAACACTTCGATCGGTACGCCGCCGGGGTTGTCGGCGGTCTTGAGCATGAGCGGCGGCACCGAGCTGATCAGCACGGCCTTCTTCACCCGGCCGGTACCATGGCGGCCGATGTAGCGCGCCACTTCGCCCCCCCCGGTGGAGAAGCCCACCAGCGTCACGTCATGCAGATCCAGCGTGTTGATCACCGTGGCCAGGTCATCGGCATAGTGGTCCATGTCGTTGCCTTCCCACGGCTGGCTGGAGCGTCCATGACCGCGGCGGTCATGCGCGATCACGCGGTAGCCATGGTCGGCCAGGAAGATCATCTGCGATTCCCAGCTGTCCGAGTCCAGCGGCCAGCCGTGGCTGAAGGTGACCACCGGGCCATCCTTCGGACCCCAGTCCTTGTAGTAGAGCTGCACGCCATCGGCGGTGGTGAGGGTGCTGGCGGTACGGGCGACGGCGGTGACGGCGGTGGAGGGCGCCGCTTGCGCAGCCTGGGCGGACAGGCCGGCCTGCAGGGACAGAGCCAGGGCAGTGGCGGCCAGGGTGCGGGTGACGGTGTTCATGGTGGAATCTCCTGCGAAGTGAGTGGGTTTCGACAGGTCCACTTTGCGCCCCTTTCCAGGACTATTTGCCACGTAAAGTCCTTAAAATTTGACCATTCGTCCGCCAATCCCCATGGCCCGCGACCACTACCTCGCGCGGGCATCGCCGCGGCCCGGTCAGCGGTCAGCGGTCAGCGGGCCGGCAATGCCACACCCTTCGGCCACAGCATCCACAGGCTGCCCTGCTGCTTCATGTCGCCGGCCAGCTTCCCAGCGGCATCACCGGTGCCCCAGTACAGGTCGGCGCGGACTTCGCCGGCAATGGCGCCACCGGTATCCTGCGCGGCCACCGGGCGTACCAGCGGCGTACCGTCCGGACGGGTGGTCGACAGCCACAGCAGGCTGCCCAGCGGTACCACGGTGCGATCCACGGCAACGCTGTAGCCGGCAGTCAGCGGTACGTTCAACGAACCGCGCGGGCCTTCCCGGCTGTCGGCGCTGCGCACGAAGAACACGTAGCTGGGATTGCTGCGCAGCAGCTCCGGAACACGCGCGGGATTGGCCTTCGCCCACGTGCGGATGGCGTCCATGGTGACGTCTTCCTTGCGCAGCTCGCCCTGCTCCACCAGCCAGCGGCCGATCGCGCGATAGGGATGGCCGTTCTGCTCGGCGTAGGCCAGCCGCACCTGCGTGCCATCGGCCAGGCGAACCCGGCCCGAGCCCTGGATCTGCAGCAGCTGCAGATCCATCGGATCGGTCAGCCAGGCCAGTACCGGCGCCTTGGCACCCTTGCCGGCGATGGTGCCTGCGTCGTCATAGGGCTTGAGTACCTTGCCGTCCAGGCGGCCGCGCAGGCGCTTGCCCTTCAGTTCGGGGTAGACGCTGTCCAGCTGCACCACGATCAGATCATCGGGGGTGCCATAGACCGGCACTGTTGCCGTGTCCGTGCGGCTGAGGCTGCCGGGGTAGATCGGCTCGTAGTAGCCGGTGATCAGGCCTTCGGCATGCTGGCCACCCGCACGCAGCGCATAGACGTCCAGATCACGCTGCAGGAACTGGCGGATGTCGGCCGGGTCCTTGTCTGAAACCGCAGCGGCTGTGGCGCAGGGTCTGGCCCAGACCGCATCGTTCTTCAGGCGGGTGCAGCTGCTGCGCCAGGCGACGAAGCCGGCCTGCAGGTCGCTGTCCGAGACCGGTGGCAGCGCACTCCATTCAACCCTGGCGTAGGTGGCCGCAGCGGGCGTGGCAGCGGCAGGCGTGCCTGGGCGGGTGCCGGTGGTGGAACACGCGGCGAGCAGGGCTGCACCGAGCAGGAGGAGCAGCGCGTGCGGCAACGACTTAACAGTGATCATGGTCGCAATGTAGTGGGGCGGGTGCTGGCCCGGCAACCTGATGCAGGTGAAGCGCCGGCCCATGGCCGGCGGAAAGCGGGTCCCGCGCTGTGCGCTCGCCGGGCATGGCCCGGCGCTACCGGCATTCCGACCCGGCGCTGCCGGTCACGGCGTCTGCAGCAGCAGCGAGTACAGGATGCGCGCGTCTTCCGCATCCAGCGTCTTCGGCAGATCATCGCTGCCACGGAATCGACGGTGGAACGCGGCCACCGCCGCGTCCCGATCTTCCAGCGGGTAACCGAAGCGGGCCAGCGCATTCCAGGCATCGAAGCCTTCCGGTGCGGGACCATCGCTGGCACGCGGCCACACGCCGAAGCCGGCCTCTGCCAGCTGCTGCCACGGGAAGAAACGGCTGGGATCCTGCTTGCGCGTCGGCGCCAGGTCGGCGTGGCCGATGACCTGCCGCGGCGGAATGTCCAGGCGCGCGGTGAGGTCGCGCAGCAGCACGATCAACGATTCGATCTGCGCCGCGCTGAAGGGTGTGCGGCCGTTGTTGTCCAGCTCGATGCCGATGGACGCCGAGTTGAGGTCGGTGATGGTGCCCCATCGGCCCGTGCCGGCATGCCAGGCACGACGTTGATCGCTCACCAGCTGGTAGCGATGGCCATCGGCGCCGATCAGGTAATGCGCGCTGACCCGGCCGCCACTGTTGGCGGTGCGCAGCGTGCGCAGGCTCTGCTGCACCGAATCCTGTTCGGTGTGGTGGATGACGATGATGACCGGACCCCGCGCGTTGTGGTTCGGCGAGGGCACCCAGGTCGCGAGCGGATTGCGCGGCTCCGGCGGAGCGGACGCACAGGCGGCCAGCAGCAGGCAGGCCGAGAGCAGCAGGGACGTGCGGATCGGGTGCATGCCCCTGATTGTGCGCGATCGGGATGGATCGTGCATGGAGGGGCACGCGGCGCGTGGCCGGTGCCCTGACGGACGCAGCCGGGCATGGCCCGGCTGCACAGCGTGCGGGCGGCCCTTCCGGACCGCCCGCCCCTGCATCAGGCCTCGTATGCGGATTCGCCGTGCGAGGTGACGTCCAGGCCGGTACGTTCGGCCTCTTCGGTCACGCGCAGGCCGACCACCACCTTCACCAGCAGCAGGATGACCGCGGTCACCACGGCGGACCAGACCACCGTCAGGCCGACGCTGACCACCTGCACCCACACCTGGTGGCCGATATCCAGATCGGCCTTGGTGCCGCCCAGCGACTGCGCACTGAACACACCGGTGAGGATCGCGCCGACGATGCCGCCGACGCCGTGCACGCCGAACACGTCGGCCGTGTCATCCACCTTCAGCAGGCGCTTGAGACCGGTGACGCCCCACACGCAGACGGTGCCGGCGACGAAACCAATGACGATGGCACCCAGCGGCCCGACCGTGCCGCACGCGGGCGTGATGCCGACCAGGCCGGCCACCGCGCCGGAGGCCGCACCCAGCGCCGACGGCTTGCCCTTGCCGATGGCTTCCACCAGCGTCCAGCCCAGCACTGCGGCGGCGGTGGCCAGCACGGTGTTGAGGAAGGCCAGCGATGCCACGGTATCGGCCGCGGCGGCGGAGCCGGCGTTGAAGCCGAACCAGCCCACCCACAGCAGCATCGCGCCGATGTAGGTGAACGGTACGTTGTGCGGCTTCAGCGCGGTCTGGCCGTAGCCGAGGCGCTTGCCGACGAACCACGCGGCGACCAGGCCGGCAACGCCGGCGTTGATGTGCACCACGGTACCGCCAGCGAAGTCGATCGCGCCCAGCTCACCCAGGTAGCCACCGCCCCAGACGATATGCGCCATCGGGATGTAGCTGAAGGTGAACCACAATGCCGAGAACAGCAGCACCGCACGGAACTTGATGCGCTCGGCGAAGGCACCGACGATCAGCGCGGTGGTGATGCCGGCGAAAGTCGACTGGAAGGCGACGAACAGATAATCCGGCAGGCCCGCGATCGGCGTGTTGCCCACCGAGTCGGGCGTGAAGCCCTTCAGGAACGCGAACTCGGTGAATGAACCGAAGAACGGATTGCCGGCGCTGAACACCGCGCTGTAGCCGTAGGACACCCACAGCAGCAGCACCAGCGAGAACACCACCAGGATCTGGCTCAGCACGGACAGCACGTTCTTCGAACGCACCAGGCCGCCGTAGAACAGGGCCAGGCCCGGCACCACCATCAACAGCACCAGCAGGGTGGAGGTCAGCATCCAGGCGACGTCGCCGTGATCGAAGGCCGGGGCCGCAGCCTCGGCAGCCGCGGGAGCGGCGGCGGCCGGTGCCTGCAGCGGCTCGACCGCTACCGGTTCACTGCTCAACGGTGTCACCTGGGCCTGGGCGTGGGCGTTGCCCGGCCAGACGCCCGCGGCCAGCGCGCTGAGCAGCATCAGCAGGCACACGAGATGGAACCGGGCTTGCCACCCGGTAAGAAGGCGCATCTTCATTGGGGGAGTCTCCGGAAGGGGGTTACAGCGCGTCTGCACCGATTTCGCCGGTGCGGATGCGGATGACCTGTTCGACGGCGGTGACGAAGATCTTGCCGTCACCGATCTTGCCGGTACCTGCCGACGATTGGATCGCCTCGATCACCGCATCGGCGCGCTCGTCGGTGACCACGGTTTCGATCTTGATCTTGGGCAGGAAATCGACGACGTACTCTGCGCCGCGGTACAGCTCGGTATGGCCCTTCTGGCGGCCGAAGCCTTTCACTTCGGTCACGGTGATGCCCGACACGCCAGCATCGGAGAGGGCCTCGCGGACCTCGTCGAGCTTGAACGGTCGGATGATGGCGGAGATCAGTTTCATGCGCATGTCCCGATGGTGGATGGGGCCAGCGCGCCAACGCGCGATGGCATCAGGCAACCACGGGCCATCACATCGATGGCCGTGGCTGTTGCACCGGACACGAACGGGGCCGGGACGGTCGTGCCTCTCTCCTTGCACGACCGACGCGGGAGGGAGGGCGGCCCATGTCGCGTATCCGGTCTCTCTTGCCCCTGGATCAACGGACCCACGGTCCGCTCTACCACGGTGGGCCGGAGCCCACCCTGCGGCTCCCCAGCCGCAAAGATCGGAGGCGATGGCGGCGGGTGGGAGGGGGAAGCCCGCCGCCATCGCCGCCCGGTCAACTGGCGTAGTACAGCTGGTATTCCAGCGGGTGGGTCGCCGCGCGGAACTTGGTCACTTCCTGCATCTTCAGCGCGATGTAGCCATCGATGAAGTCATCGCTCATCACGCCGCCGGCCTTCAGGAACTCACGGTCCTTGTCCAGCGCTTCCAGCGCCTGGTCCAGCGAGGAGCAGACCTGCGGAATCAGCTTCTCTTCTTCCGGCGGCAGGTCGTACAGGTCCTTGTCGCTCGGTGCGCCCGGGTCGATCTGGTTCTTGATGCCGTCCAGGCCGGCCATCATCAGCGCGGTGAAGGTCAGGTAGCCGGACTGGATCGGATCGGGGAAGCGCATTTCGATGCGGCGTGCCTTCGGGTTGGAGACCCACGGAATGCGGCACGACGCCGAACGGTTGCGCGCCGAATAGGCCAGCATCACCGGTGCTTCGAAGCCCGGCACCAGGCGCTTGTAGCTGTTGGTGCCCGAGTTGGCGAAGGCATTGATGGCGCGGGCATGCTTGAAGATGCCGCCGATGTACCACAGCGCCAGCTGGCTCAGGCCGCCGTAACCGTCGCCGGAGAACAGGTTGGCGCCGCCCTTGGACAGCGACTGGTGCACGTGCATGCCGCTGCCGTTGTCGCCGACGATCGGCTTGGGCATGAAGGTGACGGTCTTGCCGTTGCGGTGCGCGACGTTCTTGATGACGTACTTCATGCGCAGCAGCTCATCGGCCTTCTGCACCAGGGTGCTGAACTTGGTGCCGATCTCGCACTGGCCGGCGGTGGCCACTTCGTGGTGCTGCACTTCCACTTCGATGCCGACCTGTTCCAGCGTCTTGCACATTTCCGCACGCAGGTCGTGCAGGGTGTCGGTCGGCGGCACCGGGAAGTAGCCGCCCTTCACGCCCGGGCGGTAGCCGCTGTTGGCGCCGTCGTACTTCGCGCCGCTGTTCCAGGCGGCTTCTTCCGAGTCGACCTTGAAGAAGGTGTTGCCCATTTCATTGGCGAAACGGACCGAGTCGAAGATGAAGAATTCCGGCTCCGGGCCGAAGAACGCCGATTCGGCGATGCCCGAGGACTTCAGGTAGGCCTCGGCGCGCTTGGCGATGCCGCGCGGGCAGCGGCCGTAGGCCTGCATGGTGGCCGGATCGAGGATGTCGCAGCTGATGACCAGAGTGGGATCGGCGTAGAACGGATCGACATAGGCGCTGGACGGATCCGGCAGCAGGACCATGTCCGATTCGTTGATGCCCTTCCAGCCGGCGATCGAGCTGCCATCGAACATCTTGCCTTCTTCGAACAGCGACGCTTCGACGATGCTGACCGGGAAGGTGACATGCTGTTCGACACCGCGCATGTCGACAAAGCGCAGATCGACGAACTCGATCTGGTTGTCCTTGATCAGCTTCTCAACGTTTTCCACGGACATCGGTACGACCTCGGATGGGAATGAATGCCTGCTGAGGTACAGCAATGACCGTGCCAACTTTTTGCGCCCTGCAAGTCCTTGATTTCACAAAGCGTGCACTGAGTTAGTGCGGCACAGCCTGCACCAAAGGGGTGCGCAGGCACGCGGATGCACCCCTTTGGTGCGGCATGGATGGTCTATCCTCTCGACCTTCTTCCGCCGCACGCGCCCGCACTGTCCATGTCCGACCTGCTCTCCGCCCTGCTGCTGGGCATCCTCGAAGGCTTGACCGAATTCCTGCCGATCTCCAGTACCGGCCACCTGCTGATCGCCCAGCATTGGCTGGGCGCACGTTCGGATTTCTTCAACATCATCATCCAGGCCGGCGCGATCCTGGCCGTGGTGCTGGTGTTCCGCCAGCGCCTGTGGAGTCTGGCCACCGGCCTGGGGCAGCGCGAGAACCGCGACTACGTGTTCAAGCTGGGCGCGGCATTCCTGGTCACCGCCGTGGTCGGGCTGCCGGTGCGCCTGCTCGGCTGGGAACTTCCGGAAACGGTCAGCCCGATCGCCTGGGCGCTGATCATCGGCGGCATCTGGATGCTGCTGGTGGAGCTGTATACCGCGCGCCTGCCCGACCGCGACCAGGTCACCTGGACGGTGGCGATCGGTGTCGGTCTGGCACAGGTGGTGGCCGGCGTGTTCCCCGGCACCTCGCGCTCGGCGTCGGCCATCTTCCTGGCCATGCTGCTGGGCCTGAGCCGTCGCGCAGCCGCCGCAGAGTTCGTGTTCCTGGTCGGCATTCCCACCATGTTCGCCGCCAGCGCCTATGCGTTCCTCGAGCTGGCCAAGAAGGGACAACTGGCCAGCGAGAACTGGGCCGATGTCGGCGTGGCGTTCGTTGCCGCCGTCATCACCGGCTTCATCGTAGTGAAGTGGCTGCTGGGCTACATCAAATCGCACCGCTTCACCGCGTTCGCCCTGTACCGCATCGCGCTGGGTGCCGCACTGCTGCTGTGGTTGCCGTCCGGCACCTGAACAGCGGCGGGGAACGGCAACCCCGTTGCCGGCCCCGCCCCGTTTCCCCCTCGGTTCCCCAAGGAGAATCACCATGAACCGCAAGCTCACCCTGCTCCTCCCGCTGGCCCTGCTGGCCGCCTGCAGCCAGACCCCGGCCCCGGCCGGAACCGGCGGCGACGACGTGGCCCCGGCGGCGACCAAGGCGGCAGACCAGCAGACGCTGGCGCACCTGGACGCGCAGCGCCTGCAGAGCCAGCACTGGCGGCTGCAGAAGGCCACGGCCGCCGACGGCAAGCGCATCGACGCGCTGTTCGCCCGTGAAGACAAGCCGGTCACCCTGGACTTCGTCGATGGCCGCCTGTCGGTCAGCAATACCTGCAACCGCATGAGTGGCGGTTACACCCTGGCCGACGGAAAGCTGAGTGTCAGCGCGATGGCCTCGACGATGATGGCCTGCGCGGACAAGTCGCTGATGGCGCTGGACGAGGCCGTATCCAGCCGCCTGCAGGGCGAACTGAAGGCGGAGCAGGATGCCGCCGGCATGCTGACCCTGACCAGCGCACAGGGCGACACGCTGGTCTTCGCTCCGGAACCCACCGCTGAAACCCGCTATGGCGGCGCCGGCGAAACCGTGTTCCTGGAAGTGGCCGCCCGGACCGAGAAGTGCTCGCACCCGCTGATCCCGGACTACCAGTGCCTGCAGGTCCGCGAGGTGAAGTATGACGACAAGGGCCTCAAGCAGGGCGAGCCGGGCAAGTTCGAGAACTTCTACGGCAACATCGAGGGCTACACCCACGAAGACGGCGTGCGCAACGTCGTGCGGGTGAAGCGCTACGAGGTGAAGAACCCGCCGGCCGATGCGCCGTCGCAGGCGTATGTGCTGGACATGGTGGTCGAGTCGGCCGTCGAGAAGAAGTAAGCATGCAGAAGGGCGGCCGCAGGGCCGCCCTTCTTCGTTGCCGCTGGGCGTACTGCCCGGCGCTGCAGAAACACGCTGCGCGGTCAGGCCAGCGCCGGATTCAACGTGTAGGTGCCGTGCAGCGCCGCCTCGGCCAGCACATGGCCATGCATCGCGCGATGGACATCCGCGGCGGTGAAGCGCTCCGGCAACGCCAGCGCGGCCACGTCCAGCGCGAACACACGGAAGAAGTAGCGGTGCAGCCGCTCGTCGTTGAACGGCGGGTACGGGCCGTCGTAGCCCAGGTAATCACCGGCCATGTCCGGATTGCCGGCGAACCAGCCGGTGAAGTCGTTCAGGCCCTGCCGGCTGCCGGCCGGACCGGCCGGTGCGGCCTTGCCCTTGACCACGAAGCCATCGCTGCAGCTGCCCGCGGCGATCTCGTGCACGCTGGCAGGGATGTCGGCCATCACCCAGTGCACGAAGTCGCAGCGCGGCTGGTCGCGTGGCACGGTCATATCGCTGCGGCCGACGGTGTCAGGCATCGTCGGCACATCCGGGTCCACGCAGATCAGCACGAACGAGCGGGTGCCCTCGGGCACATCGCTCCAGGCCAGGTGGGGATTGCGGTCCGGCGCGAAACCGGCGGTGTCGCCGGCGGCGAATTCGCGGTCGATCGGTGCGCCGTTGGTCAGGCTGTGGCTGCTCAGTTTCATCGGACGGTCCTCACTCTTCCGGGTAGCCCAGGCGCACCGCGATTGGTGTCAGCTGGGCGAAAGCGGCGCTCATCACGTCGCGGTAGTGGCGCCAGTGGCCCGGCGGGAAGCGCGGCACGCCAAGCTGGGCTGCCACGGGCATGGGGCGCTCGAACAGGCGTCCCAGCAGCTCGGCCATTGCCTGCGCATCATTGCCGATGTGGTCGATCCGCAGCAGCACATGCGGGTACAGATCTTCCTCGTTGAGGGTCGCGACCTGGGCCAGCGCGCGCGCCAGCCATTCGCCGGCCTCGGCCAGCGAGGTCATCGCCAGCGGCGCGGCAGCGCCATAGGCCACCCAGTCCAGCAGCATGTCGCGCGGATCACGCAGCACGATCAGCAGGCGGCCCTGCGGCAGCTGCGGGCGCAGCGCCCACAGCAGCGCGTTGTCCCACCACAGCAGCCAGTCGATGATCGTGTCGCCCTGCACGCCGCGCGCCGGCAGCTGCTCGCGCCAGCGCTGCACCAGCCGCTCCGGCGTCAGCACGCCGGACGCCAGGTCCTGCAGCGTGTGGTAGTTCTGGAACGCGTCATCCGGCGGGTTGCTGGTGTAGCGATCACTGCGCAGCACCGGGCTGGCAGCGGCCAGGCCGGTCGCCACGCGCTCCACACCCGAACCCGGTGCGCCCCACAGGAAAATCGGCGCCGACGTGTTGGATTCGTCGACACTGCCCTTGTCCGGCCAGCTCGGCGGTGCCTTCGCCTGCGGCGGCAGCGGCAGGCGCTGCGGCGCCTGGTCGGCCTGCAGCGCCAGCCAGGTTGCCAGGGCGGCATCCGGTTGCCCGGCGCGATCCTGGATCTCGCCCAGCCAGGTGCGCAGGTCAGCGCGATGGCCCTCCGCGGCCTGTTCGATCAGCGCCTGCACGCGGGCGACGGCAGCAGCGGGGTCGCGCTGCAGCAGGCCCTCGACAAGGCGGGACTCGGCGCTGACACGGCCCGGCTCGAGGCTGACGATGCGTTCTGCGATGCCTTCAGCCTGTGCGTGCTCACCCGCCATGTCGTGCAGCCGCAGACGCGCCTCCAGGGCGGGCACATGGCCAGGCATCGCTTCGATCCAGCGCTCGACCACGGCAACCGCCGCATCGCTGCCCACCTCTTCCACCGACAGGCGTGCCAGCCACAGGTCATGCAGCTGCGGGTTGTTTTCCAGCGCCGCATCCAGGCGTGCGCGCGCTTCTTCCTCGCGGCCCAGCCGCTGCCACGACATCAGCAGCAGCTGCAGCATCTGCCGGTCTGCCGGCTGCGATTCCAGCAGCGGCAGCAGGTGCTCCAGCGCCTGCAAGGGCTGCCCGCTGCGCAGCGCCAGCTCACCGGCCAGGCGCCGCAGCGATGCGTGGTCCATGCCTGGCTGCTGCAGCGCCACCTGCATGGCCTCGGCGGCGGCCTCGAGATTGCCCTGCCGCAACGCCAGCTGCACGACCAGCCCGTGCAGGGACGACAGCGACGGGTTGAGCTCCAGCACGCGGCGGAAGGCCTGCTCGGCGAATGCCAGCATGTCCTTGCCCAGATAGGCAAAGCCCAGTGCATACAGCACGCGCGGATCATTCGGCTGGGCCTGGTTGGCCTGCGACAGCAGTACCAGCGCGCGATCAGGATCGTCACGGCGCAGGGCGATCATGCCGTCGATGTGCAGCAGATCGGGGTGATCCGGTTCAACGCGCGCGGCCAGGGTCGACAGGCGCTGGGCTTCATCGAAGTCATTACGGCCGATCGCCAGGTGCGCCTGCATCAGGTAGGCGGAAAAGGCGTTCGGATTGAGATCGGTGGTACGCAGCAGCGCCTCGTCGGCGCCCTGGTATTCGCGCAGCGCCAACAGCAGGCCGGCATGCTGCAGATGCAGCTGGGCATCGTCGGGGGCCAGCCGCAGCGCCTGCTGCAGGGCGTCCATTGCGTCGCCGGGCTTGCCCTGCTGCTGCAGCGCAAGCGCCAGCCAGCGGTGGGCCGCGGCCAGGCCGGGTTCGTCACGGGTCCACGCCTGGGCCAGCTGCACGGCCTGGCCGGCCTCGTTCTGGCGCAACGCTTGGATGATCTGGTCTTGCATGGCGGTCCGGTTCAAGGGCAAACCCGCATTGTAGCGGCCTGCGCGCCGGTCCCGGTTCAGGCCTGCAGAACCCGCCGCAGGCGCTGCGCCACCCAGCGCTCGGAGAAGCCGTCACCACGCCAGTTTTCCAGGAAACCGCAGTGACCGCCCCAGCACGCCGTTTCCAGATGCGCCTGGCGTGGCAGCTGCCAGTCGCGGAACGTGGAATACGGGATCACCGGATCATCCTGTGCCATCAGGATGTCGGCCGGCACCTGCAGCCCGGACAGGCGATCACCGGCAATCGAGTAGCCGTCGAAATACGCCTGCAGCGAACCGAAGGTGGTATGGCGCTCGACCAGCCATGCGGTCAGCGCGCGGATGTCCAGCTTCAGCACGCGATCGTCGCAATCACTCAACTCGGGGAACAGGTCGCGCTTGCGGCGCAGCGAGACGGTCCACTTGCGGCGGAAATACCAGTCGTACATCGCCGGGCCGTTCTCGATGCTCTCCATGGTCAACGCCGGGTCCAGCACCGGGCACACCGAGGCCACCCGCAGCAGCGGCACGCCGGCTGCCGGCGCACGCAGGGCCAGGCGCAGCACGAAGTTGCCTCCCAGCGAGTAGCCAGCGGCGACCAGCGGCAGGTGCGGCCAGCGCTGGGCGACGTCGCCCGCGGCATGCACCACTTCGTCGATCAGGTTGGAATGGAAGATGCCGGGGTTGAGGTGATGGGTGTTGCCATGGTCACGGAAGTTCAGCCGCACCACGTCGAAGCCCTGCTCGAGCATGCGCGCGGCGGCCATGCGCATGTAGCTGGACTCGGCGCTGCCTTCCCAGCCATGCAGCAGCAGTGCGATGCCACGCGGCTCACGCCCCTCGACGTGGCTGTGCCAGCCCTGCAGGCGCACGCCCTCGCCACCATCGAGGATCATTTCCTCGCTGACTGCGCCGGTGGCGGCCAGCAGCAGCAGGCCGCGCTGCAGGCGCATGCGGCTGGAACTGAGCATCGACTGCAGGTGGGGATTGCGCAGCCAGCGCGGCGGCTGGTAATCGGCCGCAGTCAGCATCGACGCGGATGCGTCGACAGGCGGTGGCGGGACCAGGGCCACCACGGCCTCACTCCCCGCTCATGGCCGCCACGATGCGCGCGCGCGAGGTCTCCGCGATGCGCCGACGGCCTTCCAGGTCCTGGGCACCGATCGGTGCCAGGAAGTGCACTTCCGCACGTCGCGCCGGCTCACCGAGCAGGCGCAGGAAATTGGCGAAGAAACTCTCGCCCGGGCCGAAGGCCACGATCGTCTGCGCGTCGCCCTTCGTTCCGTACACCAGCGCCACCGGCTGCACCGGCACACCGGTCTCGACTGCCGCCTGGAAGATCCGGGCGTGGAACGGGCCCACTTCGTGGCCCCCGCGGGTGCGCCCCTCCGGGAACACGCCCACGGCCCTGCCTTCACGCAGGCGATCGGCCATCACCTGCATCACCCCACCGAGCGACTCGGTGTTGCCACGCTGGTGGAAGATGGTCTGGCCGCGCGCGGCCAGCCAGCCGACCACCGGCCAGCCGGCGATCTCGCGCTTGGCGACGAAGCCCATCATGCGCTGGCTGTGCAGGATGCTGATGTCGACCCAGCTGACGTGGTTGGCGACGAACAGCACCGCGCCGGGCAGCGGCTGGCCGAAGCGCACCAGGCGGAAACCGAAGATCCACATCAGGCCGCCCTGCCACGCGTTCACCACTTTGGCACCGAGACGGTCCTGGCCCACGCGCAGGTTCGCCCACGGCGCGAGCATGCCCAGCAGGGTGAGCGGCAGGAACACGAGGATGTGGACCAACAGCAGCGGTACGCGGTACAGGTAACGGCACACACGCGCCACGCCGCCGCGGGGGGCCGGAGTGGGGGAAGTCATCCGCGCACGATACCGGAGGGCTGCCATCGCTGCCAGCTGGTTCAGGCCATAAATCCGCTTGATCGGGGCAATCGGCGGGGAACGCTGGGTTCCGCCGCTGTCGCGGGCCTGGCCGGGGGCTCAGCCGTGGCCGGCAGCCACCACCGCCAAGGTCAGCCGCGAGATGCACACCAGCCGCCCCTGCTCGTCCTCGATGCGGATCTCCCACAGCTGCGTGCTGCGACCCACGTGCAGCGCGCGTGCGGTACCGGTGACGGTGCCCGAACGCACCGCGCGCACATGGTTGGCGTTGATCTCCAGGCCCACGCAGATCTGCTTGCCGGCCTCCACGCACAGATTCCCCGCGCTGCTGCCCAGGGTCTCGGCCAGCACCACCGATGCGCCGCCATGCAGAATTCCGTAGGGCTGGCGGGTGCGCTCGTCCACCGGCATGGTGGCCTGCAGCCAGTCTTCACCGGCAGCGCTGAAGACGATGCCCAGCGACGCGATGGCCGTGTTGCGGCTGAGCGCATTGAGCTGCTCGAGGGATACGGCTTCGCGGAACACCTGGGTCATGCGGGCACCTTCAGAGGATGGGGACGAGGCCGGCGCCGAACGCGGTCAGCATGCGCACCAGCAGCCACTTCGGTCCGACGTTGACTTCGGGGAAGTCGCCCACGGCAACGTAGCACTGGTGGAAGTCCGGGCTCTGCCGGGGCAGCGGCTGCGGGCAGTCCGGACCCGGCTTGAACTCGTAGTCGGTGGCGTAGCGCCACGGCCAGAAATCGAGGATCGGCAGGGCCTCGGAGGCCTTGCCGACGCTGTAGTTGAGCCCGGACAGCACCGGCGGCTTGGCGCGTGGCGCGACCGTCCAGGAGTTCTGCGGGTGGATGTCGCGCAGGATGCTCTGCGCCAGCTGCTCGGCGAACACCGGATCGTCGATGATCACCGCACCTTCGGTGTTGTAGTTCTCGCTGCGCGGATCGAAGTTGTGGGTGCCGACCACGCCGATGCGGCGGTCGACCACCAGCGACTTCGCGTGCAACCCCATGCGCGCACCCTTGCGGGTCACAGGCAGCGGCTTGTTGACCGCCTTGCTGCCCAGGAACGAGGGCCGCGTCTCGGTGCGCAGCAGACGCGTTTCCACTTCACTGCCGGCGGCGCGGCGGCGCGCCCGCGCATTCTCGTAGGCGCTGCCGGTCCGGGGGCGGAAAACCGCCGGCGCTTCGTCGGCGCCAGTCGTGGTGGCGGCGGCGGCGTCGGTGGCGGTGGACGTACCGCCGCTGCGGGCATTGCTGCCGGCAGCGCTGCCGCCGATCAGCGGATTGCGTCCGCCACTGTCCTGGCCCGGCGGCGCCTCGATCGGGTCCGGCAGCAGGTTGCGGTAGTCGACCGGCGCATCGAGCGGGAACGGCTTGTATTCGAAGATGTTGAAGCCCAGCTCACGCATGTTGCGCCGCTTGTACTTGTACGACAGCGCGTAGACGATCGGGTTGTCGGTGGCCGCCAGGCTGTTGGTGGACACCAGCACGCGCGGCGGCTGCGGACGCTTGCGCAGATCGCGGAACAATGTCTGCGCGGGTTTGGACAGCACCAGGTACGGCGTCTGCAGGATCACTTCGTGCTGCGCGCTGGCGATCAGTGCGTCGAGCTGTGGCTCGGTGACGTGCTGGCTGGCCAGCGGCGCATCGACCTTTTCGCGCCGATGCTTTCGCGGCAGGTCGGCGACGTAGCGCACCGACGCCACCGGCAACGCGGTGTCGACGAAGGAGCGGGTGACGAAGTCCATGTCGTTGGCCTCCGCGCTGACCCGCTGCACCCGCTCGGGACGGCGGAAGGTGGCGGGCGGCAGGGCCGGCACGCCCTCGCGCAGCAGCGTGCGTCCGACGTCGTTCAGGCGTTCGGCCGGCACGCTGCGGCGGGCGCGCCAGAACGCATCGAAGTTGGCCGCCATCTCGCGCACTTCCGGGCCGGCGATCAATACGTCGCGATCGCGGAAGTTGTACTCGCGGTCCCAGTCGTAATAGTCGTCCTGGTAGTTGCGGCCGCCAACCACGCCGATTGCGTCATCAATCACCAGCAGCTTGTTGTGCATGCGCTGGTTGAAGCGGCGGAAACAGCACAGCACGCTGCCGGCATAGTCGAAGTAGTTCAGCCGCGCCTTGCCGAAGGTCGGGTTGTACACCCGCAGCTGGAAGTTCTCGTGGGCGCCGGACAGGGCGCCGAGAATCTGCAGGTCGGAGATGGCCGAGAGCTGGTCGATCAGCAGCCGCACCTTCACTCCCCGCTTCGAGGCGGCGAGCAGTTCATCGATGACCAGCCGGGCACTGTCGTCCTTGTCGAAGATATAGGTCTGCAGATCGATGCTGCGGGTGGCACTGCGCAACAGGTTCAGGCGCGCGACCAGTGCGCCCTCTCCCTCGTCCAGCAGGGTGGCGTAATGACGGGGACGGGTTTCGGTGGACTCGCTGAATGCGCGGCCAGCGAGCGCGCGCAGCGGCGACTCCTGCGCGCAGCGGTCGGCACGCTGGCACTCGACCTCGGTGGAGCGCGCCTGCACGGCAATCGCTTCGGCACGGTCGCGCTCGGCGTGCGACAGCGACGCACAGCCACTGCCAAGCAACACCGTTGCCAGCGCCAGCACCCGCAGCAGCAGATTCACGGTTTCGGCGCCTCGCTCAGGCGCGCTCGCAATACGAAGGTCACTCGGTCACTCAAGGCAAGCTGCCAGCTGTCCATGCCATACCGGCCTCGTTGCACGGTACCGCGGCTGACGACGTCGCAATCATAGCCGGGTCGGGCGCACTGCGCCTTCTCGACCCGCAGCGATTCAGGATGGCTGACCCCGCGCAGGGTCAGACGGCCTTCGATGTCGCCGCCTTCGGCCACCGTGTCGGGCCAGTAGGGCAGCGAATCGAACTCCACCATGGGGTGCCGCCCGGCGTCGAAGAACTCCTCGCCCCGCATCCAGCCGGTGTAGCGGGCCTTGCCGGGAATCTCCACCGACCGGGTGAACATCTTCAGGTGCACCTGGTGGCGGCCGTCGGAGAGCACCTCGATGCGCCCCTCGAACTGCGGGAACACCCCCTCGATGCGCTGCCCGAAGCGGGTGCGTACTTCGAAGCCGATGCGCGAATGCTGGGTGTCGAGCAGCAGCACGCGGGGGCCATCGGCGCGCACCGGAGGCAACGTGGTTGGCTGGGGCACGCCCGCCCAGGCCGGGGCGAGTGCCAGCAGCAGGGGCAACAGGCAGCGGCCGGGCCACCGCAGGCTCATCGGCTCACGGCCACCAGAAGGCGTTCAGGCTGGCCACGCCCGGCTCGATCGCCGCTTCGCGCGGGAAGCCGAGCACCGCGATGCCGGCCGGCGGCATGCCGCGGTAATCGCTGCTGCTGCCTTCGGTCATCAGGGCCACCAGCCGTTCCAGGCCGGGGTTGTGGCCCACGACCAGCACGCGGTCGAGATCGCGGCGTTCATCCACCAGTGCCGCCAGGGTGCCCGGGGTGGCTTCGTAGATGCGGTCTTCCAGGCGCTTTTCGACATAGCCGATGGCCGCCATCACCGCTTCCAGGGTTTCGCGGGTCCGCCGCGCAGGCGAGCACAGCACGCAATCCGGCAGCAGCTTGTTCTCCTTCAGCCAGCGGCCGGCGGCTTCGGCTTCGGCAAGCCCGACCGGCGACAGGGGCCGGTCGAGGTCGGCCTGGCCCGGGGTGGCCGGTTCGGCGTGGGCATGGCGCAGCAGGATCAGTTCACGCATCGCGGATATCCATGGAATCGGGGAGTGGAGCAAGGGCCCAGGCGTGAACGGTCACAGCTTCAGCCAGGACAGCAGAGGTTCCCAGTCGGCCTGGTGCTCGCGCACCTGGGCGGAGCGATAGTCGAACAGGCTGCGGCCCAGGCCGGTCATGACCACGTAGCTCTGGCTGTCGCGCAGCTGTGCGACCACCGGGTACGGCCATTCGGCCAGCATCTGCAGCGCCTGCTGCGAGGTCTGGGTCCAGGGCTTGGTGCGGTTGAGCACCAGCCCCACCGGCAGCTTGCGGCTGTGCACGCGCGGCACCTGGGCCAGGCTGTTGAGGAAGCCGACGATGGCTTCGATGTCCAGCGCCGAGGGCAGCACCGGCACCACCACCGCATCGGCGGCATCAAGGAAATGGGGGATATCGTCGGCCAACGCGCCGGCAGGCGCATCGATGATGACGGTCTCGGTGCCATCGGGCAGCTTCTGCGCCCATTGCTTCTTCCGGTACACGTCGATCGGCAGCACCGCGCTTTCCAGGCCGGCGCGGCGCTGTGCCCAGCGGGTGCTGGAGCCCTGCGGGTCGGCATCGGCGATCACCGTGGCCTTGCCCTGCAATGCCGCGTACGCGGCCAGGTGGGTGGCGACGGTGGTCTTGCCCACCCCGCCCTTGGAACCGGCCACCAGGATCGTCTTCATGCCAGCCTCGCTTCCGGGTACGTGCCCCGAGCGTACACCGGCGATGGTGACGGGAGGTAGAGCCGCGCTGAACCTGTCGGCATCGGCTTTGCTATGGTGGCGCCCCCGAAGGATCGAACCCGCATGAGCGAACTGCAGGACCTGAGCGCGCTGATCCGCGCCAACACCCCCCTGATCGTGGTGGAGACCCAGGACGAGGGCCGCATCGTCGAGCTGTTCCGGCAGACACTGATGCATGTATGGCGGGCCCTGCACCGCTGGTCGATCACCGAGGGCCTGCGCCGCATCGATCTGGACAGCGAGGATGCGCCGGTCGGACCGCCCGATGCCAGCGCGGCGCTGCAGATGATCCGCCAGGCCGACCAGCGCGGGGTGTACCTGCTGCTCGATTTCCATCCCTATCTGGGCTATGCCAGCCACCAGCGCGCGCTGCGCGACCTGATCCAGCGCCGCCACAGCGAACCCCATGTGCTGGTGCTGATCGGCGCCAAGGTCGAGCTGCCGGCCGAACTGGAAGCCCTGGCGGTGCGCTTCAACCCGCGCCTGCCCGACGCCAATGCACTGCTGAAGATGCTGCGCGAAGAGGCCGATGCCTATGCACGCGAGCACGGCGGCCGCCGCGTGGAGGTCGACAGCGAGGCGGTGAAGAAGATCCTGAAGAACCTGCAGGGCCTGAGCCTGGTCGACGCCCGGCGCATCGCCCGGCAGCTCATCTACGCCGACGGTGCGCTGCGCGACGACGACCTGCCACAGCTGGCGCGGCTGAAGTTCGAGCTGCTCAACCGCAGCGGCCACCTGTTCTTCGAGCATGACAGCGCGCGCTTCGGCGACGTGGCCGGCGCCAACCGGCTCAAGCGCTGGATCAACCAGCGCCGTGTCGCCTTCATCGCCGGCTCGGCACCGGCAGGGCTGGATCCACCGCGCGGCATGCTGCTGCTGGGCGTGCAGGGCTGCGGCAAGTCGATGCTGGCCAAGGCCACCGCCGCCGGGTTCGGCGTACCGCTGCTGCGCCTGGACGTGGGCGCGCTGTACAACAAGTACCACGGCGAGACCGAGTCCAACCTGCGCCAGGCCCTGGCCTCGGCCGAGCAGCTGGCGCCCTGCGTGCTGTGGATGGACGAGATCGAGAAGGGCCTGGCCAGTGGTGGCGACGACGGTGGGGTATCGCGCCGCGTG
This sequence comes from Stenotrophomonas sp. STEN225, assembly GCF_056756445.1. Taxonomy (NCBI): domain Bacteria; kingdom Pseudomonadati; phylum Pseudomonadota; class Gammaproteobacteria; order Lysobacterales; family Lysobacteraceae; genus Stenotrophomonas; species Stenotrophomonas sp. STEN225. Next base: position 189,249 of record NZ_JBRRBV010000003.1, on the reverse strand, counting down.
CTTGGCTACCTGCTGACCTGGATGGCCGAACGCAAGGCGCCGGTGTTCATCGTCGCTACCGCCAACCAGGTGCATGAGCTGCCCGCGGAGCTGCTGCGCAAGGGACGCTTCGACGAGATCTTCTTCGTTGACCTGCCCTCGCCCGAGGTGCGGGTGGAACTGCTGCGCCTGCACCTGGGGCGACGCCAGCTCACTGCGGACGACTTCGCGCTGCCGGCGCTTGCCGCAGCGTCCAACGGGTTCTCCGGTGCGGAGATCGAGCAGGCCATCGTGGCCGGGCTGTATGCGGCCCATGCCGAGAACCGGCCGCTGGATACCGAAACGCTGATGGGCGAGATCCGGGCGACACGGCCCTTGTCGGTGCTGATGGCCGAGCAGGTGGCGGCGTTGCGCGAGTGGGCGTCCGGTCGCACGGTGTCTGCGGACGACTGAGCGGTCTGCCACCCGCGCCGCAGGCTGTTGCCCTCTGCAGGTGCCGGGTGCACCCCGGCACCACGCCTGCCCTCAGGGCCAGGCCGGCGGCGCGGCAGCCCAGGCCTGCTGTACTTCGGCCAGCGACGCGCGCTCGTCCTCGCGCCACTGCGGCAGCAGCTGCGCGTAGCGGCTGCTGTCGCTCCACTGCGACGGTTCGGTGCGCACGGCAGCGGCGTACCACTGCACTGCCTGCTCCTTCTGCCCCAGGCGCCACAGTGCCAACGCGTAGCTTGGCGGCAACCAGCTCGGCTTGCTGAGCGTACTGCCGGCGGCGGCCTGCCACTGCTCCAGCGCGGCCTCCGGCTGCCCCTGCCGCAGCAGGTCCCAACCATAGTTCCAGCGTACGCCGCGACCGACGCTGCTCTGCACCGGGGCATCCTTCAATGCTTCGCGGTACAGCTGCTCGCCAAGTTCGGTACGGCCCTGCGCGATCGCCACCGAGGCCAGCTGCACGGTGGCTTCCACCACGCGCCGGCCACGCTCGCGCTGCTTGAGCAGCTGCGCCACCAGGGCATCGCCCTGCGACTGCTGCACGACCACCATCGGCGCAGCCGCGGCATCGTTGTCGAAATAGAACTCCTGTGGCGCCGGCAATACCGGCGCCGCCCACGCGGAGGCCGCCCCCGAGACCAGCAGGATGCCGGTCAGGATCTTTACTGCCACTGACATTCCTTCTTCCCCCGGGCTGCGACCGCAGCCCCTCTCTCTCCTCCCGATCCTAACCGCAGCATGGCCGCCGGCGCGAGTGCCGGGGCCTGCGCGGCCTCACTGCTACAATTCGCGCCTTCCCCGTCGCGTGCCTGCACGCGGCCGGTGCCAGCCGATCCTGACCGGGCCAGCCATGACCAGTACCGCGCAACTCACCTCGCCCTCTTCCGCCGACCTGATCGACCGTGATTACACGCTCGATCACAAGTACACCCGCAACGAGGGACGGATCTACCTGAGCGGGGTGCAGGCGCTGGTGCGGCTGCCGCTGATGCAGCGGCTGCGGGATGCCGCCGAAGGCATCGATAGCGCGGGGTTCATCAGCGGCTACCGCGGCAGCCCCCTGGGCGGCTTCGATCTGGAACTGTGGCGCGCCCGCACGCACCTGGAGGCCGCGCGGGTGAAGTTCACCCCGGGCCTGAACGAGGACCTGGGCGCCACCATGGTCTGGGGCACCCAGCAGACCAACCTGTTCCCCGGCGCCAACGTACAGGGCGTGTTCGGCATGTGGTACGGCAAGGGCCCGGGCGTGGACCGCTGCGGCGACGTCTTCAAGCACGCCAATGCGGCAGGCACGTCCCGTCATGGCGGCGTGCTGGCGCTGGCGGCCGATGACCATGCCTGCCGCAGCTCCACCCTGCCGCACGGCAGCGAGGATGAATTCGTCAGCGCGATGATGCCGGTGCTGAATCCGGCGGGCGTGCAGGACATTCTCGACATGGGCCTGCTCGGCTGGGCGATGAGCCGGTATACCGGGCGCTGGGTCGGCTTCAAGACCATCGCCGAGACGGTGGAATCGTCGGCATCGGTCGACGTGGATCCGCTGGCGCGTCGCATCGTGCTGCCGGACGACTTCCCGATGCCGGCCGGCGGCCTCAACATCCGTTGGCCGGACCCGCCGCTGGACCAGGAGATGCGCCTGCACCGCTATGCCGTGAAGGCCGCGCAGGCCTTCGCCCGCGCCAACGGCATCGACCGGGTGGTGATGGACGCGCCGCGTGCACGGCTGGGCATCGTCACCACCGGCAAGAGCTACCTGGATGTGCTGCAGGCACTGGAGTACCTGGGCCTGGACGAGGCCGCCTGCGCCGACATCGGCATCCGCGTCTACAAGGTCGGCATGACCTGGCCGCTGGAGCCGGAAGGCATCGCCCGCTTCGCGCAGGGCCTGGACGACATCATCGTGGTGGAGGAGAAGCGCGCCTTCATCGAGCGGCAGATGAAGGAGCAGTTCTTCAACTGGCCGGCCAGCTGGGGCCCGCGCCCGTCCATCGTCGGCAAGTACGACGAAGCCGGTGAATGGATCCTGCCGTCCACCGGCGAGCTGACCCCGGCCACCATCGCCGGCGTGATCGGCCGGCGCATCCAGCGGTTCTTCAACAACGAGTCGATCGAACAGCGCCTGCAGTGGATGCAGCAGAAGGAGGCCGAGCTCGCGTTGCCGCGCGCCAGCTTCCCGCGCGTACCGCACTACTGCTCGGGCTGCCCGCACAACACCTCCACCACGGTGCCGGACGGTTCACGTGCGTTGGCCGGCATCGGTTGCCATTACATGGTGACCTGGATGGACCGCAGCACCGACACGTTCACCCACATGGGTGGCGAAGGCGTGACCTGGGCAGGGCAGGCGCCGTTCACCGATACCCCGCACGTGTTCCAGAATCTGGGCGACGGCACCTATTTCCACAGCGGCTCGCTGGCGATCCGCCAGGCGATCGCGGCCGGCGTCAACATCACCTACAAGATCCTCTACAACGATGCGGTGGCGATGACCGGTGGCCAGCCGGTGGATGGCCCGCTCAGCGTGCCGGATATCGCCCGGCAGATGCGCGCCGAAGGCATCCACACCATCGTGGTGCTGTCCGACGACATCGCCAAGTGGACCCGCCAGCGCGAGCATTTCCCCAGTGACATCGAGTTCCACGACCGCAGCGCGCTGGACGAGGTGCAGAAGCGCCTGCGCGAGGTGAAGGGGGTCTCGATCCTGATCTATGAACAGACCTGCGCCACCGAGAAGCGGCGGCGCCGCAAGCGCGGCAAGCTGGAAGATCCGGCCAAGCGCGTGATGATCAACTCGCTGGTCTGCGAGGGCTGCGGCGACTGTGGCAAGAAGAGCTTCTGCGTATCGGTGCTGCCGAAGGAAACCGAGTTCGGGCGCAAGCGCGAGATCGACCAGTCCAACTGCAACAAGGACTACTCGTGCGTGAATGGCTTCTGCCCGAGTTTCGTCACGGTGCATGGCGGGAAGCCGCGAAAGGGCAGCCGGCGCGATGCATCGTCCCTGCTGGACAACCTGCCGGCGCCGACGGTGCGCGGCAGCCTGGAGCAGCCCTGGAACATCCTCATCACCGGCGTGGGCGGTACCGGCGTGGTCACCATCGGCGCGTTGCTGGGCATGGCCGGCCACCTGGAGGGCAAGGGCGCCACGGTGCTCGACCAGACCGGCCTGGCGCAGAAGGGCGGCGCGGTGACCACCCATATCCGCATCGCACGCCGGCCGGAGGACATCCACGCCGTGCGCATCGCCGCCGGTGAGGCCGACCTCGTACTGGGCTGCGACATGGTGGTGGTCAACGATTACTGGGCACTGTCGAAGGTGCGCGCGGGCCGCTCGCAGGTCGTGCTCAACACCTACGAGGCGATGCCCGGCACGTTCACCACCCGTCCCGACATGCAGTTCCCGGCGGCCGACATCATCGCTGGCGTGCGCGTTGCGCTGGGCGGCGATGAGCCGCTGCTGCTCGATGCCACCCAACTGGCCACGGCGCTGCTGGGCGATGCGATCGCCGCGAACCTGTTCATCCTCGGCTACGCCTGGCAGCAGGGCCTGGTGCCGCTGTCGTTCGAATCGCTGATGCGTGCCATCGAGCTCAACGCCGCGGCGGTGGCGATGAACCAGCAGGCCTTCGCCTGGGGCCGGCTGGCGGCGATCGATCCGCAGGCCGTGCAGGAGGCCGCCGGCCTGGTGCGCAACCGCCATACCGATACCGAATCCACGCCCGGCCCGCTGCATCCGCTGCCACCGGGCGAATGGGAAGGCAACGAGTGGGGGGCCACCGCTGCGCCACGCAACACCGGCGACGAACGCGAACTGCGTGGCCTGCCCTCGCATGGCGGCGAGGTTGCCTTCCTGCCGCTGGACGACGCGCGCCTGTCGCGCTCGCTGGATGAAATGATCGAACGCCGCGCCGCGTTCCTGGTCGACTACCAGGACGCCGCCTACGCCGATCGCTACCGCAGCGTGGTCGAACGCGTGCGCGCCGCCGAACGCGAACGCATCGGCGGCTCGACCGCGCTGACCGAGACCGTGGCCCGCTATCTGTTCAAGCTGATGGCCTACAAGGACGAATACGAAGTCGCCCGCCTGTACACCAGCGGTGATTTCCAGCGCCGGCTGCAGCAGCAGTTCGAGGGTGACTACCAGCTGCGCTTCCATCTGGCGCCGCCGCTGTTCGCGAAGAAGGATGAACAGGGCCGGCTGCAGAAGAAGGAGTACGGTCCGTGGATGTTCAAGGCGTTCGGCCTGCTGGCGAAGCTGAAGTTCCTGCGGGGCGGTGCCTTCGATGTGTTCGGCCGCACTGCCGAGCGCCGCATGGAGCGCAAGCTGATCGGCGACTACGAAGCCACCGTGCAGCTGCTGCTGGACGGGCTGGACGACGGTCGCCTGGCGTTGGCCGTGGAGATCGCCAGCATCCCCGAGCACATCCGCGGCTTCGGCCATGTCAAGGAAGCGCATGTGGAGAGCGCCAAGGCGCGGGAAGCTGCGCTGCTGGCGCAGTGGCGCAACCCGAAGGCGCTTCATATCGTGCAGGTGGTGTAAAGCAAGCGAACGCAGACATCACGTTGCATGTCAACGATCGATTACATTTGACAGGGTGTAATCGAACGTAGACTTTGCTGACGTCAATGTGATCTAACGCATTGATGTCAAATTAATGTCAGCGTTCATTGACCATTGCCTAAAAGTAGTCATACGCATACATTGAGCACATGGCACTTCTAAAGACGACCGACGATCTAGGACTCACCATCCGTCAACGTCGCAGGGCGCTTGGCTGGGATCAAGCGGGACTGGCCGAACGTGCGGGGGTGAGCCGCCAGTGGATCATTGATATCGAGAAGGGCAAGCCTCGTGCCGAAATGCATCTGGTACTGCGGGTAATGAATGTCCTCGGCTTGAGGCTCAGCGCAGATGCGCCCACTGCGGATCGCATTCCCTCTACGCACAAAGCCCCCAGTATCGACGCGGTGGTAGCGTCCCACCGAGGTTCATCACACTCAACTTCGCCTCCCGCAGCCGGAACACGGCGTGCGAACCGTTCTGTAGGCGCTGGAGTGGATTTCAGCCGGATTATGGATGAGATCAAATACGAGTTGAGTTCCGCATCAAAACGTTCTGCCGCCATACGAGAGCAGTCAACGCCACCACCACCGAGCAAGCAGAGAAAATGAAACTCAACCTGCTGATGGGTGCCAGCAATGTCGGGATCGTGGAGCAAAACACCCATGGGCATCCCGAACTCACGTATGCTCCATCATGGGTTGCCTCATTGGACGCGGTGCCATTGTCGCTGAGCCTTCCTCTGGCTCAGCAGGTCCATCCCACACAGACGGTATCGGCTGTTCTGTGGGGCCTGCTGCCAGACAATGAAGCCACATTGGATCGGTGGGCCTCCGCCTTCCAGGTTTCTGCACGCAATCCACTCGGCATACTTTCACATGTCGGTGAAGAGTGCGCCGGAGCAATGCAGTTCATCACCGACGACCGCCTTGATCTGGTTGCTTCCGGCGCGCTCGACGCAATAACTCCACTGTCGGACGAGGACGTCGCCGCGAGACTGCAGCGAGTCCGGCAAGACGTGGGAGCCACTCGCAGGCCGGACGATCTCGGCCAGTTCAGCCTTGCAGGCGCCCAAGCAAAGATCGCGCTACTGCATACGGAACAGGGATGGGCTCTCCCATCCGGGCGCATTCCAACCACACATATTCTCAAACCGCCTAGCGGCGACTTCAGAGGATACGTGGAGAACGAAATGTTCTGCCTCGCATTGGCCAGGGAAATGGATCTCTCTACTGCCAACAGCAGCCGCCTTCAGATAGGCACGGAGTCGGCAATATGCGTGGAACGTTACGACCGCTATCAGGTCGATGGTCAGTGGTTCCGCCTGCACCAAGAGGACTTCTGCCAAGCCCTTGGTATTCGCCCCCACCTGAAGTATCAGAATCAAGGTGGACCGGGGCCGGCAGATCTCGGAAATGTTCTGTGGCAGCACTCAGGCAATCCCACGGAAGACGTACAGCGCCTGTTCGACGCGCTGGCGTTCAACTACTTCATTGGTGGCACCGACGCCCACGCGAAGAACTACTCCCTGTTGATCGACAGTGGAGGCCACACAAGGCTCGCGCCGCTGTATGACATTTCAAGCGCGCTTGCCTACCCGGAACTCGATGTCAGGGCAATCCGGATGGCCATGCGCATCGGCAGCCACTACAACTGGTGGGACATACGCTTGAATGACTGGGTGACCCTCTCGGAACAACTGCGACTGGATCCGTCCGATTGTCTGAAGCGAATGACGTTGATGGCATACCAGCTACCTGCGGAGGCCAGCGACGTTCATCAGTTGATGGAGCAGCAAGGCACCGCCCATGAGATTCTTCATCGCCTGGTCGAACAGATCCACATTTCCTGTGAAAGATTCATCCGGAAAGTCCAGGCAGCAGCCACCTGATCACCCCAGCCGCCACACCAACAGGCGGTTGTTGGCCGGCATCGCCACATCGCGCAGGCGGGTGAAGCCGCTTTCCGCGGCCAGCGCCTGCACGGCCTCCGCATCGCGGATGCCGCTGCGCGGATCCCGCGCCTTCAGCCAGGCATCGAACTGCGCGTTGCTGTCACTGGTGTAGCGGCCGCCGTAGTTGAAAGGGCCATACACCGCCAGCAGTGCGCCATGTCGCAGCACCGACGGCAACGCGGCAAACAGCGCCTGCACGTGCGCCCAGCTCATGATGTGCAGCGTATTGGCACTGAATGCGGCGTCGAACAGGCTGCCCTCGGGCACCGGCAGCCCTGCTGCCGGTGGCAGTTCCACCTGCAGCGCCACCGGCGGCAGCAGGTTCAGCAGTGCCGCCTCGGCGCGCCACGCCTCGATACCCGGCAGATGGTCCGGGTGGTCGCTGGGCTGCCAGCGCAGCCAGGGCCAGCGTTCGGCGAAGAACACGGCGTGCTGGCCGGTGCCGCTGCCGATCTCCAGTACCCGGTGGCGGTCGCCCATCCACGGATCGAGCGCGGCAGCGATCGGTTCGCGGTTGCGTTCGCAGGCTTCTGAATACGGCTTGCTCGACATCGGGACGGCACCGGACGGGGTCGGGCCATTGTGCACGAGGGAGGGTGTCCGGCAGGGCTGCGCCCTGCACCCACCGAAGCAACATCAACGTCAAAAGCGGACTATCCGTGGGTTGGCGGGGTGGGTCCGGTTGCGGGGGACGGCGTGAATACGTCCCTGTAGCCTCGGTCGCGCCATCCATGGCGCTCACGCCCCCGCAACCGGACCCACCCCGCCTTCGACAGTTGGCCGCGATCTGTCGGAAATACTCTTGGGGTCTGATACGTTTTCCACAGGAAAACGGATCTGACCCCGGAATTTGATTCGATATCCAACAGCTTTCGTCCACGCATGGCGTGGATCTGCTGGCCGCCGGCCAACTGTCGAAGGTGGGGCGCTGTGGGTTTGCGGGGTGTGAGCCGCATGGATGCGGCGACCAAGCCCCCATGGACGGGTTTACGGCGCCCCCGCAAACCCACAGCACCCCGCCATCCCACGGAATGCCCGCTTTTGACGTTGACGTTGATTCCAGCAGGTGCAGGGCGGCAAGCCCTGCCGCGCCCCACCCATGACTGCAGTCACTTGTGCTGATTGCCCTCCGCTGGCGAAAGTCGAGCAGTTGACGTGATCGGCTTGGCCCGTTGCCGGCCGCACGCGAGTGAGAGAGAGCGCTGTGCAACGACGTGAGTTCCTGGCTTTATCCGGTCTGGGCATGGCCGGCCTGCTGCTGCCGCACGCGCGGTTGATCGCCGCCGAGCAGCTGCTCGAACCGGGCGACATGGCCCGCAGGAAGGTGCTGGCCGAGGCCGCGCTGGCCGCTGCCAAGCGGGCCGGGGCGACCTACTGCGATGTGCGCATCGGCCGCTACCTCAACCAGGCCGTGATCACCCGCGAAGCGCGGGTGCAGAACGTCACCAACAGCGAGTCGTCCGGCATCGGCATCCGGGTCATCGTCAACGGTGCATGGGGCTTCGCCGCCACCCGCGAGCAGACCCCCGCCGCGGTCCTGGCCGCCGTCGGGCAGGCCGCCGCCATCGCACGCGCCAACGCCCCCCTGCAGAGCCGGCCGGTGCAGCTGGCACCGGTCACCGGCGTCGGCGATGTGAGCTGGAAGACCCCGATCCGCAAGAACGCGATGGCAGTGCCGATCCAGGACAAGGTCGACCTGCTGCTGAGCCTGAATGCGGCGGCGATGAACGCCGGTGCCGACTACATCAATTCCACCCTGTTCCTGGTCAACGAGCAGAAGTACTTCGCCTCCAGCGACGGCTCGTTCATCGACCAGGACATCCACCGCATCTGGCTGCCCTTCACGGCCACCGCCATCGACAAGGCCACCGGCAAGTTCCGCACCCGCGCCGGTCTGTCCTCGCCGATGGGCATGGGCTACGAGTTCCTCGATGGCGACGCGCGCGGCAAGGTGCAGCTGCCCGGCGGCATCACCGCCTACCGCGACTCCTACGATCCGGTTGAAGATGCGATCGCAGCGGCGCGGCATGCGCGCGAGAAGCTGAAGGCGCCGTCGGTGAAGCCCGGCAAGTACGATCTGGTACTGGATCCCTCCAACCTGTTCCTGACCATCCACGAGAACGTCGGCCATCCGTTGGAGCTGGACCGCGTGCTGGGCTACGAGGCCAACTACGCCGGCACCAGCTTCGCCACGCTGGACAAGCGCGATGCGGGCTTCCGCTGGGGCAGCGACATCGTCAACTTCTTTGCCGACAAGACCCAACCGGGCAGCCTCGGTGCCGTCGGCTATGACGACGAGGGCGTCAAGACGCTGCGCTGGGACCTGGTCCGCGACGGCATCCTGGTCGATTACCAGGCCACGCGCGATGAGGCACACATCCTCGGCCGCGATGCGTCGCATGGCTGCAGCTACGCCGATTCCTGGTCCAGCGTGCAGTTCCAGCGCATGGCCAATGTCTCACTGGCGCCGGGCAAGCAGCCACTGAGCGTGGAGGACATGATCAAGGACGTGGAGAACGGCATCTACATCCACGGCCGTGGTTCCTATTCCATCGACCAGCAGCGCTACAACGCGCAGTTCGGCGGCCAGCTGTACTACCAGATCAAGGACGGAAAGATCGCCGGCATGGTCGAGGACGCGGCCTACCAGATCCGCACGCCGGAGTTCTGGAACGCCTGTACGGCCATCTGCGACGAACGCGACTTCCGCCTTGGCGGCTCGTTCTTCGACGGCAAGGGCCAGCCGGGCCAGGTCTCGGCGGTGTCGCACGGTTCGTCCACCACCCGCTTCAACGGCATCAACATCATCAACACCGCGCGCAGTCTCGGCGCTTGAGCCACCCCATCGTTCATGGAGAGCAGCCTTGCACAGACGTGACTTCCTGGCCCTGACCGGGCTTACCGCGGGCGGCCTGATCGTGCCGTCCTTCTTCGGCAAGGTGATCGCCGCCGAGCAGCTGCAGTCCAGCCTTGACCCCGCGCTGAAGAAGCGCTTGGCCGATGCTGCCCTGCAGGCCGCCCGCAGTGCCGGCGCCACCTACTGCGACGTGCGCATCGGCCGCTATCTGCGGCAGTTCGTGATCACCCGCGAAGACAAGGTGCAGAACGTGGTGAACACCGAGTCCACCGGTGTGGGCATCCGCGTGATCGTCAACGGTGCCTGGGGCTTCGCCGCCACCAACGCACTGGGTACTGCCGACGTGGCCAGGGCCGCCCAGCAGGCTGCGGCCATCGCCAAGGCCAACGCTGGCGTGCAGAGCGCGCCGGTGCAGCTGGCCAGCACGCCCGGCGTGGGCGAGGTCAGCTGGCGCACGCCGATCCGCAAGAATGCGATGGAGGTGCCGATCAAGGAGAAGGTCGACCTGCTGCTGGACGTCAATGCCGCAGCGATCGGCGCCGGTGCCAGCTTCGTCAATTCGATGCTGTTCCTGGTCAATGAACAGAAGTACTTCGCATCCACCGATGGCTCCTACATCGACCAGGACGTGCACCGCATCTGGGCACCGATGACCGTCACCGCCATCGACAAGACCAGTGGCAAGTTCCGCACCCGCGAAGGCCTGTCTGCGCCGATGGGCCTGGGTTACGAGTATCTGGACGGCGCCGCCGCCGGCAAGGTCGTCAGCCCCAACGGCGTGGTCAACTACAGTTCCTCCTACGACATGAAGGAGGACGCCATCGCGGCCGCCAAGCAGGCGCAGGAGAAACTGAAGGCGCCGTCGGTGAAGCCGGGCAAGTACGACCTGGTACTGGACCCGTCGCACACCTGGCTGACCATCCACGAGTCGATCGGCCATCCGCTGGAGCTGGACCGCGTGCTCGGCTACGAGGCCAACTACGCCGGCACCAGCTTCGCCACCCTGGACAAGCGCGAGCAGCGCTTCCAGTACGGCAGCGAGCTGGTGAACGTGTTCGCCGACAAGACCCAGCCGGGCAGCCTCGGCGCGGTCGCGTACGACGATGAAGGCGTGAAGTGCAAGCGCTGGGACCTGATCAGCAACGGCAAGCTGGTCGACTACCAGACCATCCGCGACCAGGCCCACATCCTCGGCAAGACCGAGTCCGATGGCTGCTGCTATGCCGACTCGTGGTCCAGCGTGCAGTTCCAGCGCATGGCCAACGTGTCGATGGCGCCGGGAAAGACGCCGCTGAGCGTGCCGGACCTGATCAAGGACGTGGAGAACGGCATCTACATCATCGGCGACGGCTCGTTCTCGATCGACCAGCAGCGCTACAACGCCCAGTTCGGCGGCCAGCTGTTCTACGAGATCAAGAACGGCCAGATCACCCGCATGCTGGAGGACGTGGCCTACCAGATCCGCACGCCGGAGTTCTGGAACGCCTGCACCGCCGTGGCCGACGAACGCGATTACCGCCTGGGCGGCTCGTTCTTCGACGGCAAGGGCCAGCCGGGCCAGGTCTCGGCGGTTTCGCACGGCTCGTCGACCGCACGCTTCAACGGCATCAATGTCATCAACACCGCACGCAGCCTCGGCTGACCGGTCAGGAGCCCTTACACCATGAGTATCTTCACCGAAGCCCAGGCCAAGGCCATCCTCGACAAGGTCATCGCCCTGTCCAAGGCCGATGAATGCACCGCCGTGCTGGCGGGATCGATCGCCGGCAACATCCGTTTCGCCCTGAACAACGTTTCCACCAGCGGCATCGTGGACAACACCGAGCTTGCCGTTACCGTGGCCTTCGGCAAGCGCGTAGGCACCGCCTCGATCAACGAGTTCGACGACGCCGCACTGGAACGCGTGGTGCGCCGCGCCGAGGATCTGGCCCGCCTGGCACCGGAGAACCCGGAGTTCATGCCCGCCATCGGCAAGCAGACCTACCGGCCGAGCCCGACCTTCAGCGAGTCCACCGCCGCCATCGATCCGGCATTCCGCGCCAAGGTGGCCGCCGATTCGATCGCGCCCTGCCGTGGCAACGGACTGATTGCCGCAGGCTTCCTTGAAGATGGCCAGGGCTTCTACGCCACTGCCAACAGCAACGGCAACTTCGGTTACCAGCGCACCACCAACTTCGACTACACCTGCACCGTGCGTACCGAGGACGGCCGCGGATCGGGCTGGGTCGGCCGCAACCTGAAGGACGCGGCGGACTTCAAGGCCGACCAGGATGTCCGCATCGCCATGCGCAAGGCCACCGAGTCGGCCGAAGCCAAGGCGCTGGAGCCGGGCAAGTACACGGTCATCCTGGAGCCGGCCGCGGCCGCAGGCCTGATCAGCTTCATGATGAATTTCTTCAGTGCGCGCTCGGCCGACGAAGGCCGCAGCTTCCTGTCGAAGAAGGGCGGCGGCAACAAGCTCGGTGAGCAGGTCTACGACCCACGCGTGAACATGTATGCCGATCCGTGGCACCCGGAAGCGCCGGTGCTGCCGTGGGACAACGAGGGCATGCCGCGCGAGCGCCTGGCCATCATCGAGAACGGCAAGGTGGCCAACCTGGACTACTCGCGCTTCTGGGCGCAGAAGCAGGGCAAGACCGCCAAGGCCACGCCGGGCAACCTGCTGATGAGCGGCGGCGAGAAGAGCACCGCCGAGCTGGTGCGTGGCACCCAGAAGGGCATCCTGGTCACCCGCACCTGGTACATCCGCATGGTCGATCCGCAGACCGTGCTGCTGACCGGCCTGACCCGTGACGGCACCTTCTACATCGAGAACGGCCAGATCAAGCACCCGGTGAAGAACTTCCGCTTCAACGAATCGCCGGTGATCATGCTCAACAACATCGAAGAGCTGGGCAAGCCGGTGCGCGTGGCCGGCGACGAGTCGAGCTTCGTGATGATGATCCCGCCGATGAAGCTGCGCGATTTCACCTTCACCTCGTTGTCCGACGCCGTCTGATGGATCGCCGGGCCTGCCTGCGCTGGTTGGCTGCTGCCGCTTCGGCGGCCGCGCTTCCGGCCTGGGCACAGGCAGGCCCGCGCAGTTCGCGCTACGACTTCTGGTTCACCCGCCTGCAGTACGACTCGGGCGACTGGGACGTGGACGCGCGCATGCCGTCCAACCTGATCACTTCGCTGATCGACTACACCTCGCTGCGCGTGGACCCGCAGGAACACGTGGTGGCACTGGCCGACCCACGCATGCTGGAAGCCCCCTTCTGCTACCTGGCCGGGCACACGCTGGTGGAATTCAACGCGGCCGAGCGGCAGAACTTCGTGCGCTACGTGCGCAACGGAGGCTTCGTCTTCGTCGATGACTGCAACCATGACATCGATGGCCTGTTCGCAACCTCGTTCGAGGCGCAGATGGGCCGCCTCTTCGGGCCCCGGGCGCTGCAGAAGCTGCCCAACAGCCACGCGCTGTACCGCAGCTTCTTCCGCTTCCCCGATGGACCACCGGCCACCAGCTTCGAGCTGAACGGCTGGGGCGACGATCTGGTGCACGACTATCTGAAGGGCATCGAGGTCGATGGCCGCCTGGGCGTGCTGTACAGCAACAAGGATTATGGCTGCGAGTGGGATTACGACTGGCGCAACAAGCGCTTCCTGGCCGAGGACAACACGCGCTTCGGCGTCAACATCGTGATGTACGCATTGAACAATTGAGTGAGAGCCCCCCATGACCCGCCCTGATCTCGATTCCCTGCTGCCGCGCCTGCACGATCTGCGCGCCGCCCTGGCCCGTGCCGTGGTCGGCCAGCACACGGTGGTCGAGCAGCTGCTGATCGGACTGCTGGCCGGCGGCCACTGCCTGCTGGAAGGCGCGCCCGGCCTGGGCAAGACCCTGCTGGTGCGTTCGCTGGGGCAGGCGCTGGAGCTGCAGTTCCGACGCGTGCAGTTCACGCCGGACCTGATGCCCAGCGACATTCTGGGTACCGAGCTGCTGGAGGAAGACCACGGCACCGGCCATCGTCATTTCCGCTTCCAGCAGGGGCCGGTCTTCACCAATCTGCTGCTGGCGGATGAGCTCAACCGCACGCCACCCAAGACCCAGGCCGCGCTGCTGGAAGCCATGCAGGAACGCACCGTCAGCTATGCCGGCACCACCTATGCGCTGCCCGCGCCGTTCTTCGTGCTGGCCACGCAGAATCCGATCGAACAGGCCGGTACCTATCCGCTGCCGGAGGCCCAGCTGGACCGCTTCCTGCTGCACGTCCTGGTCGATTACCCCAGCGAGGCCGAGGAGCGCCAGATCCTGGAACAGACCACCGGCGGTGCCGGCGAGGCGGTGCCGAAGGTGATGGACGCCGCTGCGGTCATCGCCCTGCAGGCGGCAGTGCGCCAGGTGCACGTCAGCCCCGATGTGCTGGCCTGGATCACGCGGCTGGTGCGTGCCAGCCGACCCGGGCCGGAAGCGCCCGCGGCGATCAACCAGTGGGTTAAGTGGGGTGCGGGACCACGCGCCGGGCAATCGCTGGTGCTCGCGGCCAAGGCGCGCGCGTTGCTGCAGGGCCGCTTCGCCGCCACCCGCGAGGACGTGCAGGCCCTGGCTGCACCGGTGATGCGCCACCGCCTGCTGCTGTCGTTCGCCGCCGAAGCCGAACAGAAGCGCGCCGACGACGTGGTCGCCGCTCTGCTGCACGCCGTGCCGTTCCCCGGGTGATCCACGCGTGAGTGCTGGCACGCTGGTCCTGCCTCCCGAACTGCGAGCGCGCCTGCGCGCGCTGCGGTTGCGGCCACGTCTGGCCAGCGGCGCGAGCGGCATCGGCCAGCACGCGAGCCGCAGTCGTGGCGCCGGCCTGGAATTCGCCCAGTACCGCGCCTACGAACCTGGCGATGAACTGCGCCAGATCGACTGGAAACTGTACGCGCGCTCGGACCGCTTCTTCGTGCGCGAGTCGGAGCGCGAAAGCCCGATCACGGTGTGGCTGCTGCTCGATGCGACCGCATCGGCCGGCCAGTCCGACCGTGGCGCGCCGGCACGCAGCCGCCTGGATCACATGCGCATGCTGGCCGCCTGTGTCTGCGAGCTGGCACTGCAGCAGGGCGATCATTTCGGCCTGCTGACCGTCACCGGCGACGGCCTGCAGCTGGTACCCGCAGCGCAGGGCGCACGCCAGCGCGACCGCGTGCACCTGCAACTGCATGCCCTGCAGCCACGAGGCGGCTGGCCCGCCCGTGACACGCTGCGCCCGCTGTGGGAGCGCGTTCGCCCGGGCGACCTGCTGCTGGCCATCGGCGATGGTTTTGATGACGCCGGCATCGTGCTGCTGGAGCAGCTGGCCAGTGCACGCCGCGAGGTACTGCTGCTGCAGGTGCTGACCGCCGACGAGCGCGACTTCCCGTTCGATGCCGGCCATCGGTTCCGCGACCCTGAAACCGGCGAGGAACTGCTCGGCGATGGCGCGGCGATCCGCGCCGACTACCTGCAGCGTTTCACCGCTGCACACACGGCACTGCACCTGCGGCTGCAGGCCAGTGGCATCGCCAGTGCCACCGGCTGGCTCGATCAACCGGTGGACCAGCCGCTGCAGGCGCTGTTCGGCCGCGGGGACGGCGCGTGAGCCTGCTGTTTCCGCTCGGGCTGGCCGCACTGGCGGCGTGGCTGCTGCCGCTGCTGATCCATCTCGCGCGTCGCCATCCCTACACGCCGCTGGACTTCGCCGCGCTGCGCTGGCTGCGTGCACGGATCCGCCCGCGCCAGCGCGTCCGCTTCGATGACTGGCCGCTGCTGCTGGTGCGGTTGCTGCTGCTTGCCGCGCTGGCCGTGCTGCTGGCGCGGCCGGCATTGACCGGACCGGCGCCGGCTACCGGCGCATGGACGGTCGTCGCACCCGGTCTGGATGCGACCGCGCTGCATGCCGGCGCTCCTGCCGACGACGACAACTGGCGCTGGCTTGCGCCCGGATTCCCCACCGTCGACCAGCCACCACCAGCCACGGATGTGGCCCTGCCCAGCCTGCTGCGCGAACTGGATGCGCAGCTGCCGACCGGCACCGCGCTGACCGTGCACGTGCCCGATCCGCTGCCCGGCCTCGACGGCATGCGCCTGCATCTCTCGCGGGCGGTGCGATGGCAGACACATCCCCGTGCGACCGCCGCAACGGCCGCGCCCACCCCGCTGCCGCAACTGCGCATGCACGCTGATGCCCCGGCCGCGGCACAGCGCTGGCTGGCTGCGCTGCAGCGCGCATGGGGCACCCGATCACCCGCGCCCGTCCTGCCTGCGGATGCGCTGCCCGCTCCGGGCGAAGTCGGTGTCTGGAGCCGCGCCGATGCGCTGCCCGCTCACTGGCAGGCATGGCTGCAGGCCGGTGGCAGCGTGCTGACCGCCGCCCGGCCGGCAGCGGATGCACGCGCGCTGCTGCGCGACGCCGAAGGCGCCACGCTGCTGTGGCAGCAGCGCGTTGGCCACGGCCGCCTGCTGTTCCTGCCCGGCGAATGGAACGCCGCAGGCAATGCCGCGCTGCGCGATGCCCGCCTGCCGCACACCCTGCTGCAGGCGTTGCAACCCGCGCCGCCGCCGCGCTCAGGCGATGCGCAGGATCACGCACCGCGCCAGGTCGCCCTGCCGGCTGCCACGCCTGCCGTGCGTGAGCCCACCGCCTGGCTGCTGCTGGCCATCGTGTTGTTGTTTGCACTGGAGCGCTGGATGGCCAGCAGCGCGCGGCGGAGGCTGCCCGCATGACGATGCTGCAACGCGCCTGGCAGCGCGCACGGCGCCGTAGCGGCGCCATCACTCTGCTGCTGGGACTGCCGTGGGCGCTGGCCGCGACCACGCTTGCACTGCGCCTGGGCGGTTTCGATATCGCCTGCATCGTTGCGACGGCCACTCTGCTCGCCTGCACGGTGCTGGCCACGGTCCGTGCCCGCCGCCTGGATCGCCGCTGGGTGCAGCGCCGGCTTGACGGCAGCGGGGCCAGCGAAGACAGCGCCGACCTGCTGTTCGCCGATCCTGCCGCACTCAATCCGCTGCAGCAGCGCCAGCGCGACCATGTGCAGGCCGCGCTCGAACGCGCCATGCCGGAACTGCGTCCGCGCTGGCCGCGCGGCGCGTTGCTGCTGTGCTGGGTCGGAGGGATCGCCGTCGCACTGCTTGCGTTGGGCTGGCCACGGTCTGGTCCGTCCATGCCGGGCGTGTCCTCGTCGCGCCCCGCTGCCCCGGCAGTTGTGGGCCCGTTGCAGCTGCAGTCCACCCGCCTGCGCATCGAGGCTCCGGCCTATACGGGTCAACCACCCCGTAACCAGAACGCACTCGATGCCAAGGTCGCCGCCGACAGCCGCCTGTCCTGGTCGCTGCGCTTCGATCGTGCGCCCCGCAGCGCATGGCTGCAGTTCCACGATGGCCGGCGCGTACCGCTGAACGAGCGCGACGGCCACTGGCAGGCGCAGGATGTGGCCCGTGCACCGGTGCTGTACCGCGTGGTCAGCGAACCGGCACTGGCCACGACACGCCTGTACCGCCTGGACGTGGTGGCGGACCGCGCCCCGACCGTACGCGTGCTGGAGCCCGCTGCCAGCCTGGTACTGGGCACGCCCGGGCAGCGCCAGTGGGCACTGCGCTTCGAGGCCAGCGACGATCACGGCGTGGCCACGCAGGCCCGCCTGTCGATCACCCTCACCCAGGGCAGCGGCGAGAACATCACCTTCGTCCAGCGCAGCGTGACGCTCACCGGCAGTGGCGAAGCAACGGCGCGACGGTTCGCTCACACGCTGGATCTGGGTGCACTGGGAGCGCAGCCCGGCAACGATGTGATCGCGCAGCTGGAAGTGCGCGACAACCATGCCCCGACGCCCCAGACCGGCCGCAGCAGCAGCGTGATCCTGCGCCTGCCCAGCAGCGAGGCGGTGCTGGGCGCTGAGCTGGAAGGCCGCATCAAGAAGACCCTGCCGGCCTACTTCCGCAGCCAACGGCAGATCATCCTCGATGCGGAGGCGCTGATCCGCCAGCGGCGCAGCCTGGCCGCCGATGACTTCGTCAAGCGCAGCGACGCCATCGGCGTCGACCAGCGCATCCTGCGCCTGCGCTACGGCCAGTTCCTTGGCGAAGAGAGCGAAGGCGCGCCGAAGCCACCGCCGACCAGCGACCTGCCCACCAGTGACATCCCCACCGCAGACGACCACGACGGCGATCACGACCATGATCACGACCACGCGGCGCAGCCGCAGGCCGGCGACCACGATGCGCATGGCCACGACCACGGCGGCAACGCAGGCAACGCCGATACGCCACCGGTGTTCGGCAGCGCCACGGACGTGCTGACCGAGTATGGCCACACGCACGACCACGCCGAGGCGGCGACCCTGCTCGATCCGCAGACCCGCGCGACGTTGAAGGCGGCACTCGACCAGATGTGGGCCTCCGAAGGCGAGCTGCGCCAGGGACGCCCGGAGCAGGCGCTGCCGTACGCCTACAAGGCACTGGGATTCATCAAGCAGGTCCAGCAGGCCGAACGCATCTACCTGGCCCGCGTCGGCCCGGAACTGCCGCCCATCGATGAGGGCCGGCGCCTGGGCGGTGACCGCGCCGGGCTGGCCAGCCGACAGCTGCCACTGACGGCACGCACGGCACCGGACCCCGCCATCGTCGAGGCCTGGCAACGACTGGGGGACGGCGACGGCACGCCGGATCTGGACGCGCTGGCGGACTGGCAGCAGCGCAATGCGACCTACCTGCCCGACGCGCTCGACCTGGCGGCCGCCATCGAACAGCTGCGCATCGAGCCGGGCTGTGCCAACTGCCGGCAGCGCCTGCGGGCACAGCTGTGGAGGGCGCTGCAGCGCCCCGTGCCGCAGGCCACACGTCGCAGCACGGCCGATGCGATGGGGCAGCGATACCTGGATGCACTGGAGGCGCAGCCATGAACCTGTCGGCACCGGCTCTGTGGGTCGCGCTTGTCCTGGTGCTGATCGTGTTCGTCGCCAGCGCGCGCCAGCTGCGCGCACCGGCGCGACCGCGTGGCCCGCTGTTGGCCGTGCTCGGCCTGCAGGTCATCGCCGCTGCACTGCTGTACGCATGCCTGCTGCCGCCCGCACGGCAGCAGCCCGCTGCGGGCCTGGTGGTGCTGGGTGCCGATGCCGGAAGGGCCAGCGCGCAGCCGGCAAGCGAGGGACCGCTCATCCTGTTGCCCGAAGCCGCCCAGGTGCCGGGCGCGACGCGTGTGCCGGACCTGGCGACCGCGCTGCGCCAGCATCCCTCGACGCGGCTGACCCTGGTCGGCGCCGGCCTGGAGGCACGCGACCGCGACGCCACGCTGCCCGCGCAGGTCCATTGGCAGGCACCGCCCGCCCCTCGCGGCTGGACCGCGCTGCAGCTGCCCGCGGATGTCGCCCCTGGCGCGCGCTTCGACGTGCAGGCGCAGGCCCGCGGCGTCCCCCGCGCACAGGCTGAGCTGCTGGACCCGGCTGACACGGTGATCGACCGCGCCCCGCTGACCGAGGACGGACGGGTACGACTGAGTGGCGTGGCCCGTGCCGAAGGCCGCAGCGTGTTCCGCCTGCGCCTGCTGGATGGCGAAGGCCATGTCGTCGATACCGTTCCCGTGCCCCAGCAGACCCTGCCGGCCACGCGGGTCCGCCTGCAGATCCGCGCCGGCACGCCGGGACCCGAACTGAAATACCTGCGACGCTGGGCCACCGATGCCGGCATCGACGTGCAGATGCAGGCCGACACGGGCGCCGGCCTCAGCATCAGCGAAGGTCAGGTCGGTCTGGACGCGGCATCATTGGCGCGCACCGACCTGCTGCTGCTGGACGAGCGCAGCCTGGCCACGCTGGGGAGTGGCCAGCTCGCAGCGGTGCGCCAGGCCATGCACGAGGGCCTGGGTGTGCTGGTCCGCAGTGCCGGCGTGCCATCGGCCGGAGCGCGGCAACGCCTGCGTGAGCTCGGCCTGCCCGTGCAGGGCGATGGCGCCAGCCGCAGCGTCACGCTGCCCGGCGATGGTGACAGCGCGATGCTGGCAGCCCGACGCGGTCCGCTGGCGTCCGGCACGCTGCCCACCCGCGATGGCGAAGAGGCTGATCGTGATTCGCATGCCGCCGCGCTGCCCACCTTGGAACAGCTTGCGCTGCAGGTGCCTGCCACCACCGCACTGCTGCACGACCGCAGTGGCGCTGCCATCGGAGGCTGGCGCGATGCCGGCAAGGGCCGCATCGGCCTGCTGCCGCTGACCGACACGTGGCGCTGGGTGCTGGCCGGCCGCGACGATCGCCATGGCGAGCTGTGGAGCGATGTGGTCGGCACCCTGGCGCGCGCGCAGGGCGGCAGCACCGCGCCGTGGTCGCCGCAGCCGATTGCGTGGGCCGGGGAACGACAGGCCCTGTGCGATGTGCAGGCGCCGTTGCAGGTGTTCGATGCACAGGGCGCGTCGGTGGCGCTGATCGTGGACGGCGGTACCGGCAGCGCACGCTGTGCCGGCTGGTGGCCACGCGAGGCCGGTTGGCACCGGTTGCAGCAGGGCGAACGCTCCTACTGGCGCTATGTGTTCGACAGGACGGATGCAGCGGCGCTGCACCGGCAGGGAATGATCGATGCGACGGCGCAGGCCCTGGCCACCTCCGCACCGGTCAAGGCACAGGCGACACAGCCCGTGCCGGGATCACGCTGGCCATGGTGGCTGGCCTTCGTGCTGTGTGCGTCGCTGCTGTGGTGGCTGGAACGGCGGCCGCCCGGCGTTGCCCGTACGGCATAGCTTCCCCCCATCCTTCGCTCACTTCAGCGGCGGTGCACCACCGCAACCCTCCTGCTGCGCACAGAACTGCAGCGCGCGACGCTGCTGTTCCGCGCTCAGTTCCGGCGGTGGCCGTGCGATGGCGGACTGGATCTGATCCGGCCCCCCGGTGATCTTGTTCAAGCCCTTGCCCGCCGCCAGCAAGCCCTTGACCACGCCCATCATCACGTAGCCGCCGGCCATGCTTACCTGCTCGGGCGTCGGCGGTTCACTCCAGTTGCGGCTGAAGCGGTTGTTCTCGATCTTCACCGGGTTCCTGAAGCGGTACAGATCCAGTGGCTGATCGTCTTCAGGCTTCAGCGCGCGCACTTCGCCGAGGGTGGTGACGTTGCCCTGCGCGGGCGTGCCTTCGGGGGTCACGACAGGCTCCGGCGGTGCGGCGACGGTCTGCCCGGGTTCGGGCACCACCGATACGGGTGATGGCGCCTGCTGCGCCTGCGCGGTACCGGCCAGCACCAGGCCGGCCAGAAGTGCTCCCTGCGTTGCTCGTCGTGCCACCCCTACCGCCCCTGTTGGTTGCATCCTTCGCCTGAGGATACGGATGGCGGCTTCAGATTTCGTTGGAACGGCGCGCGCTGTTCAGCCCGCGCTGAAGTGGACTGCACGTCCGCGCCCGCGAGGTGCACCTGTCATTTGTTCGAGGCGGGCCAGCCCGTTGTTCCGGCGCACGCGGCAGGCGTTTCACTGGATTCGACGTCCGGCTGCCGCCCGCGCACTGAACGGTTCACTCCGTCCCGCTGCGGGGTCTCACATCCTGAGACCCATCTGTGGTGCCATGTGCCCCCCTGGAATCCGTGCACCCATGGCCTACGAACTCGCCAAGCGCACCGCCGACGCGGAGCAGCAACTCGCGACCCGCGACGGTCTGCCCGCCCGCGACGGTGCCCTGCTCAGCGCGCGCCTGCAGCGCCGCTACCACGACCGCATCACCGGCAGCTTTGCCATCCCCGGCCGCGAGGGCCGATATGCGCCCATTCCGGAATCGGTACCGCCGGCCCTTGCCGCCGCATTGAAGGCACGTGGCATCGAACAGCTGTACAGCCACCAGGCCGAGGCCTGGGAGGCCAGCCAGCGCGGCGAGCATGTGGCCATCGTTACCCCGACCGCCAGCGGCAAGTCGCTGTGCTACACCCTGCCGGTGGTCAGCGCGGCCATGCAGGACGACGCCAAGGCGCTGTACCTGTTCCCCACCAAGGCGCTGGCGCAGGACCAGGTGGCCGAACTGCTGGAGCTCAACCGCGCCGGCGATCTCGGGGTGAAGGCGTTCACCTTCGATGGCGACACGCCCGGGGACGCGCGGCAGGCGATCCGCCTGCATGGCGACATCGTGGTATCCAATCCCGACATGCTGCACCAGGCGATCCTGCCGCATCACACCAAGTGGGCGCAGTTCTTCGAGAACCTGCGCTACATCGTCATCGACGAAGTGCATACCTACCGCGGCGTGTTCGGCAGCCATGTCACCAACGTACTGCGCCGGCTCAAGCGCATCTGTGCGTTCTATGGCGTGCAACCCCAGTTCATCCTGTGCTCGGCCACCATCGGCAATCCGCAGGCACATGCCGAGGCCCTGATCGAAGCACCGGTCACCGCCATCACCGAGTCCGGTGCGCCCAGCGGACCGAAGCAGGTGCTGCTGTGGAACCCGCCGGTCATCAACCCGGACCTGGGCCTGCGTGCATCGGCGCGTTCGCAGAGCAACCGCATCGCCCGCATCGCGATCAAGTCCGGCCTCAAGACCCTGGTGTTCGCGCAGACGCGGCTGATGGTCGAAGTCCTCACCAAGTACCTGAAGGACATCTTCGACCACGATCCGCGCAAGCCACCGCGCATACGCGCCTATCGCGGCGGTTACCTGCCCACCGAGCGTCGCGAGACCGAACGCGCCATGCGCGCGGGCAGCATCGATGGTATCGTCAGCACCTCGGCGCTGGAGCTGGGCGTGGATATCGGCAGCCTGGACGTGGTGATCCTCAACGGCTATCCGGGCAGCGTGGCCGCCACCTGGCAGCGTTTCGGCCGCGCCGGACGCCGCCAGCAGCCCGCGCTGGGCGTGATGGTGGCCAGTTCGCAGCCGCTGGACCAGTACGTGGTACGCCATCCGGACTTCTTCGCCGAAGCCTCGCCCGAACATGCGCGCATCGCCCCGGACCAGCCACTGATCCTGTTCGACCACATCCGCTGCGCGGCCTTCGAGCTGCCGTTCCGGGTCGGCGATGGCTTCGGCCCGATCGATCCGGAGGTGTTCCTGGAAGCCCTGGCCGAGACCGACGTGGTCCATCGCGAAGGCGAGCGCTGGGAGTGGATCGCCGACAGCTATCCGGCCAACGCGGTGAGCCTGCGCGCGGTGGCCGACGGCAACTTCGTGGTGGTCGACCGCAGCGACGGCCGCCAGCAGATCATCGCCGAGGTCGATTACTCCGCCGCCGCGCTGACCCTGTACGAGGGCGCCATCCACATGGTGCAGTCCACGCCGTACCAGGTGGAGACGCTGGACTGGGAGGGGCGCAAGGCCTACGTCACCCGCACCCACGTGGACTACTACACCGACAGCATCGACTTCACCAAGCTCAAGGTGCTGGATCGTTTCGACGGCGGCGTGGCCGGTCGCGGCGATTCGCACCACGGCGAAGTGCACGTGGTGCGCCGCGTGGCCGGCTACAAGAAGATCCGGTACTACACCCACGAGAACATCGGCTACGGCCCGGTCAACCTGCCCGACCAGGAACTGCACACCACCGCAGTGTGGTGGCAGCTGCCGCAGGCGCTGCTGCTGCGTGCGTTCGCCAGCCGGCAGGACGCGCTGGATGGCTTCCTGGGTGCCGCCTACGCGCTGCACATCGTCGCTACGGTGGCGGTGATGGCCGACGCACGCGATCTGCAGAAGTCGGTCGGCAATGGCGACGGTGCATGGTTCGCGGTAGCCGACCAGAGCGGCCGCGGCCAGCTGCGCGGCAGCGATGGCGATCCGGGCGCGGTCGAGCTGCTGCAGGTGTTCGTGCCGACCGTGTACCTGTACGACAACTTCCCGGGCGGCGTCGGCCTGAGCGAACCCCTGTGGCAGCGCCAGGCGGAGCTGGTGCAGCGCGCGCGCGAACTCGTGCAGCGCTGCGACTGCACGGCGGGCTGTCCGGCCTGCGTCGGCCCGGTACTGGCGGCGCAGGAGGAGGACGAGACCTCGCCGCGCGCACTGGCATTGCGCGTGCTGGACCTGTTCGATGCCGACGCCTGCCAGCACGTGCCCGATGCGGTGCCCGCCGCCCGTGGCGCCGTGGAGCTGCTGGCACCGTGAGCCTGAGCCTGGACAAGCTGCGTCTGCTGCGGAAGCAGGCGGGCGACCCGAAGGCCGGGCCGACGGCTGTCACGGCAGCGGCGCCCGCAGCGGTCGTCCCGGCAGCGGCCAATGACGCACGGCAGCCACCGGCCGAACGCTCGGTATTCGCCTGGGTTGAACAGGAGATCCGCCACAAGCCGACCGGCCCGGCCGTCATGACACCCGCCCCCACCACGCCACCGTTGCGGCAGCCCCACGTCGGCAGCCTGCATCGCCTGCTGGGATTGCGCACACGCGGCAGCGCAGCGCCCCTGCACGCGACCGCACAGGACCGGCGGCTGCCGGGCGAGGAGATCTCGCCAGGCCTGTTCCTGATCGAATCCCTGCAGCCGCAGCCGGTTCCGAAGGTTCCCCTGTCGCTGGCGTTCGCCCGGCGCGAGAACGAGCACGTGGCCGCGCACGACCTGCTGTTCTTCGATACCGAGACCACCGGGCTGGCCGGCGGCACCGGTACCCGCGCCTTCATGATCGGTGCTGCCGACTGGTACACCTGCCCGCAGCGCGGCGAAGGCCTGCGCATCCGCCAGTTGCTGATATCGACGATGGCCGCCGAAGAGGCGATGCTGGCCACCTTCGCCGGCTGGCTGCTGCCCTCCACGGTGTTCTGCAGCTACAACGGCCGCAGCTACGATGCGCCCCTGCTGAAAGCGCGCTACCGGCTGGCGCGCCAGCGCGACCCGATCAGTGCCCTGGATCATGTCGACCTGCTGTATCCGACCCGCCGCCGCTATCGCGGCACCTGGGAGAACTGCAGGCTGTCCACCATCGAGCGCCAGCTGCTGCGCGTGATCCGCGAAGACGATCTGCCGGGATCGGAGGCACCGGGCGCGTGGCTGCGGTTCCTGCGCGGCGGCGACGCGGTGAACCTGCGCCGGGTGGCCGATCACAATCACCAGGACGTGGTGACCCTGGCCCTGCTGCTGCAGCGGCTGGTCCGCGAGGAAGCACAGGAGCGCGAACTGCTCGCCCTGCAGGCGCCGCCCGGCATGGCCTGAGCCGGGTCCTGCGCGTTCGCGGACGGTGTCACTTTATGACTGAATGCGATGGGGTTGGCAGAATGATGCCCTGCCGCTGGACCCCCAGGCGGCCCCGCCGGAGACTGGCGCGGCTCACGACACGGAGGTTCCATGAGCACCCAGGTCCCGGGCTCCCAGCTGCGCTCCCTTGCTGCCCTGCTGGCCGGCACGGAGGCGTCCAGCACGCTGGCCGCATTCCATGGCGAGGACCAGGCGGCGCTGCTGGCCCGGCTGGATGACGGGCAACTGGCCAGCCTGCTGCCGATGGCTCTGGGGTGCGACGGCCTGCCGCTCACCGATAGCGCGCGCCAGTGGGCGCACCGCATTCTCGACGCCGACGCGCAGCGGCAGCCCCGTCTTACCGTTGCGATCTGCGCCGCTGCACTGCTGCGCTTGTCCCGGCGCAGCACCGGTACACGGTCGGGCGCGCTTCGTCCGGTCGACGGCGTGGCCCTGCTTGCGCGCTGCACCGAGCCCGGCCACGAGCGGCTGCAGGCGCCCGCGCTGGCATTGCTGCAGCACTGCGGCCTGCACGCCGGGGCAAGCGTCGAAGCCGGCAGCGATGCACTGTCGCTGCTGGCGTTGGCGCGCTGTGCCGGTGCCGACGGCAGCGGAACGCTGGCCTCGCTGCTGGACGGCAGCAGCGCGCACCCGCTGCTGCGTGATGAGCTGCGCCTGGTGGCGCACTGGCCGTTGCAGGACCTGTTGCGCCATGCCCGCATCGCCGAGCTGTACCCCACCGAGGCCGACATCGATCCGGCACCCGCCGATCTGCAGCCACTGAGCGAACACGACACCTACCTGCAGTTCGCCGAGCACGCATTGCAGCAGGCAGCGCAGCGCCTGCAGGCGATCCACAGTGGCCAGGCGCCCTACATCGCTGACCGTGCCTTCAGCATCGCCGAAGCCGGTGTGCTCTGGCGTGCCACGCGCGCGGCACTGGAATGCGATGCGCCCTGGCTGCGGCCCTTGCTGGCGCAGGTGCTGCCACCGGTGTGCGTTGCGCCGACCGCCGCCCGGACCCTGCCCTCGCAATCGGTGGCTGTGGCGCTGGCCAAGGCGGTCAATGCGATGCCCACCCCCGAGGCCATCGCCGCGCTGGCGCTGGCGCGGTCGCAGGTGCGCCATGCCGGTATCGCGCGGAAGCTGGACCGCCATCTGGCCGCCGCCGAACGCCGCCTCGCACAGCGCCCGCAACTGCTGCTGCGCCTGCCGGTCATTGCCGCCGGCAGGCGCTCACTGGCCAGCCTGGCCCGTGCCCTGGAGGCCACGTTCGTGCTGGGCGGCGAGTGGGCACTGCAGGACTGGCGCGACGCGTGCCGGCAACCGGCATTGGCCACTCTGCTGCAGGGCCTGGTCTGGCAGCTCGCGGATGCGCGCGGGCACTGGATCGATGCGATGCCGGTGGACGGCGCGGAGGCGTTCGCCGATGCGCATGGCATCGTGGTCGCGTTGCAGGGCCGCAACCGCCTGCGCCTGTGGCATCCCGCCCGCAGCCAACCCCATCTGCGCGCCGCCTGGCGCGCGCGGCTGATCGAGCAGCGCTGCCGGCAACCGCTTCGCCAGGTGTTCCGCGAACACTATCTGGACGCCCGCGGCGAACCCGCCGATACCGCTGCATTCAATGGGCTGACGCTGTCGGTGGCGACCTTGGCCGGGCTGGCCCGTCGGCAAGGCTGGCACGGCGATGACGGCGGCCAGCTGATGTTGGCCAAAGGCCCGTGGCGGATCGGCTGGCAGCTGTCAGCACCGCTGTCGCATGGCCTTGCCGGTGAGATCCGCAGCGGCCGCGTCCAGTTCCAGCGGCAGCATCGCGACGCGTGGCAACCGGTGCAGGCGCGCGAGCTGCCCGCAGTGGTGGCGTCCGAACTGCTGCGCGAACTCGACCTGCTGGCCAGTACCTGCGCATGCGGTGGCGAGGGCATGCCACTGCCGCCGGCCCGCATGGTCCGCTTGCGCGGGCGAACCCTGGAGCATCTGCTGGCCGCTCATCCGCAGCGTGACCTGATGACCTTCCAGCGCCGCCATGTGCAGGTCGGCCACTACAGGCTGCACCTGGCCACCGCCCGCGCCAGCCTTGCCGGGCAGACGCTGGCCTTGCCGGACCTGCCGGCGCGGCCACGCCGCTGGCTGCCTTACGACGACGCCGTGCTGGCGCAGCTGCTGGGCCGCATCGAACAGCTCGCCGAACGGGTATTGACGCCCCCTGAAGCCCCGATCGATGAGACTGTCGGCTCCTGATGCGTGGAGGATCCGCGATGCGTTCCAGTCTCTGGTTGATGCTCGGTTGTACCCTGCCGCTGGCCGCCTGCAGCCATGCGGGCGGCAGTGCAGGCAGTGGCAGCAGCAGCGATCCTGCACCCCGGCCTCCGCATGTCGCAGGAAGCCCGCAGCGATGCAACCCGGAAAAGCTGGAGGGGCTGGCAGGCAGGGCCGCCGACGAGGCCACGGTGAAGCAGGTGGTTGAAGCCAGTGGTGCACGCACGGCGCGGGTGGTGAAGCCCGGCATGGCGGTGACCATGGATTTCCGCGAGGACCGGGTCACCATCGAGGTCGACGCGCAGAACCGGATCGTGCGCGCCAACTGCGGTTGAGCCGCTAACACCGGGCATGGCCCGGCGGTTTCCATCCGCATGCCCGGCGCTGGGCACGCCGGGCATGGCCCGGCGCTACCGCCGCTTCACAGCTGCTGGGCCTTGCCATTGGCCAGCGCACGGGCGATCACCTGCTGCGCCTGTCGCGAGGCCCGCTCGTGCAGGCGTGCCTGGCGTTCGCCGAGCGCGGCCTGCTGGCTGCCCAGCGCCGCCTGGCGGCTGGCCAGCGCGGCCTGCTCTCCGGCCAGCCGACCCATCTCGCTGCTCCGCCCCGACTGGCGTTCGTCATCACGAGCAGCCTGAAGGGCGCGCCGCGCTTCAGCGGCGGCCTGCCGCGCGAGCGCTGCATCGTCGACCGAGTCACGCGCGGCCCTGGCCGCTTCGGCCGCCGCTTCACGATTGATGTCATGGGCAGCCATCGCACTGCGCGCAGTGCGCATCGCATCCTGCGCGATCTGGCGTGCATGTTCGCTCTGCAACCGGCCCAGTTCGCCCTGCCGGCGGCCGAGCTCGCCCTGCTGGCGACCCAGCACGCTCTGCTGGCGTCCCAGTTCGCCCTGCTGACGGCCCAGTTCCGCCGCGCCGGCATAGGCACGTTGCAGTGACTGCACCAGCATCGGATCACGCACCACGTAGCGCTTGTCACCCTGGCGGAACCACAGTGCCGGTCCCTTGCCGAGCTGCCTGCGGGCCTGCGCCACGTCATCGATGCCGCCATTGGCGAAGGTCGAATCCCCATCCACCAGCACATAGGCCTGGCGCGGCGACTCGCCCAGATCCAACGTCCCGTAGGTGGTGATGGAGGTGCCGGTAGAGGTCATGCCGTCATGGTCCTCGTCCACGTCGGTCCCATCGTCGAAGGCCCCCACATCGGCATCATCGGGTCCGGTCACATCGTCCGGCCCGGTCACGTCAGCCGGCGGCGCGGGGGGAACCGGCACGGCCGGCAGGTGCGCCGACGCTGCCGGCGCCGGCGGTGCCTTCGGAGCCGGCGGCGGCGACAGGGGCTTCGGGGCCGCCGGCGGTGCGGGAGGCGCCGGCGGCACCGGCGCTGCGACCAGTCGCATGGGTGCCACACCCACCACCAGCACCACGGCCGTCAGGGCAACCGCGAGCACGCGCGGGCAGGCCTTGCGCGGCTGCAGCGAAAGCAGCCGGCGCTTGAGGCTGGTCGTGTCCGGCGCGGCACTGGCCACGCCCAGGTGCGGCTGCGGTGCAACGCCCAGCTGCAGCAGCAGACGCCCGTACGCGTGGCGACTGGCCCCATGCTGGCCCACCACCGCCTCATCCACCGCTTCTTCCCGGGCCTGGGCGTACTCACGCACAGACAGCCGCAGCAGCGGGTGGAAGAAGAACAGGTGCTGCGCCAGTGCCGGCAACAATCCCCACTGCAGGTCACGGCGCTGCAGGTGCTGCAGTTCATGGGTCAATGCCAGGTCCAGCGCGTCGCCCTGCAGTGCAGTGGCGCCGGCCGGCAGCAGCAGCACCGGGCGCAGCGGCCCGACCAGCTGCGGCGCATCGATCTGTGCGCTCATCCACAGGCGCGGCGGGCGGCGAAGTCCATGCGCGTCGGCGGCCAGGTGCAGCGCCTGCACCAGCGCCGCGTCCTCGCAGGGATACGCGGCGGCCAGCAGCGCGCGGCAACGCCGCCACTCCGCCAGGGTGCGCCAGGCCATCAGCAGGACACCGGAGGCCCACAGCGCGGCCAGTGCAAGCGCCCACCACGCTGTTGCGGGCGTCGCCACGACCTCTGCCGGCATCGTGGCCAGCAGCTGCGCGGAGCGTTCCGCAGACAGCGGATAGACCACATCGGCGGCGATATCGGTAGCGGTCATCGCCACCGACGGCGACGCGGGCAACCAGGGCAGCTGCACCGGCTGGCTCCACACCAGGCCGAGCACGGCCTGCAACGAAACCAGCCACCACAACCGGCAACGCGTGGCGGCCGACAGCGACGGCATCAGCCGGCACACGGCATACACCAGCGCCACCAGCAGCACGGTCTGCAGGCTGGTCCAGCCCAGCCGTTCCAGCATCGGGATCAGCATCGTGGTGTCCATGACTCAGCCCTCGTGGCGACGCGATTGGAGTTGGGCGACCAGCGCTTCCAGCTCGGCCAGCTCGTTGTCGCTGACCTGCTGGCGCTGCGAAAGATAGGCCACGAACGGCGACACCGAGCCCTGCAGGGTGTTGTCGACGAACTGGGCCACCGCGCCCTGCAGCACGCTGTCAGGGCCACGCGTGGCCTGGTAGCGGTACAGGCCTTCGTGCTGCCGGCGCTGCAGGTACCCCTTGGTGCGCAGCCGCTCCATCATCGTCAGCACGGTGGAACGGGCCAGCCCGCGCGCCTCGCCATAGCCGCTGGCGACCTCGCCGACACTGGCCGGCGCATGTTCATCGATGTACTGCAGCAGGGCCAGCTCCTGGTCCCCGATGGTTTTGCCGCGCATGACAGCCTCCCTTGACTACACGTGTCGTCACTGTCGGCGTGACGACACCTGTAGTCAACCCCCCGGAAGTCATGGGCCGACGAACGGTAGGGGGCAAGCGCAGCATCCCCGTCTCCTCTCCGTGCACGGCGTTTCCTGGCGCCCCCTTCCGCCGGGCGCGTGCATCCCGGTCGGGCAGGCCGATCCGATAGAGTTGGCCCTGGCGACGAGCCTTCTCTTCTCCATCTTCAGGAATCGCATGCATGCGTACTCCGGTTGGCCGCTGGCTGCGGCGGCCTTCAACAGCCTCCTTCCTTGCGGCGTGCCTGTCCGCCGCTCTGCCCGCGCATGCGGCAGACGCAGGCAATGCACTTTCCAGTGGCCGCGCACTGCTGGAGCGAATCACAGGCAACGAGGAGGGGCGTGAGTGCAGCGACGCACTGTGCCGCGCTCGCGCGGTGTCCTGGGCCCAGGGTTACATCGCGGCAGTCGCCGACAGCAGCGCCGGGCAATGGTGTGGACGAGCCACGGTCCTGCCCCATGAGCTTGTGGATCGCGTGTACAGCCACCTGAAGGCGCTTCCGCGCGCCCGCCTCGAGGAAGACGCATCGACGCTGACGCGGGAAGCGCTGGTTCACTCTTTCCCGTGTTCCCATGCGGCTCCATCGAGCAACAGCAGACCTGCCCAGGAGTGATGATGCCCCGATCCTTGATCAGTGCGTTCGCATTGCTTGTGCTGCACATTCCCGCCTCACATGCGTGGGAGTGCGAGACGGATCCTGCGAAGTTCAGGTTCACATCGGACTCGCCTTCCACGTTCAACCTGGGTGAGCGGGAGGAAGTGGACAGGGCCTACGCCGCCCTGGCCAAGCACCTGCAACCGCTGCAGGGCTATCGGGCACCGCGGATCTTCTATTCAAAGGGCTTCAGCGCGATCCGGGAACATGACTGCAAGGCCGGAAAGTGCACCGCCATGGAGGTGCTGGAAGGCCTCCAGGAATGCGGCGCAGGCGGAATGAGCAGGCAGGATGCCTGTTACCCGTTGGCAGTCGTGCATGAAGGCAGGCTCTATTGCCTTCTGTACCCTGGCCAGAAGGACTTCGATCCTTCCAGGCCGTTTACACCCTATGTGCCCTTCAACAATAGCTGATGCGCGGGATCAGTCCCGCAGATCCTGCAGCTGATCGCGCGGGAAGAAGTCCGGATCGTCCTGTCCATCCAGCATCGCCTCGACCCGTTCGTCGAACTCGCGGGCGGCGGCAGCGGAGGCGTCGGGCCCCAGGAATGCGGAGTATCCGTTTCCAGCAAGCCCAAGCGCGGCGACCGTTCTCCGTTCGCCGTCCTCGCCCCACAGATAGTCGTGGACAACGACCAGGCCGGCATCGTCCGTGGCCAGGAACTCGGCTGCGCTGCGCCCCAGGGCCAGAAAGAACAGGATGTCGTAGAGACTCTCCGAATAGGTCAACGACCCGGCAACGAAGTGTCTTCCCTGATGGTCATAGGCCGCAATCCTGATGTTCTCCGCCTCTGCCGATCCCAGCACGAACTCCAGTGCCGCGCGGTTGTCCCGATGACGCGCCAACATCGCGTTGCAGTCTGAAATGAGCGTCTGCAGACCCGGCGCATCCGGGTCGGAAAGATCCCCGCCTCCGGGAAGACTCCACTGCCCGCCGATCGAGCGCCAGTCCGACCAGCGGGACACGTCCGGCGGTGCTGCCGCAAGCCACCGCGCAAGATCTGCGCGTGAAATCCTCAATCTGAGAAAAGCCGAGTACGGTTCGGACATCGCCGCCCTTCCTCCTGGGCATGGGTCTGCGTTGCGTGCAGCGGACGGACTGTAGCAAGTCCGGCAGCAGGCATCCTCCGTTCGCTGTCAGTATCGGCATCAACGCAGTCAGGGTGGACTGCCGGCCCCGTTGGAATGTCCTCCCTCCCGGAAAGTCGCAACGGCAGCATCTAAACCCTCCTGCTGCCTGCTGCATCCCATCCGCACATCCCGCCGGGAATAACCCATGTTCCGCCCATCGCTTCCCCTTCTGCTCCTGCTGCTTGCTGCTCTGCCCCTCTCGCCGGCGTCAGCCAGCCCGGAGCCGGCGAACGAACAGGCTCGCCGCCTGATCCGCCAGACATTGCAGGACGAGCGCATTCCAGGCCTGCAGATCGCAGTGGTCAAGGACGGCCAGGTCGTGCTGTCCGAAGCGTTCGGCCTGGCCAACGTGGAAAACGGCGCGCCCGCCACACGCAGCACGCGATTCCCGTTGAACTCCGCCACCAAGGCCTTTACCGGCGTCGCCGCCGCACAGCTGGCACAGCAGGGCCGGCTGGATCTGGATGCACCGCTGTCGCGCTATCTGGATGCACTTCCGGCCGCCTGGCAGACCGTGCGCGTACGTCAGCTGCTGGCCCACACCTCCAGCCTGCCGGACATCCTTGACGAGCGCGGGCTGCTGGGCGGAGGCACCGAGGCACAGGCCTGGCAGGCCGTGACCGCACAGCCGATGGATGCAGCACCTGGCCAACGTTTCGCCTACAACCAGACCAACTATCTGCTCCTGGCGCGGATCATCGCGCGGCAGTCGGGCATGCCCTACGACCGCTTCCTGGCCAGCCGGCAGTTCGGCGCCGCTGGCATGGAACGCACCACCTTCGGCGACAGTTACGACCTGATCCCAGACGCCGCCACGATGTACAGCCTGGCCCCGCGCGCGACCGAAGCCGCCGATACGCCGCCCCGGCTGTCGCACTGGTTCTACGACGTGCCGCCCAGCCTGTGGTCCGGCGGCGGCATCCTTACCACCGCCGATGACACCGCGCGCTGGCTGGTCGCACTGCTGGACGGGCGACTGCTGCACGAGGACGGGCGCACACGGATGTGGACCGCCGAGCCGCTGGCCGATGGCAGGGCGGGCCCGTGGTCTGCCGGCTGGCCGGTACTGCAGGGCGCGCCGGACCGCCAGGTCGCCGGCATC
The DNA here is from genome assembly GCF_056756445.1 of Stenotrophomonas sp. STEN225. Lineage (NCBI taxonomy): Bacteria > Pseudomonadati > Pseudomonadota > Gammaproteobacteria > Lysobacterales > Lysobacteraceae > Stenotrophomonas > Stenotrophomonas sp. STEN225. Next base: position 156,304 of record NZ_JBRRBV010000003.1, on the reverse strand, counting down.
GGTGGCGCGCGCTCGGCCTTCATCGTCTACCCTGACCGCGGCATCGCCGTGGTGGTGCTCACCAACCTGGTCGGCGCCAACCCGCAGCGCTTCATTCCGCGCATCGCCGATCTGTATGCGCCCCCGGTCAGCCCCGCGGGCCGCCCATCACCGGCAGGATCACCCCGCTGATGTAGCTGGCACAGGCCGGTGACGCCAGGAACACATAGGCCGGAGACAGCTCCTCCGGCTGTGCCGGGCGCCCCATGTCACTGTCCTTGCCGAACTCGGCCACGTCGGGGGCCTGCTTGTCCGCAGGATTGAGCGGCGTCCACACCGGGCCGGGGGCCACGCAGTTGACCCGGATGCCACGCGGCAGCAGCTGGCTGGCCAAGGCTTTGGTGAAAGCGTGGATCGCTCCCTTGGTTGCCGAATAGTCGATCAGCGCCTTGCTGCCGAAGAGGCCGGTTTCCGAGCCCGTGTTGATGATGCTGGCGCCCTCGCCCAGGTGTGGCAGCACGGCCCGTGCCATCTGCACGTAGCCGCCGATATTGGTCTGCAGCGTCTCCTGCAGATGCTCGTCCTCCAGGTCCTCCAGGCGCTCGCAGTGCAGCTGGAACGCGGCGTTGTTGACCAGGATGTCGACGCCCCCGAAGGCCTTGGCGACCTGCTTCACCGCCTTGTTGCAGAAACGCGGATCGCGCACGTCGCCCGCAATCACCACGCAGCGTCCGCCCTCGCTCTCCACATGCTGGCGGGTGATCTCGGCATCCTCGGCCTCATCAAGGTGCAGCACCGCCACGTCCGCCCCCTCGCGCGCGAACAGGACAGCGACGGCGCGTCCGATCCCGGAATCGCCGCCGGTGACGATCGCGCGCATGCCCTGCAGCTTGCCGCTGCCGACGTAGTCCGGTGCCAGGAAGCGCGGGGCCAGGTTCAGTTCGTGCTCATGTCCCGGCTTGGCCAGGTGCTGGGCAGGCAGGGTCTCCGGCTGGCGTCGCGTGCCCGCCTGGGTTGCCTTCTTCCTGGTCGCCTTCTTCGCCGCACGCGCATCCTTGGCCTTTTCCTGGTCCTGCAGGCGTCGCTGGCGTGCCGCAACCCGGGCGGCACGTGGATCACCGGCGGCGGCCTTGCGGGTTGCCGTCTTCACCACGCGGGGGCGTTCGGCCGCTGCTGCGGCGCTGCCCTCGGCAGCTGCCTTCGTACCCTTGCGTACTTTGGGCGACGCCTTGCGGCGGGCGGGAACCTTCTTGCTCGTAGCCATGCGGTCTCCTTCAGGTGTGGGGAATGGGGTGGGCTCAGGCGCGATCGGCAACGCCCTGCACGCCGGCATGGCCAGCGCAGTGCGCACAGCAGAAGATCTGCCCGTTGCCTTCGACGCCGTGGCCGATCACGGTGCAGTTGCAGTGCGCACAGCGTGGCGCGAAGGCGTGGATCGCGCATTCGAACGAGTCGAACGTGCCGCTGCGCCCGCCCTGCTGCAGGGTGAAACTCTTGTCGTAGTCGTTGCCGCATACATCACAGGTGGCCATGTCATACCTCCGTGGCGTGCCAGTACATGCAGTGTGGCCATCGCCGCTGTCGGCGACAGTGAATGCACCGTGTCCCGCATGTGCACGCCGTTCATGCCGCCACCACGCCGCGCGCGGCACGCTGGCGTCCTCATCACCATGGAGCAGGATCATGATCCGCGCATTCAGCGTAGCCGCACTGACCTTTGCCGTCGCCGCATGCAGCAGCACGCCAATCGCACAGGTTCAACCGATCGACGGCGTGATTTCCGGCCAGTGCCACAGCGACATGGTGCGCGGCGCCGTCGGTCTGGCAGCGTCGGCGGCCACCGTTGAACGTGCACGCGTGGACAGCGACAGCCTGCACGTGCAGGTGCTGCGCCACGACGGTCCGCGTGTTCCGCCCGCCAGCGAAGGCGGTGATCGCCTGACCATCGAGAAGGGACGCACCAACAACATCACGGCGATCTACTGCGGCTGAGCCGGCGTGCCCGCCGCAGTACACGCAACGTGGCCTGTTCCCACTGCCGCGGGCCGCGCAGGCCCGCCAGCGCGGTGAGTTCGCCACGCTCCCAGCCGGCGAACACACAGGGATCGATATATGCCCTGCGGCACACCGCAGGGGTGTTGCCCAGACGCGCGGCAACCTGGCAGACCACCTCGCGCTGTGCTGCGGCCAGTGCGCGCTGGCTGGCGGGCTCGGGCAGCGCGGTGGCAGCCAGTGCCTGCACCGCCGCCACCGTGCCGCCCCAGGTACGGAAATCCTTGGCGGTGAAGTCCTCACCCATCACATCGCGCAGGTACTCGTTCACTGCGCCGGAATCGACCGGCTGCACCTGGCCATCATCGTCGCGGTACTGGAACAACGACTGCCCCGGCAGCTGCTGCAACCGTCGCACCATCTGGCCCAGGCGGCGGTCACCCACCGTCACCTCCTGCAATTGGCCGGACTTGCCCCGGAACCGCATGCGTACCCGCCCGCCGCGAAGCAGCTCGAGGTGGCGGTTGCGCAGGGTGGTCAGCCCGAACGAGCGGTTCTCGCGGGCATAGGTCTCATTGCCGATCCGTACCAGCGTATCGGCCAGCAGCGCCACCACCACGGCCAGCACCTTGGTCCGCGGAAATCCGGACTGCCGCAGGTCGCGTGCCAGCCGCCGCCGCAGCGTGGGCAGTGCCTCGCCGAACGCAATGATCCGATCGAACTTGCCGGCATCGCGCACCTTCGCCCAGTCAGCGTGATACCGGTACTGCTTGCGGCCACGCGCATCGCGGCCGGTCGCCTGCAGGTGGCCGTTGGCATGCGCACAGATCCATACCGCGGTGTAAGCCGGGGGAATGGCCAATGCGCGGATACGCCGCAGCGTGGCCGCATCGCGCACTGCGTGGCCGTCAGCATCACGGTAACGGAAGCCTTTGCCTGCACGCAGCCGGGTGAAGCCCGGTTGGGTGTCATCAACGTAGCGCAGGCCGGCCGCGCGCGCCGCCGCGCGCTCGGGTGTGGGGGACGTGGGCATGCCAGCAGTGTGGCGATCGACATGACGCGGCCGCGTCAATAACGCAAGACAAACACGTGAGGATGGGTTCGCGGCTATGCTCCGGCTTTCACAGTCCCTTCCGGAGTCATGATGTCGTTCCCGATTCGCGCCCGTTCGCTCTCCGCCCTGCTGCTGCCGGCCGTGCTGGCCTTGTCCGCCTGCCAGGCGCCGGCGCTGGATGAACAGGATTCGGCCACGGCCCACGCCCAGCAGGCCGCCGAAGCCGCCAAGGCACCGGCCGATGAAGCCGGCAAGGCCACCGAGGCACCGCCGGTGGGCACCTGCGACGCCAGCCAGGTACAGAGCCTGGTCGGCCAGGCCTACACCGATGCGCTGGGCAAGCAGGCCCAGGAAGATGCCGGTGCTCAGCAGGTGCGCGTGCTGCACCCCAATGACGCGACCACGATGGAGTTCCTGGGCGACCGCCTGAACATCGAAGTGGACGCCAAGGACGTGGTCAGCGGCGTCCGCTGCGGCTGATCCCGGCCCGCGCCGGCGGATCACCGCCGGCGCTTTCCGTTGCACCTGCAACCGTGTATTGCGGCGCTGCAGCAACCTGTGCTTTATTCGAGGCATCCGGTGGCCTCACGATGCGCTCCAGGGATTGGGCGGGCTTGAGTGTCCCCGCTCATTTCATTCCGCATCGAGGTAGAGATGGCCCCCCGCAACCGCCAAGGGCTTTACGACCCGCGCTCCGAGCGCGATGCCTGTGGATTCGGCATGGTCGCGCAGCTCGACGACCAGCCGTCGCGCCTGCTGGTGGATACCGCCATCGCCGCGCTTTCACGGATGACCCATCGTGGTGGCGTCGCCGCTGACGGGCTCACCGGTGATGGCTGCGGGCTGCTGCTGCGTCGCCCCGATGCATTCCTGAAACTGCTGGCCAGCGAAGCGGGCATCACCGTGGCCACCCGCTTCGCGGCGGGCCTGGTGTTCCTTCCGCACGACGCCGACGCCGCGCAGGCCTGCCGGACGCAGCTGCAGGTGCAGCTTGAAGCGGTGGGCTGCCGCGTGGCGGGCTGGCGCGAGGTTCCCATCGACGACAGTGTCTGCGGCCAGCTCGCGCGCGATACGCTGCCGCGCATCGAGCAGGTGTTCGTCGATGCCGGTGTCGGCCAGGACGGCACCGGCTTCGCCCTGGCGCTGTACCTCGCACGCCGTCGCAGCGAACAGCAGCTGCGCGACCATGGCGATTTCTACGTCACCACGCTCACCCCGGATGCGATCAGCTACAAGGGCATGGTCCTGCCGGACAAGCTCAGCCGCTTCTATCCGGACCTGCAGCGGCGCGAGCTGGCCTCCAGCGCGATCGTGTTCCACCAGCGCTTCTCCACCAACACGCTGCCGCGCTGGCCGCTGGCGCATCCGTTCCGCCTGCTCGCGCACAACGGCGAGATCAACACCATCGAGGGCAACCGTCGCTGGGCGCAGGCGCGCAGCAAGGTGTGGAAGACACCGCGCTTCGACATCGCCGAGTTCGATCCGGTGATCTCCATGCATGGCTCGGACTCGCAGAGCCTGGACAACATGCTGGAACTGATGGTCGCCGGCGGCATGGAATTGATCCAGGCGCTGCGCATCCTGGTGCCACCGGCGACGCAGTCGCTGGAGTTCAAGGATCCGGACCTGGCCGCGTTCTACGAGTTCCATGGCCTCAACAGCGAGCCCTGGGACGGCCCGGCCGGCATCGTCGCCTGCGACAGCCGCTATGCGGTGTGTACGCTGGACCGCAACGGCCTGCGCCCGGCGCGCTGGATGCTGACCGCCGACCGCCACTTCCTGGTCGCCTCCGAAGCGGGCGTGTGGGAAGTGCCGACCGAGCGCGTGGTACGCAAGGGCAAGCTCGGCCCCGGTGAAATGGTGGCCATCGATCTCAAGCGCGGCGACCTGCTCGATTCGGACGCGGTGGACCGCATCAACCGCGGCCGCGCACCGTACAAGCAGTGGCTGCAGCAGGGCGTGACCTACCTGCAGACCGAACTGATCGATCCTTCGCTGGTGGAGGAGCCCTTCGACGAGGGCACCCTGCGCAGTTACCACAAGCTGTACCAGCTCAGCAGCGAGGAGGTGGAGCAGGTGCTGCGGCCGCTGGCCGAGACCGAGCAGGAAGCCACCGGCTCGATGGGCGATGACACGCCGATGGCGGTACTGAGCCAGCGCAGCCGGCCGCTGTACGACTACTTCCGGCAGGCATTCGCGCAGGTCACCAATCCGCCGATCGATCCGCTGCGCGAAGACTGCGCCATGTCCCTGTCCACCCAGCTCGGCAAGGAGACCAACATCTTCCATGCCGGCCCGGAGACGGTGAACCACGTCATCCTCAACTCGCCGGTACTCAGCCAACGCAAGCTGCGCCAGCTGCTGAAGATGGACCAGTACCTGCAGGCCAACCGCCTGCTCGACCTGTCCTACAGCGAGGAAGAAGGGCTGCGCAACGGCATCGAGCGCATCTGTGCGGAGGCCGAACGCGCCGCACGCGAAGGCATGGTGATGCTGCTGCTGTCCGACCGCTATCCGGTGGCCGGGCGACCGATGGTGCACGCCCTGCTGGCCACCAGTGCGGTGCATCATCACCTCTCGCGGCTGGGGCTGCGCTGCGACGTCAACCTGATCGTCGAGACCGGCACTGCGCGCGACCCGCACCATATGGCCTGCCTGCTCGGCTTCGGGGCCACCGCGGTGTACCCGTATCTTGCCTACCAGACCCTGTTCGACCTGGGCCGGCGCGGCATCCTCAAGCTCAGCAAGGGCGGTGAGCAGTCGCAGATCGGCCGCCGCTACCGCAAGGGTGTCTACAAGGGCCTGTCGAAGATCATCTCAAAGATGGGCATCTGTACCGTGGCCAGCTACCGCGGCGCGCAGCTGTTCGAGATCATCGGCCTGGAGCCGGAAGTGGTTGCGCTGTGCTTCCCCGACACCGCCTCGCGCATCGGCGGCGCCGGTTTCGCGCGGCTGGATGCCGATGCGCGCGAACTGTGCGCGCAGGCCTGGGATGCACAGCAGGATGTCGATGTCGGCGGCCTGCTGAAGTACGTGCACGGCGGCGAGTACCACATGTACAACCCGGACGTGGTCACCACCCTGCAGCGCGCGGCGCGCAGTGGTGATGCCCGCGCCTGGCAGCAATACTGCGATGCCGTGCATGCCCGGCCGCCATCGGCGTTGCGTGACCTGCTGCAACTGGTGCCGGCGCCGACACCCACGCCGCTGGACGAGGTGGCGCCGGCCAGCGAACTGTTCCCGCGCTTCGACACCGCCGCGATCAGCCTCGGCGCGCTGTCGCCGGAAGCGCATGAGGCGCTGGCCATCGCGATGAACCGCCTCGGCGGCCGCAGCAATTCCGGCGAAGGTGGCGAAGACCCGGCCCGCTACGGCACCCCACGGCGCAGCAAGATCAAGCAGGTGGCGTCGGGTCGCTTCGGTGTCACCGCCGAGTATCTGGTCAATGCCGAGGTGCTGCAGATCAAGGTCGCGCAGGGCGCCAAGCCCGGCGAAGGCGGCCAGCTGCCGGGGCACAAGGTCAACGAGCTGATCGCCCGCCTGCGCTACGCGCGGCCGGGCATCGGCCTGATCTCGCCGCCACCGCACCACGACATCTATTCCATCGAGGACCTGGCGCAGCTCATCTACGATCTCAAGCAGGTCAACCCGACCGCGCTGGTATCGGTGAAGCTGGTCAGCCATGCCGGCGTCGGCACCATCGCCGCCGGCGTGGTCAAGGCCGGCGCGGACCTGATCACCATCTCCGGCCACGACGGCGGCACCGGTGCCTCGCCGGTCAGCTCGATCCGCTACGCCGGTGTGCCGTGGGAGCTGGGCGTGGCCGAAGCGCACCAGGCGCTGCTGGCCAACGACCTGCGCGGGCGCACCCTGCTGCAGACCGATGGTGGCCTGAAGACCGGCCTGGACGTGGTCAAGGCCGCGCTGCTGGGTGCGGACAGCTTCGGCTTCGGCACCGCGCCGATGATCGTGCTGGGCTGCAAGTACCTGCGCATCTGCCACCTCAACAACTGCGCCACCGGCGTGGCCACCCAGGACGAACGCCTGCGCGAGAACCACTTCACCGGCCAGCCCGAGCGCGTGGAGAATTTCTTCCGCCTGCTGGCCGAGGAAGTGCGTGGCTGGCTGTCGTACCTGGGCGCGCGTTCGCTGGAGGAGATCGTCGGCCGCACCGACCTGCTGCGGCAAATCGAGGCCGCACCGCGCGACGGCGTGCGCGTGGACCTGTCGCGCCTGCTGGCAGATGCGCGCTACGAAGGCAGCCACTGCGCGGCGCAGCGGCTGTACGAATCTCCGGACAGCCTGGCCACGCAGATGGATGGCCTGCTGGCGGACGCGATCGAACAGCGCAGGGGGGGCGAACATCGCTTCCTGATCCACAACACCGACCGCAGCATCGGCACCCGCCTGGCCGGCGCGGTGGCACGCGCGCACGGCAACCAGGGCATGGCCGACGCCCCCCTGGAGCTGCGCTTCCGTGGCAGCGCCGGACAGAGCTTCGGCGCCTTCAATGTCGGCGGCCTGCATCTGGAAGTGGAGGGCGAAGCCAACGACTACGTCGGCAAAGGCATGGCCGGCGGCCGCCTGGTGGTACGTCCGCCGCGCGGCGCGCGGTTCGAGGCGCGCAGCACTGCGATCATCGGCAACACCTGCCTGTATGGCGCCACCGGTGGCGAGCTTTTCGCCGCCGGACGTGCCGGCGAGCGCTTCGCGGTCCGCAATTCCGGTGCGCTCGCGGTCGTGGAAGGCGCCGGCGATCATTGCTGCGAGTACATGACCGACGGCGTGGTGCTGGTGCTGGGCAAGGTCGGCCTGAACTTCGGTGCCGGCTTCACCGGGGGGTTGGCCTACGTGCTGGATGTGGACCGCGACTTCGTGGACCGTTACAACCACGAGCTGATCGACATCCATCGCGTATCCGCCGAAGGCTTCGAGAACTACCGCCAGCACCTGCACCGCCTGATCGGCCGCCATCGCGAACTGACCGGCAGCATCTGGGCGCAGCAGATCCTGGACGAGTTCCGCGATTACATCGGCAAGTTCTGGCTGGTCAAACCGAAGGCCGCCAGCATCGAATCGCTGACCGAGACCCTTCGACGCGCGGCGTAAGCGCCTCCGGCGCGTCGCCCGCAACCGGCGCGCGCCTGCTCCCTCACCGCAGTAGTGCCGGCCTCTGGCCGGCCATCGAAATCACAGAGCCCGCCATGAGCCGCAAGCACGCCTTCCAGTTCCTCGATCTGCCCCGCACCATGCCGCAGCGCATTCCGGTTGAACTGCGCACCTCCGGCGACTGGGGCGAGCTGTACGGAAAGTTCGGCAAGGAGGATGCGCAGTACCAGGCCGGGCGCTGCCTGGACTGCGGCAACCCTTACTGCAGCTGGAAATGCCCGGTACACAACGCCATTCCACAGTGGCTGCAGCTGGTGCAGGAGAACCGCATCCACGAGGCCGCCACGCTGTGCCACAGCACCAACCCGCTGCCGGAAGTGTGCGGCCGGGTCTGCCCGCAGGATCGCCTGTGCGAAGGCAGCTGCACCCTGGAGGAATTCGGTGCGGTGACCATCGGTGCGGTGGAGAAGTACATCGTCGATACAGCACTCGCCAGCGGCTGGCGTCCGGACCTGGGTGCCGTGCAGCCCACCGGCCACAGCGTGGCGGTGATCGGTGCCGGTCCGGCGGGTCTGGCCTGTGCCGATCGCCTGGCCCGGGCCGGCATCACCGCCGTGGTGTACGACCGCTACGAGCAGATCGGCGGCCTGCTGCAGTTCGGCATCCCCAGCTTCAAGCTGGACAAGGACGTCATCCATCGTCGCCGCGAGGTGCTCGAAGGGATGGGCGTGCAGTTCCGCCTGGGCGTGGAGATCGGCCGCGACATCAGCGTGCAGCAGCTGCTGGACAGCCACGACGCGGTGTTCGTCGGCACCGGGGCCTACCGCTACACCGACGGCGGCCTGCCGGGCCAGGACCTGAAGGGGGTGCTGCCGGCCCTGCCGTTCCTGGTGCAGAACAGCCGCATCGTCGGCGGCGATGACCCGCAGGGTCGGCCGATCGCCGGCTGGGAGGACCAGATCGCCCTGCCCGACCTCAACGGCAAGCGCGTGGTCGTGCTCGGCGGCGGCGACACCGGCATGGACTGCGTGCGCAGCGCGGTGCGGCTGGGCGCGGCCAAGGTCACCTGCGCCTACCGTCGCGATGAGGCCAACATGCCCGGCAGCGCGCGTGAAGTGGCCAATGCGCGCGAGGAAGGCGTGCGCTTCCTGTTCAACCGGCAGCCGCTGTCCATCGAAGCCGGCGCCGACGACGAAGCGATCGGCGTGACCGTGGTTGAAACCCGGTTGGGTGAGGCCGACGCCCAAGGACGCCGCAACGCGGTGCCGATCGAGGGCAGCGAGTCGCTGCTGGAGGCGGACGTGGTCATCATCGCCTTCGGTTTCGCGCCGAGCGTTCCGGCCTGGCTGGCCGAACACGGTGTGCAGGGCCAGGCGAACGGTCGCATCGTTGCCGGCGGCAAGGACCGGCTGCCCTTCCAGACCGCGCATCCGCGCCTGTTCGCCGGCGGTGATGCGGTACGCGGCGCCGACCTGGTGGTAACCGCTGTGGCTGAAGGCCGCGACGCCGCTGCCAGCATCGTCCGTCTACTGTCCAACTGAGCCGGGTTCCATTGCCGGCAGTACGTCGGCCAGCGTCGCGCGCAACCCCTGGGTGTCGACCGGCTTGGCCAGGAACCGGTCGATGCCGGCGGCACGACAGGCCTCGCGCGTGCTCTCCAGCACGCTGGCCGTCAGCGCGATGATCGGCACCCGTGCACGCGAAGGGCACGGGTCTTCGCGGATCGCACGCGCCAGCGCGAACCCGTCCATGCCGGGCATGTGGCAATCGGTAACGACAACATCGAAGCCCTGCGCCCGCCATGCCGCCAGCGCCTGCAGGCCATCGGCGGTGGCGTGCACCTGCAGGCCCAGCTCGCGCAGCCGCTGCACCAGCAGTTGCAGGTTGGTCGGGTGGTCCTCGGCCACCAGCACCCGTGCCGCAGGCAGTCGCGCGACCACCTCGGCCATGGCCGGCACCGCCTCCAGTGGCGCCAGGCAGCTGGCGAACTCCAGGTCGAACCAGATGCGCGTGCCCTTGCCCGGCGAGCTTTGCAGCTGCAGCTCGCCGCCCATCGAGGCCACCAGGTCCCGGCAGATGGCCAGGCCCAGGCCGCTGCCGCCGAACCGGCGCCCCGTCGACGGCTCGGCCTGGGTGTAATCGGCGAACACGGCCTGCTGCCGCTCGGGACTGATGCCTACGCCACTGTCGCTCACCTGCAGGCGCAGGCATTGTCCTGCCGCCTGCGTCCGCAGCACCCGCAGCCGCAGTTCCACACCGCCGTGCAGGGTGAACTTCAGTGCGTTGCCCACCAGGTTGAACAGGACCTGGCGCACGCGCAGGCCATCGGCCAGCAGCCACCGCTGCAGCGCAGGATCAAGCACGCACCGCAGGTGCAACGCACGGCTGGCCGCCATCGGTGCCAGCAGCTGCTGCACGGCCGTGGCCAGCGCACCCATGTCGGTGGCACGCAGCTGCAACGGCAGCGCCTGCAACCGATGACTGTCGAGCACATCATCGAGAATCTGCCGCAGCATCTGCGCGGCCACATCGACGGTGGACAGGACCTGCCGCTGGCACGGGTCCAGGGGGCTGTCCGCCAGGCATTCGAGCATGCCCAGCAGCGTGCTCATCGGTGTGCGGATCTGGTGGCTCATGGTGGCCAGGAAGTGCGTCTTCGCCGCTGCAGTCTCTTCGGCCTGATGGCGTGCCCCGGCCAGGGCACGGGTGCGTGCCTGCGCCTGGCTGACGTCCATCCAGTAGCCACTCCACTCGATGTCGTCGCTCTCGCCCGGCAACGGCCTGCCATGCGAACGGATCCAGCGCCAGCCATGGGGACCCAGCGTGCGGAAGGTGATGTCGATCGGCGCACGGGCCCGCGCTGCGGCTTCCAGATGATCCAGCACCGGCTTGCGATCGTCGACATGCACCGCCGCCATGAGCCGGCGATGGTCCAGCCGCACACTGTCCAGGCTCATGCCGAACAGCGACTGCACGTCGCCGGCGACCAGCGGCAGGCTGTAGTCGCCCTCGCCGCTGCGGCGCGCCCGGTAGACCACCGCAGGCAGGTTGGCGGTCACTTCCTGCAGTCGCTGTTCCAGCGCGCGGCGCTGGCTGCTTTCGCGATGCAGCCTCCAGTAGCCGAAGGCATACACCAGGATCAGCGCCAGCGCGACCAGCAGCACCGGCACCAGCCAGCGCAACGGCGACCGTGCGGGCGGCGCGCGTGCTCCGCTGGGCGCCCACGCCGCGCGGAGCGCGGCCCGCTGCGCGTCGTCCAGTTCGTGCAGCACGGTGTCGAAGGCGGCGACGGTGGCCGCACAGGCCGGCGCAGTCGCCAGTACCCAGGCATCATCGAAGCCGGCCGGCGCGGCGATCACCAGGGCATCGCTGCCGGGCCTGCGCAATGCGGATTCCACCTCGCCCAGTGTGGCAACCACCGCGTCGACCTGGCCGATGGCCAGCAGCTGCAGCGCATGATCGAGCGCGTCGACCTGCAGCAGCCATGCGCCCGGCGCCTGCTCACGCAGGTGGGCCGCCAGTGGCACCGTGTCGAGGCTGGCGACGCGACGGCCGCGCAGACCGCCCAGTCCCTGCAGTGGCGTGTCGTTGCGACGGCGCACGATCACCTGTGACAGCTGCAGGTAGGGCCTGCTCACGACCCAGCCGTCGGGCACCTGCTCGCGCGGCCATCCCAGCACGGCCTGGGTACCGGCCGGCAGCGCCCCGGCCGCGCCGGCCGCGGCGGGAAGCGGATGTGGACGCAGCGCGATCTGCTCGCCCAGCCGCCGCAGGTAGTCGGCAACCAGGCCGCCGGGCTGGCCCTGCGCGCTGAAGGACAGTGGCGGGCGGTCACTGGGCCAGGCCACGACCAGGGGCATGTCGCACCCGTCGGCACGCGTGATCATGGGCCACAGCAACAGGGCAGGCAGCACGATGCGGGATCGCAGCCACGGGCAGGAGCGTGCAATGGATGCGGCCGCAGGGCCGGCGGCATTCACGATGGGCATCCTCGAATCGCAGGCGGAGACGACGGCCGCGCAGCGGTACCGCTCTGCCTGCCACGCTAGCGACGCACGGCACAGCAACAATGAGGAAAGTTGCAAAGCGCGCAGAATTGGCCATTCGCGACATAAACTGCCGCTTCTACCAGCCCACGGAGCGTTCGATGCGTATCGGCCTGGCCGCCAACCGGCTCCACCACCAGGATGCGCGCGCCGCCCTGTTCCGCTGGCTGCGTGCCTGCGAACCGGGCCTGCGCGAACTGGGCATAACGCTGCACGCTGTCGGCCGCACCCATGATGCGATCGGGCGCCACGGCTTCCTCGACGGCTATGCCGGCCTCCATCGCTATCCCTACGGCCGCGAGGGCGGGCTGATGAAGCTGGTCGCGGAGGTGGTCGGCATGGGCCCGCAGCGCACGCTCGACGGTGCCATCTATCTGATCGATCCGGTCGATCCGTCCTCGGTGTTTCCCGAAGCGACCGCGCTCAAGCGGCAGTGCGTGATCCACGGCAAACCTTTCATTTCCACGGTAGCCACCGCACGCGACTGGATCGAGGTGGAGCGCGTGCACGCCGGCCTGCAGGCCGACGCCGGTGCCGACGATCTGCACGCCTTCGGTACCCAGACCCTGGCACTGATCGCGCATGATGCGATGAAGCCGGCGATGCTCGCCTTCGCCGACGAGCACTTCGACGTGCTGGCACGCTTCGGCGAGCGGGTGGCGACCGGGACCACCGGTCAGCGCCTCAACGAGCTGGCATGGAGCCGCGGCTGGCCCAGCGACACGCCCTGGGTGACGCGCTACCAGAGCGGACCGATGGGGGGCGATGCGCAGATCGCCGACCGCGTGCTGGAGGGCCGTTGCCAGCGCGCCATCTTCTTCGAGGACCCGCACGTGGCACGCCAGCACGAGGCAGACATCCAGCTGCTGGAACGCGCGGTGACCACGGTGACCGACCAGGCGGTGTGCATCACGGCTCCGGTGGTGGCGGCGCGCTGGGCGACGGCTGCCGCCCGGCGCGCTGGGTCACAGCGCTGACCACCTGCGCAGCTACGCCGGGCGCGCATCGATCGGCATGACCGCCGCACCCGTGGGAGAGGGTGCCGGGCCGCGGCGGCCATGCACGGGTGTCAGGCGGCCATGTCCAGTACCACGCGCCCGTCGATGGTGCCCGCGCGCATGCGGGCAAACACCTCGTTGATGTTTTCCAGGCGGTCGGTGCTGACCGTGGCCGCGACCTTGCCCTCGGCGGCGAACTGCAGCGACTCCTGCAGATCCAGCCGCGTGCCGACGATCGAACCGCGCACCGTCACGCCATTGAGGACCATGCCGAAGATGTCCAGTGGGAAGTTGCCCGGTGGCAGTCCGTTGAGCGAGACCGTGCCGCCCCGCCGGACCATGCCCAGCGCCTGCTCGAAGGCCTTGGGCGATACCGCGGTGACCAGCGCCCCGTGTGCGCCACCGATCTCCTTCTTCAGGAATGCTGCCGGATCGGTCGTGCGCGCGTTGACCGTGACCTGCGCGCCCAGCCGCCGCGCGAGTGCCAGCTTGCTGTCCTCCACGTCGATGGCAGCCACGTTCAGGCCCATCGCACGCGCGTACTGCACCGCCATGTGGCCCAGGCCACCGATGCCGGAGATCGCCACCCAGTCACCGGGCTTCGTGTCCGTCACCTTCAGGCCCTTGTAGACCGTCACGCCGGCGCACAGCACCGGCGCGATCTCGACGAAGCCCACCTCCTTCGGAAGCAGGCCGACATAGTTGGCATCGGCCAGTGCGAACTCGGCGAAGCCGCCGTTGACCGAGTAGCCGGTGTTGCGCTGCGTCTCGCACAGCGTTTCCCAGCCGCCCAGGCAGTGTTCGCAATGGCCACACGCCGAGTACAACCAGGGGATGCCGACCCTGTCGCCTTCCTTGACATGCCCGACCCCGCCGCCCACGGCCACGATGTGCCCCACGCCCTCGTGGCCGGGGATGAACGGCGGGTCCGGTTTCACCGGCCAGTCGCCCTCGGCGGCGTGCAGGTCGGTGTGGCAGACACCGCAGGCTTCGATCCTGACCAACACCTCGCCCGCCCCCGGGCGTGGTACCGGAACTTCCTCGATGACCAGTGGGCTGCCGAACTCGCGAACGACAGCGGCCTTCATGGTTCTGTTCATGGGTTTTCCTCCGTCGTGCGCTTGCAGACAGAGTGACGCCGGCACGAGGCCGGCGCTTTGATCCCGATCAAATCCTGGAAGATTGCCTGCCGGTTCAGCCCGCCAGCACGGACGCCTCGCGTGCCAGGCGTTCGATCGCGCCCCAGTCGCGGGTCTGCAGCAAGGCCGCCGTGGTCAGCCATGAACCCCCCACGCACAGCACGTTCGGCAGGTGCAGGAACTGCGCCGCGGTCTGGGCACTGATGCCACCGGTCGGGCAGAAGCGCACGTCGGCGAAGGGGCCGTGCCAGGCCGCCAGCAGTGCCGCGCCGCCGGCCTGCACCGCGGGGAAGAACTTGAAGGTATCCAGGCCATGCTCGAGGCCAAGGATCAGCTCGGACCCCGTGGCCACGCCCGGCAGATACGGCAGGTCGGCATCGCGCGCGGCCGCGTACAGCGTCGGCGTTGCGCCCGGCGACACCGCGAAGCGCGCACCTGCGGCCCTGGCCGCCTCCATCTGCGCGGGCGTCAGCACCGTTCCGGCCCCCACCACCGCGTCGGGTACGGCCTCGACCATTGCCCGGATGGCATCCATCGCACGGGGTGTGCGCAGGGTGACCTCGATCACCGGCAGACCGCCCCGGAACAGCGCCTGCGCCACCTGCACGGCATCGTCGACATCATCGGGGGTGAACACCGGAATCACCGGTGCCAGTTTCAGTACCGCGCGAACGCGCGGATCAGCGCCGGACATCGAATCGCTCCTCGCCCATCTGGGCCAGCACGTCAGCTTCGCTGACAGGATTGAAATCGCCGGGGATGGAATGCTTCAGTCCGCCGGCAGCCAGGCCGAAACGCACGGTGGCGTCGGCATCGAAGCCTGACAGGATGCCATGCAGGATGCCTGCCGCGAAGGCATCGCCGCCGCCGATGCGATCGATGATGCCGGTCAGCTGCCGCACGGGCGCCTGCGCACGCACGCCCTCGCGGCCCAGCAGCAGGGCGCCCAGCGCATGATGGTCCACGCTCAGCGCCTGCCGTTGCGTGCATGCCAGCCATTGCAGCCGCGGGAACGCGGCGAATGCCGCCGCTGCGGCAGCGTCCACGCGCTCCACGGCGCCGGCCTGGGTAAAGCGCTGGCCCAGGATCACTTCGATATCGCGGTAGTCGGCGAACACGATGTCAGCCTGGTCGAACAGGGCATGCAGGATCGCCTGCGCGTCGCCGCCCCAGCGCTGCCACAGCGTGGGCCGGAAATTGCCGTCGAAGGAAACGCGCACGCCACTGGCACGCGCGGCGCATGCCGCCGCCAGCGTCGCCTCGGCCACCTGCGGCCCCAGCGCAGGGCTGACGCCGGACAGGTGCAGCCAGTCCGCGCCCTGCAGCAGCGCCGGCCAGTCATGATCGGCTGCAGTGCTGCGCGCGAAGGCTGAATCGGCCCGGTCGTACACCACCTCGCTGGCACGTTGCACCGCGCCGGTGGTGAGGAAGTACAGGCCCATGCGACCGTCCGCCACCTCGCGCACCGCCCGCGTATCGACGCCATGGCGGCGCAGTTCACCCAGTGCGTGCGCCCCCAGGGCATTGCCGGGCACCGTGCTGACCATGGCCACGTCATGTCCGAATCGGGACAGCGAGACACCCACGTTTGCTTCCGCCCCGCCCACGTGCACCTGCAGCTGCGGCGACTGCAGCAGCAGCTCGCGACCGGGCGCGCCGAGCCGCAGCAGCAGTTCCCCGAAACATACGATACGCCCCATCTCCACTCCTCCCCGCTTGCCGCCAGCATGTGAAACTGCACGGCGTGAATGTGTACCACGCGTCGGCGCGGCGTTTGGCCATCGGTGTCATTCTAGCCTTCCGATGCGCCCCACGCACCCGTAGGAACTGACGGAAGCATTGTCCTGCAAGCCTCTTGGAGACATTTCAGATCTGTTGCGGTGCAAGATGCCGGATCCGGGACGTGCTGCTAACGTCCGCTCTGACCAGCGGTGTCATCACGCTGAAACAGCCGCAGCACCAGACCTTTGGGAGAGGGGAAAGGCATGCAGTCTCGGAACCACCAAAAAAAGACACCGGTTACCTTGCTCGCTATGGCCGTCGGACTGGCCCTGGCGGCCAATGCGACCGCCCAGCAGCAGAGCAGCGCCGCCGGCGCCACGGACCTGGATACGGTCACCGTCACCGGCTACCGCGCCAGCGTGGAGAAGGCGCTGGACATCAAGCGTGGCGAGGCCGGCGTGGTCGACGCCATCGTCGCCGAGGACATCGGCAAGTTCCCGGATCTGAACCTGGCCGAGTCGTTGCAGCGCATCCCGGGTGTGGTCATCACCCGCGAGGCCGGCGAGGGCCGCAACATCTCGGTGCGCGGCCTCGGCCCGGATTTCACCCGCGTGCGCATCAACGGCATGGAGGCGCTGACCACCGTCGGCGCCGGTGATCAGAGCGGTGGTACCAACCGCGGCCGTGGCTTCGACTTCAATGTCTTCGCCTCCGACCTGTTCTCGCAGCTGGTGGTGCGCAAGACCGCTTCGGCCGATGTCGAAGAAGGCTCGCTGGGCGCCACCGTCGATCTGCGCACGGCGAGGCCGTTCGACTATGACGGCTTCACCTTCGCCGCCAGCGGCCAGGCCGGCTACAACGCGATGGCGGAGAAGGCCGACCCGCGCATGGCCGCGCTGGTGTCGAACATCTTCGCCGACGGTACGTTCGGCGCCCTGCTGTCGGTGGCCTACTCCGAGCGCCAGGCGCTGGAGGAGGGCTCCAACACGGGCCGCTGGGCCAACGGCCCGAGCAACGGCAACTTCAGTGCCTCGTCCCCGTTCACCGCCGCGCGCAGTGCCGACGTCTACCACCCGCGCTTCCCGCGCTACGTGCAGATGGAACATGAGCAGAAGCGCCTGGGCGTGACCGGTACGCTGCAGTGGAAGCCCAGCGACGCGACCGAGATCTCGCTGGACGCGCTGTACTCGAAAATCGATGCCACCCGCGACGAGCACTACATCGAGGCGATTTCCTTCAGCCGCGGTGCCAACACCAGCCAGCCACGCCTGGCCGGCAAGCCGTCGATGATCGTCAGGAACGGCGTCATCGAGAACAACGCGCTGGTCTACGGCGAGTTCGACAACGTCGACATCCGCAGCGAGAACCGCCACGACGAGTGGAGCACCGAGTTCAAGCAGATCAGCCTCAACGGCCAGCACCGCTTCAGCGACGACTTCACCCTGTCCGGCAAGCTGGGGGTCTCGCGGTCCCGGCATGAGAACCCGGTGCAGACCACCATCATCATGGACAAGTACGACGTCGACGGCTACAGCTACGACTACCGGGGCAACAACCGCTCGCCGATCCTCAACTACGGCATCGATCCCACCGATCCCAACGGCTGGGAACTGGCGGAGATCCGCCTGCGACCGCAGTACGTGGACAATGATTTCGATACCGGCCAGATCGACTTCAACTGGAACATCAGCCCCGGCTTCCGCCTCAAGGGTGGCGTGCTGGCCAAGGATTACACGTTCAAGACCACCGAACTGCGCCGTGGCAGCGAGCTGGCCGTGCCCACCTTCGCCGATGGCAGCAGGATCGTTCCGGTGGACATGACCACACAGGCCGGGCTGAAGGGCATCAGCGGCAATCCCTCGAACTGGGTGGTGCCGGATCTGGACGCCGTCGCCGATCAGTTCGACATCTACAGCAACAGCGGCATCTACGCCGTCGCACCGCGCGCCAACAACGTGCGCAGCGTGGAAGAGAAGGATCGCGGTGCCTACCTGATGGGTGAGTTCTCCACCGAGATCGGCTCGCTGCCGCTGTCCGGCAACGTCGGCGTACGCTATGTGCGCACCAAGCAGTCCTCCACCGGGCTGTCGACGCTGGCCAGTGGCACCACGTCCACCACCGCCACCCGCACCTACGACGACACCCTGCCCTCGTTCAACCTGGTTGCCGAAGTCACCCCCGATTTCCTGATCCGCCTGGGTGCGGCCAAGGTGATGACCCGACCCGGCCTGGGCAGCCTGACGCCGGGTGCCACTGTGGCCGTGGCCGGTGGCGCACGCACCATCTCCAGCGGCAACCCCAACCTGGATCCGACCCGCGCGACCAATGTCGATCTGAGTTTCGAGTGGTACTTCGCCGAAGGCGCCATGGCCGGCCTTGGCCTGTTCTACAAGGACATCGAAACCTCCGTACAGACGCTGCGCGAGAATCGGCCGTACACCGACAGCGGCCTGCCTGCCGAACTGCTGATCGGCACCGGCGCATCGCCGACCGATGAGTTCACCTTCACCCGTCCGGTCAACACCCCGGGTGGCGAGCTGTTCGGCGCAGAAGCGAACTACACCCAGCCCTTCACCTTCCTGCCGGGCAAGTGGGCCAACCTCGGTCTGCAGCTGAACTACACCTGGGTGGATTCGAAGATCCAGTACATCAACTCGGCCGGTCAGCCGGTGATGAAGAACGATCTGCTGGGCCTGTCCAACACCTCGTGGAACGCGACCCTGTTCTACGAAGGCACCACCTTCTCCGGGCGCATCTCGGCCACCAACCGCGATGACTACCTGACCCAGGTGCCGGGCCAGGAAACCGGCTTCAATCTGGACGGCTACCACGGCATGACCGGTACCACGGTCATCGATGCGTCGATCCGTTACCGGATCAGTGACCAGCTGGAACTGAGCCTGGAAGGCGTGAACCTGACCAACGAAGCGTCCGATGAGTGGGTGTATTCGCCCGCGACCGGCCGCCTGCCGTTGCAGTACACCGAGACCGGCCGTCAGTTCCTGCTCGGCGTGCGCTACAAGTTCTGAGCAGCGCCGGCGATGCGCCGACCGGTGCATCGCCGTTCGCCACGACCGCTGCTGCGCCGCAAGGTGCCGTGGCGGCGTGGCCTTGCTACGGTCCGGCGGCCCTACGCCGGCTGTCGCCCGTTGAAAGGAAACATCTGATGCCGCATCGCTCGACCCTGTCCCGCTGCCTGCTGCTGGCAGTGGCCCTGGCTGCTGGCCCTGCGACAGCTGCCGATGGCCCAACCCTGCTGTTCCACGTCGACGCCAACCAGGGCCTGCAGGCCACCGTGGCGCACGGCGAGGCGATACCGAACTTCCGCGACAGGGTGGCGGTGGTCGATGACGGTGTACGCGGCAAGGCCATCCAATGGCAGGACGATGGCGTCCTGGCGTGGGATGCGCCGGGCAACATCCTGGCCCAGCGCGGCACCCTGGCCTTCGATTGGCGGGCGCGGTACGCGGTGGGCGAAGCCCCGTTCGTGATCTTCCGCGTCGGCTATGCCGATCACAGCAGCTGGGACATGGCGTGGCTGCGCATCGACTGGAACGGCCACGGTTTCGATGCGTTCGTCACCGATGCCAATCTTGCCCGCACCCGCGTCTCGTTCCGCATGGACACGCCGCCACGCGCGGACCAGTGGCTGCATCTGGCCTTCGCCTGGGACGAGGACCAGGGTGTACGCCTGTTCATCGATGGACGCGAAGTGGCCCGCGCGCAGACCACCGGCGACTACGATGCCGCGCTGGACCAGCTTGGCCTGGCCGGTCGGGTGATGGCACCGTACCAGGTACAGAGCCGTTACAACTTCCTGCGCGGCAGCGATTTCCAGCACATCCGCATCTACGACCGCATGCTCGATGCGCCGGCCGTGGCGGCGCTGGCCCGTGGCGTTACGCCCACCACCGCCGAGGTTCCCGAGGCAGGCCTGCGTGCCTGGCGCCATCGCTTCGGCTGGGACGGCACCGCACCACCGGCGCTGACCGCGCCGACCACCCGCATCCGCAAGGTCGAATTCGCCGACACCCGCGACCTGAAGGCGTGGATGTGGAAGGCCACCGACGGCATCGCCGAGACCACATGGCCCGGCGTCTACAACCGCTCGCGGCTGCCCGGACGCAACGACTACTTCCAGCTGCCGGACTGGAACACCTACGTGGAGGGTGGAAAGCACCTGGACCTGACGCTGCCGGACGGCGAGACGGTCAACCGCATCGAGATCCGCGGCGCGGCCTTCGGCACGCTGGCACATGGCAGCGACGCCGCGCACGCCACCCGCACCCTGTTCACCCGCCCGCGCGGCGTGGTGCGCAGCGTCGATCCGATCCCGTCCCTCAGCGGCGGCGTGCTGCGCTTCAGCAACGTCGAGCAGGAAACGCCGATCCAGGAAATCTGGGCCTACGCCGTGAGCGAGGGCAGCGAGCCGGACGGCACGGTCAAGCAGACCTACACGATCGACAGCCAGGCGCTGCCTGACTACACCAATCTGGATGCCCTGCGCCGCTACATCGACGGTCGCTATCCCGAGGCCGAACGCAGCACGGTGATGGCGCTGCCCAAGGGGGCCGGCTCACGCCGCCGCGATGCCGTTACCCTGCCCGCGCAGCCGCGCCCGATCGTGCACGTGCTCATTCCTTCCGGGGTAGGCGATGCGCCGCCCGACCAGCCGCTGATCCGCAGCTGGGCCTACAGCTGGGAGAACATGCACGACGGCCTGGACGGCGTTGCCATCGATCTTCCCGCGCTGGATCTGGCGGCCACGCATGAAGGCCTGATTCCGCTCAACATCCGCATCAAGGACCCGATCTGGCCGGCGCGCGACATGATCGACGTGTCGGTCTCGGTGCAGCCGGGACAGAAGCGCACCCTGTGGCTGGACCTGCGCGACCGCATCCTCACCCCTGACAGCCTGTGGTTGAGCATCGCCTCGGCCGCCCCCGGCTTCGATGCCCGGGTGCTCGATGGCGCGCAGATCCGGCTGGTGTTCAAGCCGCGCGCGGAAGCGCTGAAGGAGCACGTGGCCGACCGCTTCAACCAGGTGCGCGACAACTGGGGATTCCTGGTGGAGGAGCACACCACCTCCAAACGACAGCGCCTGTATGCGCGCGTCTACGCCGACCTGAGCGACCTGCTGCGGGTCGATCCGGACCACGCACTGGGGCGGCAGTACTGGAACTACATCAGCTACAACAGCCAGGGCCGGCCGCCCTACTCCGCACCGGCGGTGCCCGCCGGTGTGCCGGCCTGGGCCTTCCACCAGGTGCAGGACCTCGCACAGGTGCGTCGCTTCGTCGACTGGTGGATCGACCATCGCCAGGTGCCCTACGGCGACTTCGGCGGCGGCATCTCCGATGATTCCGATCTCACCCAGCAGTGGCCGGGCCTGGCGCTGATGGGCGTGCAGCCGGACCGCCTCAATGCCTCGCTCACCGCCCTGTCCGATGCGGTGTATCGCAATGGCATGTTCAGCAACGGCCTGAGCACCATCGAAACCGATGAGCTGCATGCCTACGAAGAGGGCATCAACACCAACAGCGCGATGCTGTACCTCAACTGGGGTGATCCGCTGACGCTGGAACGGCTGATGGAGACGGTCAAGGCATTCGACGAGCGGATCATCCTGCCCAATCCGCAGGGACACCTGCTGTTCTCCAGCAACTGGTTCGGCGGCAACAGGATCTACCGCGAACCGAACTGGCAATGGCAGAAGCCTTATTCGTTCCCGGTGCTGCACCCCGCGTTCCTGCTGGGCCAGTACAACGCCGATCCGACCGGGCGCCGGCTGGTGACCGGCCTGGCCGACAGCTATCTCGCCCATGCCGGCACGGACGCGAAAGGACGCTTCACCCTGCCCAACGAGATCCACTGGGCCACCGGCGCCACCCGCGGCGGTGAACTCAACGACGGTTCCGGCGGCGGCGACACGCTGCATACCTTCTGGGCCGCCTGGCGCTGGACCGGCGATGCGAAGTACCTGCAGGCGCTGGACTATCGCGTGGCACGCGGGGGACCGGGCGCGCTGGCCAATCTCGGCGAGAACATCGTCGAGGTGCTGGGACGCCAGCAGGACTGGTATCCGCAGCTGACTGCCGAAGCCGACGCCGGAAAGACCGGTTTCGCCAGCCTGATGGCCTGGCAGGCCAGTGGTGACCTGAAGTACATCGATGCACTGCATGCCGAAGGACTGCAGGCAAAGGTGCTGCGGGCCTACATGAACACCGAGGGCCACTGGTGGTCCGATCGCGTGGAAGCACCCAGCGAGTTCCTGCAGCGTGCCCGGCTGGGGGGCATCGCGCTCAAGCGCAACCAGAGCTGGCCCGGGCATACGGTCAGCTGGCGCTTCGATCGCGACGGTGCCGCCGAACAGGTTGCACTGCTGGTGCACGCGCCCTCGCGCGAGCGCTTCACCATCACCAGCCACAATCTGGGTAACCGCACCATCAGTGCCGACATGACCGGCTGGAACGTTGCCAGCGGCACGTGGCGCATCCGTGCCGGCGTGGATGCCGATGGAGATGGACGCATCGATGGCACGCCGACGGAGCGCACGGTGCGGCTGGAAACCAGCAGCGCGGTGCCGATGCAGTTCCGTCCCGGGCGCACGGAACTGTTCGAGTTCGAGCGCGTTGTCGCCGGCAGCCCGGTGGAAACACGCGCCGACCTGGGCGTCGGCCGCGGTGATGTGCAGGTGGACGGCCAGCGTGTGCGGGTGACCGTGCACAGCCTGGGCCACGTGGCCACCGGCGCGGGCGTGGCGATCCTGGAAGACACCACGGGCCGTGAGATCGCGCGTACCGATGTGCCCGCGATGGCGGCACCCGATGACCTGGAACCGAAGACCACCCACGTGACACTGATGATCCCCGCCGGTCATCGGGGTGGCCTGCGAGTGCGCGTGGCCCTCGCTGACGGTGGCGAGGAAGTGACCCTGCTCAACAACGTCGTGGAGGTGCCGCGCTGAACGCGGCGGCCGGCGCGGGCTATGCCGCGTCGGTCTCCATCCGCTTCACCCGTCGCTGGTACCAGTCATCGCCCAGCGGCTCGAACACCGCGCTGCGCTCCATCACGCCCTGGTAGACGTGCAGCGACACGGCCACGTCGGCATCGCTGGCATTGCGCAGCGTGTGGTATTCATGCGGGGGAATCAGGCTGCCGGCGCTGCCGCGCTGGCCGTACAGCGTCGGCTGCGCGGCAAAGCGGTGGCGAGTGCCCTTCCGCTCCAGCAGCGCATACGGCGTGACCAGCAGTTCGCCCTGCCAGACGCCTTCCACGCACCACATCGCATCGTGATCGTGCAGCGGCGTACCCTGCCCCGGGCCCCAACACATGGCGATGACGCTGTACCCCAGGGTCCGGCTGCGGTGCAGTTCACGACGTGCGTAGTGACCACGCACCGGTCGCCGTACACACGGCGGCAGCTGTATCGAAGGATCGGTGATGGCATCACGCAGCACGCGCTGCAGGCCCTCGGTGATCGCGTGCGGATCCGCCAGTGCTACCGCACCATCAATGGCGGCAAGCAGGCGCTCCCGGCCGGCGAACGGCAGTGGCGTGAACGTGTCTCCCATGACCCGACTCTAGCCGAGCGGAGTTAACAGAATGTTTGTGCTGCGGTGTCATCACTGCGTGCCGCGCTGCACGAAAGGCACTTTTCCGTAGAGCGCGCGCTCGCCTGCGCGCGGATCGTCAACCGCGCGACTGGTGCGATCGAACAGCATTGTCCGCCGTTGCGGCAGCGTATAAGGGGCCCATTGCGACAATCCGGCGTGATTGGGGTCGCCACTGCGGGCGAAGGCGATCAAGGCCTCGCTCATGGTCGCCGCCAGCGCACGGGCATCATCGCCACCCCCGGTGCGCGCGCCCGGCAACCCTGCGTTGTCAAAGACCAGCGGGATGTCCAGCGTATGGAAAGCACGCAGGCGCCCCTCCTCCACCGGCGACCCCCAGTCCAGCTGGTACGCCCAGGTCGGTGCTGCGCCCGCGGGCTGGCGCGCCCGCGCTTCCAGTTCCTCCACCGCTCCGCGCCAGCTGCGGCCAGCCGTGGTTGCAGCAAAAAACACTTCGGACGGCGTGTAGTGCGGATACAGGCGGCGATACTCGGCGATCACGGTCTCCGGCCGCAGATCGACGAACTGCTGTCGTTCGAGCTGTGCCGGCAATGTTTCCCAGGTCAGGGCGAAGTTGGCGGGATCGTTGCCGAGGAACGCGCGGGTCTCGTCGCGGGTGTTGCCGATCACCATCGGAATCGCCGCCGACTGCTGCGGCGCCTGTGGCCAGAACGGATGCACCGGCAGCACCACATCGTCCAGCACCGGGCCGAAGTACAGCGACGTGCTTTCCACGCGCGAGGGATCACGCGCACGGGTGGCTTCCAGCAA
Source organism: Stenotrophomonas sp. STEN225 (assembly GCF_056756445.1). Lineage (NCBI taxonomy): Bacteria > Pseudomonadati > Pseudomonadota > Gammaproteobacteria > Lysobacterales > Lysobacteraceae > Stenotrophomonas > Stenotrophomonas sp. STEN225. The sequence goes on along the minus strand of NZ_JBRRBV010000003.1, from coordinate 131,881 downwards.
TACGTCGACCGGCAGGTCCAGCAGGGCCTGCACATCACGTGCAGCAACGGCCTGCATCGCGATCGCAGCCCGCTGCGCGGCCGCGCGCGGTCCGGCAGCGGTGACCTGCTGGCCACTCATCGTCCACGCGCGGTGGAACAGCCCTCGGGCCGCAGGCATCGCCATCAGCGTGGCGATCTTGGCGCCCCCGCCGGACTGCCCGAACACCGTGATGTTCGCCGCGTCGCCACCGAAGACCGCCGCGTGCTGCCGCACCCACTGCAGCGCCTGTACCAGGTCGAGCTGGCCGACGTTGCCCGAGGCGGCGTAGCGCGGATCGCCCAACGCCCCCAGGTAGAGATAGCCGAACGTGTTCAGGCGATGATTGAGGGTGACCACCACCACATCGCCGCGGCGGCACAGCGCAGCGCCGTCGTACAGCGGATCACTGCCGGACCCGTTGTTGAATCCACCGCCGTGAACGTACACCAGCACCGGCCTGCGTCCACCGTCGCCGAGCGCGGGTGTCCACACATTGAGGAACAGGCAGTCCTCGCTGCCGGGCCCTTCGCTGCCGCCCTGCGGTGCGGCCGGACCGTACTCCAGTGCATCGGCGATGCCGCGCCAGGCAGCTTCATGCCGCGGCGGCTGGAAGCGGTGGCGAGCGGTATCGGCACCATAGCGGAGGCCACGGAACACCAGAACCCCGTGCTCGCGCTGGCCACGCACACGTCCGCCACGGACCCGGGCCAATGGCAGGCGGTCGTCGCGGACACCCGGCACGCTGGCCAGCGTTGGCAATGCAGTGAAGGCAGCCGTAGCGGACGCGGTGGCCAGGGCCCAGCGGGCGCTGTCACGCAGGAACCGCCGGCGCTGCAGGTCGGCCGGCGCATCGTTCATCGCGCGTCCTCCGCAGGGCCCAGCCAGCGTTGCGCGAGCAGCGGCCAGAGTGCCAGCGTCGACCGCGCGGGGATGTCCATGCCAAAGCCGTGGCCGCCATGGGCGAAGACGTGCAGTTCGTGCTCGACACCCGCACCCGCCAGTGCCTGCGCCATGAGTTCACTGTTGCGCACCGACACCACGGCGTCGTCGGCGGCGTGGACCAGCAGCGTCGGCGGCATGTCGCCGCGTACCCGCTGCTGCATCGAATAGTCTGCCTGCAGCGAGCTACCCGGATGCTCGCCCAGCAGGCGGGCGCGCGAGCCGCTGTGCGCATGCGCGCCCATGTCGATCACCGGGTAGACCAGCACGGCACGGCTCGGGCGGGCGCTCAGCCTGTCGAGGTCATCCCGTGCGGGATGGACGGCGATGTCGAAGCCGGTGGCCAGCCGCGCCGCGACGTGGCCGCCCGCCGAGAAGCCCATCACCGCCACGTCGTTCGCGTCCAGTCCGCGCCGTCGCGCCTGGTCGCGCACCACCCGCAGCGCGCGCTGCGCGTCGGCAAGCGCGGCCTGGCGGTCGCGCCCCGGCTGCGGCAGGCGGTAGCGCAGGACGAACAGGGTGTAGCCGGCGCCGTCCACCCAGAACGGAACCAGCGCGCTGCCCTCCTTGTCGATCACCACCCGCTGGTAGCCGCCGCCGGGGATCACCAGCAGGGCCCGGCCGTTCGGTCGGGCGGGTGTGTACACCTGCAGAGAGGGCGCGTCGATCTGGTCGGCGTAGCGGTCCGGGCGTGCAGGGTCCGCACTGCGCTCGACCACCCGCGTCGGACGTGCGGGGCCGGGTTCGCCCGGCACTGCGCCTGCCGGCCACAACGGCAGCTGCTCGCCGGGCAACGCCTGGGCCACACGCTCGCCTTCGCGCAACGACGTGTCGACCGCGCAGGCGGGCGCCGCCGGCAGCAGGAGGGACAGGCACAGCAACACGATGGGCAGACGCATGACTGACGGGGCTCCAACAGGACAGGACAGGGCGCTGGCGGCGTCGGCAAAGACGGCGTGATGCGCTGCCGCTTGCGTGATGACACCGGTTTACCATATACACGTCCTGCAGACGCTGTCGATAGGCAGCGCAACAACGCCAGAGGGAGACGTTCTTGAGCAACGAACACGGCACACATGGGGACACGCCGCCGGCCGATGCGGCCGCGATTGCCCAGGCCTTCACCACCGCACGCCTTGCGGGCCAGGCACTGGAGGCGTTCCCGGGCGACATCCCGGCGGACCTGGTCGCGGCCTACCAGGTCCAGGACCTGGCCATCGCCCGCTGGAACCAGCCGGTGGTCGGCTGGAAGGTCGGCTACATCGCTGCCGAACGCCGCGATGCGTCCGGGGACGAACGGCTGCTGGGCCCGATCTTCAAGCCTCAGCTCAAAAATGCTACCGGTGGAACAACGGATGTTCCGGTGTTCGTCGGCGGTTTCGCCGCGATCGAGGCCGAGTACGTGCTGGAACTGCTGGAGGATGCCCCCGCCGACCAGCTGCACTGGTCGCCGGAACAGGCTGAAGCGTTGCCGGCCCGCCTGTACCTCGGTGTCGAGGTTGCCAGCAGCCCGCTGGCAACGATCAACGAGCTGGGCCCGCGCGTGGTGGTATCCGACTTCGGCAACAACAACGGCCTCGTGCTGGGGCCGGAGATCGGCAACTGGACGTCCCTCGATGAGTCGGCGTTGCGCGCCGAGACCCTGATCGAGGGTGAAGTGGTCGGGGTCGGCGGCGCGAGCCGCCTGCCCGGTGGCCTGCGCGCGGCATACGCGTTCGCGTTGTCCCGTTCCGCGCTTCGCGGCCGGCCCCTGCGGCGTGGCGACCTGATCGCCACCGGCAATGCGACCGGCATCCACGACATCCAGGCAGGACAAACGGCGCTGGTGCGCTTCGCCGGCTTCGGCGAGATTGCCTGCAGGGCCGTGCCGGCCGGGTAAGCCGCGGCACGAACCAGTGAACACGCGCGGGAGGGCGCAGATGATCACACGACGACATTTCCTGGCCGGTGGCGCCACTGCACTTGCCACTCCCCTGCTCGCCGCCTGTGGCCGCGGGCCGGGCCCTGACGCAGCCGGCGGCCAACTGCTGACGGCGACCGATGTGCACGTGGCCGATTACCCCACCGTGACAGCGGTGAAGTGGATCGGCGAGACCCTGCAGCGTGAGACCCAGGGACGCCTGCGTCTGCGCCAGTACCACTCGGGCCAGCTCGGCCGCGAGTCCGAAGCGATCGACATGGCCCGCTTCGGCGCCATCGACATCACCCGTGTCTATGCGGGCGCGCTGAACAACGCGTTTCCGCTGACCCAGGCGCTGTGCCTGCCCTACGTGTTCGAATCGGTGGCGCATCAGCGGGCAGCGCTTGATGGCGGCGTGGCCGATGCCGTGCTGCGCGGCTTCGAACGCCGCGACCTGGTCGGCCTGGCCATCTACGATTCCGGTGCGCGCTGCTTCTACAACACCCGGCATCCGATCACGCAGCCCGGTGACCTGCACGGACTGAAGCTGCGCGTCGCATCATCGGACATCTTCATCCAGCTGATGCGGCTGCTCGGCGCCAACCCGACGCCGATGTCGCTGGGCGATACGTTCTCCGGCATGGAGACGCACATGATCGACGGTGCCGAGAACAACATGCGCAGCTTCCACTCCAGCCGTCACTTCGAGGCTGCGCACTACTGGTCGCAGAGCGATCACTCCTATGCACCGGACGTGCTGCTGATGTCACGCGCCAGTTTCGAGCGGCTGCAGCCGGATGACCGCCAGCTGCTGCTGGAGACCGCACGTGCGTCGGTGAAGGTGATGCGCGACCAGTGGGATGCCTCCGAGGATGCGGCACGACGCGCGGTGCTGGCGTACGGCGTGAAGGCCAACGAGGTCGACATGCCGGCGTTCCGCGCCGCCGCGCAGCCCCTGCTGCAGCAGTACCTGCAGCACGCGGAAATCGCCGCGCTGGTCGATCGCATCCGCGGTGCAGCCTGAGGACACAGCCATGACCGAAACGACGACATTTTCCCCACCCGGCCCCGGGCAGCGCCTGCTGGACCGCATCGCCGACATTGCCATCTACACCGCCGTGGCGGCCCTGCTGGGGCTGGTGGTGGTGCAGGGCTGGCAGGTCTTCGCGCGCTATGTGATCAACGATTCCCCGAGCTGGACCGAGCCGGTGACCCTGCTGCTGCTCAGCACCGCGATGAGCCTGGGCGCGGCCTGTGGCGTGCACACCAACCGCCACTTCGGCTTCTTCCTGCTGCATGCCTACATGGCGCCGGCGCTGCGCCGCGCTGTGGACGTGCTGGTGCAGCTGGTAGTGGCCGTGCTGGGCGCGTTCATTGCAGTGTGGTCGGCCGAGCTTCTTCTCGACGGCCTGGACATCAAGACCGCCGGTGCCGAGCTTCCGCAGAGCATCAACTACCTGCCGCTGGCGCTGGGCGGCGTGCTGATGGTGGTGTTCGCGCTGAACCGTGCGTGGAAGGCCACGCAGTCCACGCCGGCAGACGCTGCCGCCGATGACGCTGAAGGAGATCGTTGATCCATGGGTATCGCCATTCTGTTCTCGGTGTTCGCGGTGTTCCTGCTGCTGGGCGTGCCGGTGGCCTACGCGCTGGCTGCGGCCGCCCTTGCCACCCTGCTCTACCTGGACATCCCGTCCATCGTTCTGGTCCAGCAGATTTCGGCAGGCACCGGGTCCGCATCGCTGATCGCCATTCCACTGTTCATCTTCGCCGGCGAGATCATGATGCGCGGCGGCATCTCCGAGCGCCTGATCGCGCTGGCGTCCTCGCTGGTGGGGCGCCTGCGTGGCGGCCTGGGCCAGGTTTCGATCCTGTCTTCGCTGTTCTTCGGCGGCGTCTCCGGCTCGGCCATCGCGGATGTCTCGGCGGTGGGTGGCACGATGATTCCGCAGATGGTCAAGCGCGGCTATGACCGCGATTTCGCCGTCAATGTCAGCATCACCGCCGCCCTGGTCGCGCTGCTGGTTCCGCCCTCGCACAACCTGATCCTGTTCTCGGCCGCAGCCGGTGGCGGCCTCTCGATCGCCGATCTGTTCGCGGCCGGCATCGTTCCGGCACTGCTGATGACGCTGGCATTGATGATCACCGGCTACGTCGTCGCGCGCCGCCGCGGCTATGGCGTGGAGGTGTTCCCGGGCTGGCGCGCGGTGCTGCTGCGGATGATCTCCGCCCTGCCCGGCCTCGGTCTGGTCGCGCTGATCTTCGTCGGCATCCGCGCCGGCATCTTCACTGCGGTGGAAAGCGCGGCGATCGCCGTGGTGTACGCACTGCTGGTGACCACGGTGCTGTACCGGCAACTGCGCTGGCGCGAGTTCTTCGCCACGGTCGTCCACGCCGCACGCAGCACCGGCGTGATCCTGTTCGTGATCGCCACCGCTGCGGTATTCGGCTGGCTGCTGGCCTACCTGCAGGTGCCGGCGGCGGCGGTGGATTTCCTGCAGTCCTTCGCGCACAGCCAGTTCATGGTGCTGCTGATGATCGTGGTGATGCTGTTGCTGCTGGGAACCTTCATGGACCTGGCACCGATGATCCTGATCTGCACGCCGATCTTCCTGCCGGTGGCGCGCGCGTACGGCATCGATCCGATCCACTTCGGGCTGGTGCTGGTGCTGACCGGCGGCCTGGGCCTGGTGACACCGCCGGTGGGCTCGGTGCTGTTCATCGGTACCGCCATCGGCAAGATCAGCGTGGGCCAGAGCATGCGTACCATCTGGCCGTTCTGGTTCGCTGCGCTGGGCGTGCTGCTGGTGGTCACCTTCTTCCCTGCCCTGTCGCTGTGGCTGCCGGCCACGCTGCGCAGCTGAGCCGGAGACCGCTGCCATGCACCGTCCGCTTCGCCGCATCCCTGCCGTGGCCCTGGCCAGCCTGCTTCTGGCCGCGCTTCCGGCGCTGGCCTCCGGCCCGGCCTCACCAACCTGGGCACGTGGGCTGGAGAACCAGCGCCAGGCCGATCTCGGCGACGGCACCTACCTGAACCCGGTGCTGGCCGGCGACCGCCCCGATCCGTCGGTACTGAAGGACGGACAGGACTACTACCTGACCCTGTCCTCCTTCGACGCCTATCCCGGCCTGCCGATCTGGCATTCGCGGGATCTGGTCAACTGGCAGCCGCTGGGTCATGCCATCACCCGCAACGTGGGTGCGATCTGGGCACCGGACATCGTCAAGCACCAGGGTCGCTACTTCATCTACTTCCCGGCCCGGACCGGCGAACACCGCAGCAACTTCGTGGTGTGGGCCGATGACATCCGCGGGCCGTGGAGCGATCCGATCGACATCGGCCTGGGCGGCTACATCGACCCCGGCCATGCGGTGGGCGAGGACGGCAAGCGCTACCTGTTCCTCAGTGGAGGCGACTATGTGCAGCTGGCCGATGACGGGCTGAGCGTGGTCGGCACACCGAAGCATGTCTACGACGGCTGGCGCTATCCGCAGAGCTGGGATGTGGAGGCCTATGCGCAGGAAGGACCGAAGATCCACTTCCGCGAGGGCTGGTACTACATGACCACCGCCGTGGGAGGCACCGCCGGCCCACCCACCGGGCACATGGTGATCACTGCGCGCTCGCGCTCCATCCATGGGCCCTGGCAGAACGCACCGAACAATCCGATCACGCGCACGCAGTCGGCGGCCGAGCCGTGGTGGTCACGCGGCCATGCGACGGTGGTCGAAGGCACCGACGGTCGCTGGTGGATGATGTACCACGGGTATGAGAACGGCTTCTGGACCCTGGGCCGGCAGACCCTGCTGGACCCGATCGAGTGGACCGACGATGGCTGGTTCGTGGCCAGGGGCGGTGACCTCGGCCAACCGCTGCGCAAGCCTTCCGGAAGCGCCCTGGCACCGCACGGCATGGCGCTTTCGGATGATTTCCGCGGCGGCAGGCTCGGGCCACAGTGGGCGTTCTTCAACCCGGGCAGTGACGAGTACCGGCGCCTGCGCTTCAGCGGCGATGGGCTGGTGATGCAGGGCAAGGGCAGTGCGCCGCGCGATGCGTCTCCGCTGACCACCATCGCCGGCGATCCGGCCTACCAGTTCGAGGTGGAGCTGGAGGTAGCGCCAGGCGCAGTCGGCGGCGCGCTGCTGTTCTACAGCGACCGCCTCTATGTGGGCGTGGGCAGCAACGGCGAGCAGTTCATCATGCACCGTTACGGCGAGGAACGCCCTGCCCGCCTTGCGCCCAGCGACCGCGGCGGGCGGCTCTGGCTGCGCGTCACCAACAACCGCCATATCGTCACCTTCCATACCAGCATGGACGGCCGGACCTGGCAGAAGTACCCGGTTCAGATGGAAACCTCGGGTTACCATCACAATGTGGCTGGTAAGTTTCTCGCCCTGAAGCCGGCGCTGTACGCTGCCGGTGACGGTGCGGTGACCTTCCGCAGCTTCCGCTACCGCGCGCTGGACTGAGTGCGCGGCCGGAAATCCCCCGACTTACCTGGTCCATTACATGTCAGTGCGCAACAAGAATGATGCCGCCACGCCGGCATTGGCCAAAGGCAAGGCAGCCACGATCAACGACATCGCGCGACTGTCCGGAGTGTCCAAGAAAACGGTTTCAAGGATCATCAACAACTCACCGCTGGTGCGCAAGGACACGCGCGACAAGGTAGAGGCCCTGATGCGCGAGGTGGGCTATACGCCCGATCCGCTGGCGCGCGGCCTGGCCTTCCGTCGATCCTTCCTGATCGGCATGGTCTACGACAACCCCACCGCCCAGTACATCGTGGACATGCAGTACGGTGCACTCGACGCGCTGCGCGGTTCCAGCTTCGAGCTGGTCGTGCACCCCTGCGACAGCCGCAGCCCGGGCTACATCGACGGCGTGCGCCGCTTCGTGCAGCAGCAGAAGCTGCATGGGGTGATCCTGGTACCGCGTGCCTCCGAGGACCAGGCGCTGGCGGACATGCTGGATGAGATCGGCTGCCGCTTCACCCGCGTGGCCGCGCTGCCGCTGGACGAGAGTTCGCAGATGGTGGTCACCCACGATCGTGACGGCGCCGCCGAAGCGGCCGACTACCTGCTCTCGCTGGGCCACCGCGACATCGCCCTGGTGACCGGGCCCAGTGCCTATCGTTCGGCGCACGAGCGTACCGCCGGCTTCATCGATGCGCTGTCGCAGCGTGGCATCGAGCTGCCCAAGGACCGCATCATCGAGGCGGGCTACACCTTTGAATCGGGCGTGGCCGCCGCCGAGAAGCTGCTGCTGGGCAAGCGCCGGCCGACCGCGATCTTCACCGGGAACGATGAAATGGCGGCGGGCATCTACAAGGTGGCGCTGCGTGCAGGCATCAACATCCCGCGCCAGCTGTCCATCATCGGCTACGACGACAGCCCGCTGGCCTCGCGCCTGTGGCCGTCGCTGACCTCGGTACGGCGCCATACCCGCGATACCGGCCGCACCGCTGCGGCGATGCTGATCCAGCCCGACGGCCAGCCGGCGCTGCAGATCGCCAGCGTGCGCCCGCACCTGATCGTGCGCGACTCCTGCCAGCCGCCGGAGGACTGATCCGGCGGGGATCAGTCCGGTAGCCCGCAGGCCTGCCTGCGACTCCGTTGAAGCCGCCTCACCTTGCCGCGACCGTTGAGCGCTATCGTGCGGCGCAAAATGACACCGGTTACCAACGTCGCTAGAATCCCCCTGAACCGTGCCGGGGCCGAATGATCGGCCCGCCCCCTGCTCTGGAGATGCCATGTACTGCAAGACCCACTACGCCACCCATCCCGACGCCATCAAGGGCGCCAGCAACGACCAGCTGCGCGAGCTGTACCTGCTCGACGGCCTGTTCAACCCCGGCCAGGTGACGCTGAAGTACACCCACTACGAGCGCTTCGTACTCGGTGGCGCGGCGCCCCTGGATGCGCCGCTGGCGCTGCCGGTGCAGACCGAACCGGCGTCGGCCGCCGGCCATCCGTTCCTGGAGCGTCGCGAGCTGGGCGTGATCAACGTCGGCAGCGGTACCGGTACGGTCACCGTCGACGGCACCGTCTACACGCTGGGCCCGAAGGATGGCCTGTACGTGGCGATGGGCAGCAAGGACGTCGTGTTCGCCTCGCAGGACGCCGCCAACCCCGCTCAGTTCTACCTGGCCTCGACCCCGGCCCATGCGCGCTTTGAAACCAAGCAGCTGTCGATCAAGGACGCGGTAGCGCTGGACCGCGGCGCGCTGGAGACCAGCAACGAGCGCACCATCTACCAGTACATCGTGCCGGCCACCTGCCAGTCCTCGCAGCTGCTGCTGGGCCTGACCGTGCTCAAGCCCGGCAGCGTGTGGAACACCATGCCGCCGCACCTGCATGACCGCCGCAGCGAGGTCTATTTCTACTTCGACCTGGGCGACAACGACCGCGTGTACCACTTCATGGGCGAACCGGACGCGCAGCGCCACATCGTCATCCAGAACAACGAAGCCGTGGTATCGCCGCCGTGGTCGATCCACATGGGTGCCGGTACCAGCAACTACGCCTTCATCTGGGCGATGGGCGGCGAGAACCTGGATTACACCGACATGCACGTGCTGGACATCTGCCAGCTCAAGTAAGTCCTGCCTGGCCGCCGCGCACGCGTGCCGGTGGCCGTTCGCCTGCATCACGCACACCTCTACCAAGGAACGCACACGCAATGGCCAATCCCTTCAGCCTGGAAGGCAAAGTCGCTCTGGTAACCGGTGGTAATACCGGTCTGGGCCAAGGTATCGCGGTTGCGCTGGCCACCGCCGGCGCCGATGTCGCCGTGGCCGGCATCGCGCCGCCCACCGAAACCATCGAGAAGATCACCGCGCTCGGCCGACGCTGCCTGGCGGTGGAAGCCAACCTGATCAGCATCGAGCCGGTCGAGCGCGTGGTGCGCGAAACCATCGAGGGACTGGGTGGCCTGGATATCCTGGTCAATAATGCCGGCCTGATCCGCCGCGCCGACGCGGTGGAGTTCAGCGAACAGGACTGGGATGACGTGATGAACGTCAACCTCAAGTCGGCGTTCTTCATCTCGCAGGCGGCGGGCCGTCATTTCATCGCCCAGGGCAGCGGCAAGATCATCAACATCGCCTCGATGCTGTCGTTCCAGGGCGGCATCCGGGTGCCGTCGTACACCGCCAGCAAGAGTGGCATCGCCGGCATCACCCGCCTGCTGGCCAACGAATGGGCCGGCAAGGGCGTCAACATCAACGCGATCGCGCCGGGCTACATGGCCACGGACAACACGGCGGCCCTACGTGCCGACGCCGACCGCAACAAGGCGATCCTGGATCGCATTCCGGCCGGCCGTTGGGGCACACCGGAGGATCTGGCCGGCGCGGCGGTGTTCCTGGCATCCAGCGCATCGGATTACATCAACGGCGCCGTGCTGCCGGTCGATGGTGGCTGGTTGGCGCGCTGAGGCACACCGGTCTGTAGAGCCGAGCCCATGCTCGGCTGTCGCGCTCTGATCGAAAAACAGCCGAGCATGGCTCGGCTCTACAGGAGTGCCGCGATGCGAAGGCTGTTGCTGTTGTTGCTGCTGTCGTGCACCACCGCGCAGGCGGCGCCGGTGCGGGTGTTCATCGCCGGTGACTCCACCGCGGCCGAGTACGGTCCCGAGCGCGCGCCGCAGGCGGGCTGGGGCCAGGCCCTGCAGAGCTACCTCGATCCGGCGCGGTTCGAAGTGCGCAACCACGCCCGGGGAGGCCGCAGCACGCGCAGCTTCATCGATGAAGGCCGCCTGGATGCGATCGCCAGCGAGCTGCGCCGCGGCGACGTGCTGCTGATCCAGTTCGGCCATAACGACGCCAAGTTCGAAGATCCCACGCGCTATACCGATCCGGACAGCGACTATCCGCGCCTGCTGATGCGTTACGTGCAGGTGGCGCGCGACAAGGGCGCCACGCCGGTGCTGGTCACGCCGGTGGCGCGGCTGCTGTATGACTTCGGTTCGCTGCTGGACACACATGCGCGTTACACGCGGGCGATGCAGCAGCTGGCCGCGCGCGAGCGCGTTGCCCTGATCGAACTCAACGACCGCAGCACGCGCTGGATACGCGCGCTGGGCGAGCAGGGTGCACGCCCCTACTTCCTGTTCGTGCCCGAGCAGGGCAAGGCCGACGGCACCCACTTCAGTGTGGCCGGCGCCAACGCCGTTGCCTGCCTGGTGCTGCGCGAGTGGAGGGTGCTGCAGCCGGGGCTGGAAGATGCACTCGTGCGCGACATCGACTGTGACGTGGGCGCGGCGGCGGGGCAGGGCGGGCAACCGGCGCAGCCCTCGCGCGTGGTCCATGAGCATGACATCGCCATCCGCCAGCCCGGCCCGCATGGTGGCGCCGGGCCGACCACGGCCTATCCGTTCTTCGCCGGAGAGAAGAACCTGCCGTTCGTGCTGCGCAAGCGCGTGCTGCACAAGGGTGCAGGCATCGGCCTGCATCCGCAGCACAAGGACGAGATCTACTACATCGTCAGCGGACGGGGCAGCTACGTGCTGGACGGCACGCAGTACGACGTCAGCGCAGGCGATGCCCTGCTGACGCGCAAAGGCAGTTTGCATGCACTGCAGCAGGTGGGTGACGAGGATCTGGTGCTGCTGCTGGCATACCCGCGCTGACCCGTGGAGCCGGGCGTGGAGCCGGCCTTACGGATGCCCCTGCCGCATCACACGTCGCCGCCGTCGGCCCAGCCTTCGCCGGTTCCCTTCTGGAACACACGGTCGTCGGCCTGCACGTCACCGGCCGGCAGGTGCTGCTGCTCGGCCAGCGAGGCATAGATCGGGGTGAAGTCGGGCGACGTCGCCTGCATCAGCTGCTCGAAGCTGTCGATGACGAAGTAGGTCTTCTGGAAGGTATCGATGCGGTAGCGCGTGCGCATGATGCGCTGCAGGTCGAAGCCGATGCGGTTGGGCGCGGCCGATTCCAGCGAGTACAGCGATTCGCCCTTTGACGAGACGATACCGGCGCCGTAGATGCGCAGGCCATCCGGGGTATCGATCAGGCCGAACTCCACCGTGTACCAGTACAGGCGCGTGAGGTTCTGCAGCGCCTCCGGGCCGATGGCGTGGGCTTTGACACCGCCACGGCCGTAGGCCTCCATGTAATCGGCAAACACCGGATTCATCAGCAGCGGCACATGGCCGAACAGATCGTGGAACAGGTCCGGCTCGGCGATGTAGTCGATCTGGTCGGGGCGACGGATCCACCACGTGACCGGGAAGCGGCGGTTGGCCAGGTGGTCGAAGAAGTCCAGCTCCGGCAGCAGCCCCTCCACGCCCACCAGCGTCCAGCCGGTGGCTGCGCCGAGTACTTCATTCAGCTGGTCGAAGCGCGGAATCATGTGCGCGCTCATGCCCATCTCGTCCTGCGCGTCCAGGAACTCCCGGCACGCACGGCCGACCAGCAGTTCGCGCTGGCGCTGGTACAGCGTGCTCCACGTCGCATGGTCATCGGCGCTGTAGGTATCCCACGGCTGCTCGACGAGCGCGGTGGTGTACACCGGCACGTAGCCCTTGTCGGTCTGCTGGTGTTCGACGCGGCGGGGCTGGGCGGGATCCATGGGACGCTCCTTGAAGGGATGTCCACGATGCTAGGGCAGTGCGGGCGCAACAGGGTTGCAAAAGTTGCGCGGAATAACCTTGCTGGCGCAATATCCTTGCGTACTCACCATGTTGCGGGGCAACAATGGCCGGAGAAGTCCAGTTCGATCGCACGGATATACGCCTGCTGGCCGAAATCCAGCGGGATGGTCGCGCCACCAATGCCGAGCTCGCGGCCCGGGTGAACCTCTCCCCCTCCGCCTGCCTGCGCCGCCTGCAGCGGCTGGAGAGCGAGGGTGTGATCGTCGGCTATGGCGCGCGCCTGGAACCCCGGCAGCTGCGGCTGGGCCTGCAGGCGTTCGTGCGGGTGCAACTGGAAAAGCACGACCAGGCGGCCATCGCGCATTTCGTGGACAGCGTGCAGGGCTGGGATGAAGTGGTGGCCTGCCATGCGCTCACCGGCGACATGGATTACCTGTTGCACGTCTACGTGCGCGACCTCGAGCACTTCTCGCGCTTCCTGCTGGACCGCCTGCTCAATGCCGGTGGCGTGGCCGATGCCAATTCCAGCTTCGTGCTGCGCACGGTGAAGGGCTTCCAGGCGTTGCCACTGTCGCAGCTGGAACCCTGAGCACCGCTCAGCGCGGGCGAGGGCTCAGCACTTGCCCTTGCGCCCCATCAGCCTGCCCAGCCGCGAGGTCTCCTCGCACTTCGGCGCGGCTACCGGCGGCGGTGCCAGCGCGGCGGCGCGCGCCTTCTGCAGCTGCTGGATCTTCGCGCGGATCTGCGGCATCGCGGCCATCGCCGCCTTTTCTCCCTCCAGGATCGCGGTCCCGCGCTGGCTGAAATCAGCCGCACCGATATCCAGCACGCGCGGGCGGATCACGATGTCGGCGCGGGCCAGTTCCTGCTCGCCCAGGCGCTGGCCCATGATCGCGATCGACTGGTTGACGATGCCGAGCATGTCAGTCGGTGCCTTGCCACTGGCCTTGCTGGAGATGTCCACGGCGATCACGAAGTCGGCACCGAGCTGGCGCGCGGCATCGACCGGCACCGGGCTCACCACGCCGCCATCGACGTAGTTGCGTCCGCCGATCTTCACCGGCTCGAACACGCCGGGGATGCTGCTGGACGCACGGACGGCCTGGCCCACATTGCCGCGCACGAAGATCGCGCGTTCGCCGGTTTCGAGCTGGGTGGCGACGGCGGCGAACGGCTTCTTCAGGCGCTCTGCCGGACGGTTGGCGACCTGCTCGTTGACGTAGTCCTGCAGCTTCTGGCCCTGCACCAGCCCGCCGGAGAACAGGCGCACGTCGCGGATGCTGGCTTCATCCAGCGCGACGGCCCGGCTCTGCATCTGGAACGCATCCATGCCGCTGGCGTACAACGCGCCGACCACACTGCCGGCGCTGGTGCCGGACACCACCACCGGCTCGAAGCCGTTGGCCTCGAGCATCTTGATCACGCCGATGTGGGCAAAGCCCTTGGCCGCGCCGCCGCCCAGCGCGATGCCGATCTTCACCGGCTTGGCCTGCGGCACCACGGTCGGCGCCGGCGGCGGCGCCGGACGCACCGGATCGCCACCGCAACCGGCCAGCAGGCCAAGCAGGGCAACGGACAGCAGCACGCGGGGACGGAACAGGCTCATCGGCAATGCGCTCGCGGCGCCGGATTCAGGGAAGGGCGCCAGCATACCGAAGCCACGGCGGGCCGGGCAGGGCAGGACGACGCCCTATTCATGGACCGCCATGGGTAGCGCCGGGCATGGCCTGGCGGGCAGTTCAGGGCCGCTGCGCTCGCCGGGCATGGCCCGGCGCTACCCGCGGGCGATCAGAACCGGTTGTCGCCGTCGAGGATGCGGCCGATGCCGCCCAGCACCGAGCCTTCACCGCGGTTCTGCCCACCTCCCTGCGGCGCGGCCATCCACATCCGGCCGGCCAGGCGCGAGAACGGCAGCGATTGCAGCCAGACCTTGCCCGGTCCGGTCAGGGTTGCCAGGAACACGCCCTCGCCACCGAACACCATGCTCTTGATGCCACTGACCCGGCGCACGTCCATGTCCACCGTCGGGTGGTAGGCGACCACGCAGCCGGTATCGACGTCCAGGCGCTCGCCGGCGGCCAGTTCGCGCTCGACCACACAGCCTCCGGCGTGGATGAACACCCAGCCATCGCCTTCCAGCTTCTGCATGATGAAGCCTTCGCCGCCGAACAGGCCGGTCATGATCTTGCGCTGGAACTGCACGCCGATCTGCACGCCGCGCGCCCCGGCCAGGAAACTGTCTTTCTGGCAGACCAGGCGGCCGCCGTGCTGGTCCAGCTTCATGGCCAGCACGGTGCCGGGGTAGGGCGCGGCGAACGCGACCTTGGCCTTGCCCTGCCCGGTATGCGTATAGAGCGTGGCAAACAGGCTCTCGCCGGTCAGCACGCGTTTGCCGGCCGACATCAGCTTGTCCATGATGCCGCCGCCCTGGCCGCTGTGCGTGCCGTCGCCGAACACCGTATCCATCTGCACCGAGGCGTCCTTGAACATCAGCGCGCCGGCTTCGGCGATGGCGCTCTCGCCGGGATCCAGCTCGATCTCCACGAACTGCATCTCATGGCCGACGATGCGGAAGTCGATGTCGTCGGCCCGGCCCCGCGCAGGCCCGCCCGGCACGGGTGGCGGCGTGTTGGGCATGCCCGGGGCGGGCGCCTGCAGCTCGGGCACCTCGGCGATCGCGGTCCAGCCGCTCATACCCTGGCACCAGGCCAGCGCGCGGGGGTTGGCCTGCGCGTAGCGGCGCGCGGCTTCGTCATCGAGCGGCCCGATGCGGTCGGCCTGGGCGGAGGAATGGAAGTACCACTGGGTCATGGCGGTGCGCCGGGTCGGGGTGGGAAAGCCCGAGTCTAGCGACCCTCCCCGGTGGCCCGCGACCGCGCCATGAACAGCGGCCATTTGCGGCGCAGGTGCTGTATTGCAACAATTATCTGGTAGCGCCGTTTTACCACCCCTCCAAACACAGCCTACCGCCATGTCCCCGACCCGCACTTCCCGCGGCCGTATTCCGGTCGCGCGCCCCCTCGTTGCCGCTCTCTCCGCCCTGCTGCCGCTGGTTGCAGCCGCCCAGGAAACCCCCGCCGCCAAGGATCCGGTCGCGCTCGATACCCTGCAGGTGACGGCCCAGCGCCGCGTCGAGAATGCCAAGGACGTGCCGGTCGCGATCACCGCGATCCAGGGCGAGAAACTTGATGTGCTCGGCTCGGCCGGCGACGACATCCGCTTCCTGGCCGCGCGCGTACCCAGCCTCAACATCGAATCGTCCTATGGCCGTGCCTTCCCGCGCTTCTACATGCGCGGCCTCGGCAACACCGACTTCGACCTCAATGCCTCGCAGCCGGTCTCGCTGGTGTACGACGACGTGGTGCAGGAAAGCCCGCTGCTGAAGGGCTTCCCGTTGTTCGACCTGGCCAACGTGGAAGTGCTGCGTGGGCCGCAGGGCACCCTGTTCGGCCGCAACACCCCGGCCGGCGTGGTCAAGTTCGATTCGGCGCGTCCGTCGCAGGATGCCGATGGCTACGTCCGCGTCGGCTACGGCAGCTACAACAGCTGGAACGTGCAGGGCGCCTACGGCGGCCCGCTGACCGACCGCTGGTCGGCACGCGTTTCGGCGATCTACCAGCGCCGCGACGACTGGGTCGACAACACCCGCGTCGGCGCGCCCAACAGTGGTTTTGAAGGCTATGACGAGGCTGCCGGCCGCGTGCAGTTCCTGTACGAGGGCGACGATTTCGAGGCCCTGTTCAACCTGCACAAGCGCAAGCTCAACGGCACCGCCCGCCTGTTCCGCGCCAACATCATCCAGAAGGGCAGCAACGCGCTGGTCGAGAACTTCGACCGCGACAAGGTGGCCAACGACGGCGTGAACTTCTCCGACCTGGAAACCTGGGGCGGCAGCGCGCGCCTGCAGTGGAACCTCGGCTCGGTGACCCTGCACTCCATCACCGGCTACGAGACTGCCGAATCGCTCAACCGCGGCGATATCGACGGTGGCTACGGTGCTTCGTTCCTCGGCGCCGGCAATTATGGCCCAGGCTTCATTCCGTTCCCGTCCGAATCGGCCGATGGCCTGCCGCACCACCGCCAGTGGACCCAGGAATTCCGCGTGGAATCCAATGAGTGGGGCCGCTTCGACTGGCAGGCCGGTGTCTTCTACTTCGATGAAGACGTCACCATCGACAGCTTCAACTACGACTCGCTGACGCCGGGCAATCCGCAGACCGGCCATGCCGTGCAGAGCCAGCGCAACAAGGCGTGGGCGGTGTTCGCATCGGGCGACTTCGATGTCACCGACCGCTTCAAGCTGCGCGCCGGCGTGCGCTACACGCAGGACAAGAAGGACTTCACCGCGCGCGTGCTGCAGGCCGTGCAGGGCGGCACCCCGGTGAGCGGGCCGTACCTGGCCAACACCGACGTCGATGACGTCAGCTGGGATGTCAGCGGTGTGTACAAGCTGACCGACAACGTCAATGCGTATGCACGCGTGGCCAAGGGCTTCCGCGCGCCGTCGATCCAGGGCCGTCTGGCCTTCGGTGGCGTGTCGCAGGCCGATTCCGAGAAGGTGATCTCGTACGAAGCCGGCATCAAGGCCGACCTGTTCGATCGCCGCGCCCGCCTGGGCTTCAGCGTGTTCCGCTACGACGTCGACGGCCAGCAGCTGATCGCGGTCGGCGGCAGCAACAATACCGCCACCCTGCTCAACGCCGACAAGACCATCGGCCAGGGTGTGGAGCTGGACCTGGAAGCCTACCTGGCCGACAACGTCCTGCTGACCCTGGGCAGCAGCTACAACGACACCGAGATCAAGGACGGAAACCTGGCCGTGGCGATCTGCGGCGGTGGCTGCACCATCACCGACCCGACCACGGTGATCAACGGCGGCACCTACGCCCTGGTCAACGGCAATCCGCTGCCGCAGGCGCCGAAGTGGATCCACAACATGACCCTGCGCGTGGGCTTCCCGCTCACCGATGGCAGCGAGCTGTACGCCTACACCGACTGGGCCTACCGCAGCCCGGTGAACTTCTTCATCTACGAGTCGCCGGAGTTCCGCAGCCGCAGTTCGCTGGAAGGCGGCCTGCGCCTGGGCTACAACTGGGAGTACGGCCAGTACGACGTGGCGGTGTTCGGCCGCAACCTCACCAACCAGACCCGCGTGGTCGGTGCGATCGACTTCAACAACCTGACCGGCTTCCTCAACGAGCCGCGGACCTGGGGCGTGGAGTTCACCGCGAAGTTCTGATGCGGTCGCTGTACCGAGGCAATGCAGAAGGGCCGGCGCAATGCCGGCCCTTCTGCGTTCGGTGTCCGCCGGGCATGGCCCGGCGCCACCTCTGCGCCGCGAGCGCTTACAGCGCGCTCTGCGGGCGTACCTTCAACACTGCCTCTTCGGCGGTGCAGTTGCGGCTGGAGTGCAGGCCGGCCTTGCGCGCGGCGGCGATCTCGCTGCGTGCCGCCAGCAGGTCGCGCTGGAACGCGGCATTGTCATGCAGCCGGGCAACGGCGGCAGCCCCCATGAAACGGCCTTCGAGGATGTCGCTCTGCCAGTGCACGTTGCACACCAGGCGGCTCTCGCCATAGTTGCGGCCACGGGCCTGGATGGCATCGGCACGATCCGGCGCGATCTCCGACAGAATCAGGGCCCATGCCCAGCCGATCGAGGTGTGGCCGGACGGATAGGACCCGTTGCTGCGCAGGCCCGCTTCATCATCCGGCGTGCAGGTCGGCTCGCCATTGACCATGAACGGGCGCGGGCGCTGGTAGTGGTTCTTGGCGACCTTGGTGGCAGCGCTGGCGTCGATCCGGCTGCGCTCCAGCAGGCGGTACAGCGCGGGCGTCTTCACCGCGTCCACATCGATGTCGACCGCGCAGGAGAACTGGTTGGCACCTTCCGGAAAGGCCAGTTCGGCATCCAGCGTGGCCTGGGCGAAGCGTGGGCTGCCGCGCAGTGCACGCGCTTCGCGGCTGACCTGTTCATCCAGGGCGAAGCCCGCCGAGCCCGCGGTGGGTGGCGCCGGAACCAGGGCCAGGCTGGCCGGTACGGCGCGCGCGTCCAGATAGCCCACGGCCTTGGTGGTGACGTTGGCTTCGACGGCGGTCGGCCGGGCAGCAGACGCGGCACAGCCGGCCAGCGCCAGCACGATGGCCAGGCCAAGCAGGGGACGGGCAGGGCGGAAGATCACAGACATGGTCAGGCTCAGCAGAGGAAACACCACGCCATGATCGCAGCCCGCAGCCGGCGTCGCAGTGGCCGTCGGTCATACGGCCAGACCCGGCATGGTCATCAAAACGGGGCAAAAGCGTCATCGCGCTCCGCCATTCTCCCGAATCCGGGCGCAGCGCACGGACTTTCACGCGCCGGGGCATCGAGCATCGGCGCAACGATGGCATGCATGCCATTCCATTCCAGCCGGGTCGGGGGGATCCGCTGACAGAGGGAGAGAAGCGATGCGCAGCACCGCAACAGGAAGTACCGTCCTGGTCCTGCTCGCCACCATGGCCGTCACGCCGGCCACCGCCGCCGATGTGGTCGGCGTGGCCTTCGTGCACGGCACCGGCGCGCAGACCAACGCCACCCAGGACTACTGGCAACCGGCGATCATCGACACCGTCCGCCAGGGGCTGCCGAACAGCAGCAACTATGTGGTCATCAACTGCGATTTCACCCAGTACATGTGGAAGCCGGAAGCCGCCGGCTGCCTGGCCGACCAGCTCACCGGCTTCATCAACAGCCGCGGCATCACCCAGCTGGTGGTCATCACCCATTCCAACGGCGGCAACGTGATGCGCTGGATCCTCTCCAACCCGACCTACGACAGCCGCTACCCGAACATCATCCGCACGGTGCGCAAGGTCAACGCGCTGGCACCCTCATCGGCGGGTACGCCGCTGGCCGATGCCGTGCTCAACGGCAACACCTTCGAAACCTCGCTGGGCTGGCTGCTCGGTTACAAGAACGATGCCGTGCGTATGCAGCAGGTCGCCAGCATGGCCACCTACAACGCGCAGAACCTGTACGGCACGGCCGGTCGGCCGGCACTGCCCAAGCCGTTCCGCGCGGTGGTCGGCAGCGATGTCGAATCGGCCGTGTGGGACAGCAACAGCTACTGCGGCGGCTACGCGGCCAACGTCGGCCTGGAGTTCACCCAGAACTGGCTGTCCTCGTGCTCGGACGGATTCCTGGAGTGCAGCAGCCAGAAGGCAGCGGGCAGCACCTGGTTCACCGACACGGCGCGTACCCAGGGCGCCGAGCCGTTGAGCCACAACCAGAGCCGCCGCGAGTGCTTCGGCCTGGGCGCCATCCTGCGCAACGACCTGGCCCAGTGAGGACGACGACGATGACGATGATTTCCCTTCCGCTGACCACCGCCGTGCTGGCAGCCCTGGCCACAGCCTCCGTCACGGTGCACGCTGCGCAGCCGCTGCGCTCCCTCCCCGGCGACCAGGTGGTGGCCACGCTGGTGGCCGCACCGCTGCCGCCTGACGACAGCGAACACGCGCCCCTGGCGTTTGCCTGGGCACTGGACCCGGCGCAGGCCCTGCAGGCCTCCACGCCCTACGCCTCGGTCAGCCGCAGCTACTGGCAGCAGGTCGATGGCGCGCAGCTGCAACGTGGCCTGGAGCTGCCGCTGACCGCCCCCGATGCGGTGATCCAGCTGAGCCCGGCAGCCGGTGCGCGCGCGGTTCCGGCGCAGTCACTGCAGGTCCGGGATCCGGCCGGCCGCAGCAGCGTCGCCCGCGCCGTCGACGCGCGGCAGCTGCAGGACGCCGGCATGCCCGTGGGCGAAGGCAGCAGCATGCTGCGCACCGGCACGGGCAGTGCTGCGGGAAATTACCGCCTGCAGAGCGCGCAGGCGCAGGGCCGCTACGTCGTACAGGTGCTTGAACCCAACAGCCCGTTGCGGCTGGAGGTGCAGGCCAGCCAGGCGCAGGTTCTGGCCGGCGGCAGCATACAGCTGCGGGCACGCCTGCTTGAAGACGGAGCCAGTCCCGCCCAGCTGCAGGCGCGTCGCGGGGGACTGGGCGGCGAAGCCTTGCTGGTCGCACCCGATGGCCGCAGCTGGCCGCAGCGGTTGCTGCGTACGACTGACGGCAGCCTGCACGCGCAGGTACGGATTCCCGCCGAGGCCAGCAACACGCAGGGCCTGTGGGAACTGCAGGTGTTCGCCCAGGCCGATGGCGTACTGCGCGACGGCAAGGTCGCCTTCGCCGTAGCCCGGCCGACCGCCCGCTTCGTCGGGCGGGCCACACCGGACCAGGCCAGCCGGCGCGTGGCGCTGCCGTTGCAGGTCGCCGCCGCCGGGCGCTACGAAGCGCGCGGCACCCTGCACGCCACGGGCCCGGATGGCCAACTGCGTCCGGTCGCGCAGGCGCACGCCGCCGCATGGTTCGACGGTCCCGGTCGCGGCCAGCTGGTGCTGCCGTTCGACCAGGCAGCGCTGCCGGCCGGCTTCGGTGCCCCCTTCGAACTGCGCGAGCTGCAGTTGCATGACCAGAGCCGGATGGCACCGATCGAGTCACGCGCAGTCGCGTTGCGGTTCTGAGGCATGACGTGGCGGGCCGGAATGCCGGCCCGCTACCCTGCACCGCCTGCAGCGCCACGCCGACGCCGGCACTGCGCAGGCGTACTGCTCACCCCGCGTACGCCGTCAGCCGGCCATCCTGTTCAACCACCCGGATCGGCCCGCCGAACACCTCCGACAGAGGCTCGTCACACAGCAGCGTGGCCCGACTGCCGTCAGCCAGCACGCGGCCGTCGCGCAGCAGCACCACCCGCTCGATCTCGGGAATGACCTCTTCGATGTGATGGGTCACCAGCACCAGGGTGATGCCCTGCTGCGCCAGTGCCCGCATGGTCGCGATCAGCTGCTGGCGGGCGACCAGATCCAGGCCGGTGGAGGGTTCGTCCAGCAGCAGCGCCTGCGGCCGGTTCACCAGCGCGCGCGCGATCAGCACCCGGCGCGTCTCGCCGGCAGAGAGCTCTGCATAGGCGCGCTCGCGCAGGGCCAGCGCACCGGTCATCGCCAGTGTCTCGCCGGCGCGGGCACGCATCTCGGCGGTCACCTCACGGAAAGCCGGCACCACGCAGCTGGCGAAGAAACCGGACAGCACGGCCTGCTCGACGGTCAGCCCCGGCATCTCGGACAGCGTGCTGCTGAGGTCACCGGTGACGATGCCCAGCTGCGAGCGCAGCCGGTCCACCTGCCAGCGGTTCTGGCCCAGTACCTTCACCGCGACCGCGCCGTCGCCCTGCGCCAGCGGGTAGAGCTCGCGGGTGATCAGCTTGATGAAGGTCGATTTGCCGCAGCCATTCGGGCCGAGCAGGGCGGTGTGCTGGCCCTGCGCGATGCGCAGGCTCAGCCCATGCAGGACCTTCACCTGGCCGCGCATCACGCTGGCGCGGTCCAGTTCGATCAACGGCGGCCGCTCCCCGGCGGACGGGACGGCGACAACGGCGCGGGCGCGCGGATCCAGGCTCGACAACTCAGGTCCCCAACTGTGAACGGTGCCACGGAAGCGGTGCTGGCGCACCGCGGTCAGAGGTGCAGTTTGCAACGCAAGCGGCCATGATGTCTGCCATCCCCGTGCGATCCGGAGAGCCTCCATGTCCGATGCCCTGATATCCCTGTTGACCGGTGGCGTGCTCGGCCTGGGAGGGTGGGCCATGCTGGCGGTGCTGCTGGTCTTCACCCAGATCACCATCTTCTCGGTGACGCTCTACCTGCATCGCAGCCAGGCCCATCGCGGCGTCGATTTCCATCCGGCACTGGCCCACGTGTTCCGCTTCTGGCTGTGGCTGACCACCTCGATGATCACCCGCGAGTGGGTGGCCATCCATCGCAAGCACCACGCCAAGGTGGAGACCGAGGACGACCCGCACAGCCCGGTCACGCGCGGCATCGGCACGGTGTTCTGGCGGGGAGTGGAGCTGTATCGGGAAGCACGCGGCATGCGCGCGGATATCGAGCAGTACGGACGCGGCACGCCCGACGATGCCATCGAGCGCCACCTGTATACCCCGCATGCGACCCTCGGCCCGGTGCTGCTGCTGGCCATCAACAGCGTACTGTTCGGCCTGCCGGGCGTAGCACTGTGGGCGATCCAGATGGCGTGGATTCCGTTCTGGGCGGCCGGCGTGGTCAATGGCCTGGGGCACTGGTGGGGTTACCGCAACTACGAATCGGCCGACACCTCCACCAACCTGACACCGTGGGGCGTCTGGATCGGTGGCGAGGAACTGCACAACAACCACCATGCCTTCCCCAGTTCGGCACGCTTTGCCATGCGGCGCTGGGAAGTCGACATCGGCTGGTGCGCGATCCGCCTGCTGCAGGCCCTGCGCCTGGCCAGGGTGCTGCGCGTCGCACCGGCGATGGATGTGCGCCCGAACATCGCCGTGCCCGACGCCGAGACCCTGAAGGCACTGCTGTCGCATCGCTTCCAGGCGATGACCGATTACCAGCGCAACGTCTTCATGCCGGCCTTGCGCGAGGAAGCCGCCCAGGCAGGCGCCAAGCTGCGCCGGCTGCTGCCGCGGCGGCTGCGCCGCGGCCTGGTCAACGATGGGCGCTGGCTGAAGCCGGACAACCGTGCCCAGCTCAGCGAATGGGTGGCGCAACGCCCGCGCATCCGTGTGCTGGTCGAGTACCGCGCGCGGCTGGCTGCGCTGCTGGAGGCGCGCGGGCACGATGCCGCCGAGCGCCTGCGACACCTGCAGGCGTGGTGCCGCGAGGCCGAGGGGAGCGGAATCGCCGCGCTGCAGGCCTATGCCGAACGGCTGAAGGGCTACACGCTGGTGGGCGCATGAGGGCAGGGGCGCTGCTGCTGGCCGCGCTGCTGCCGGCCGCCGCCCCGGCCCAGGTCAGCGACACCCGCAGCTACCTGCAGAAGATGGACAGCGACGGCGACGGCCGGGTCAGCGAGACCGAGTACGTGCAGTGGATGCTGTATGCCTTCGACCGCATGGACCGCAATGGGGATGGCGTGCTGACTACCGATGAACTGCCCGGTGGCAAGGGCAGAGCGATCACCCGCGAGCAGCAGCGGCAGGTCATCGTGCAGCGCTTCCACAAGCAGGATGCCAACGGTGACGGGTTTCTCGACGCCCGTGAGCTGTCCGCGCCCCCGCGTTGAGCGGGCGTAGAATCGGGGCATGCCTGAACTGCCCGAAGTCGAAACCACCCGCCGCGGCCTGGCCCCGCATCTGCAGGACCGCCGCGTCCACGGCGTGATCCTGCGCCGCGCCGACCTGCGCTGGCCGATTCCGCCGGAGATTGCGCAGCTGCTGCCGGGACAGCGCATCGAAGGCATCCGCCGGCGCGCGAAGTACCTGCTGCTGGACACGGCCATCGGCAGCGCCGTACTGCATCTGGGCATGTCCGGCAGCCTGCGTGTACTGCCCGGAGATACCCCACTGCGGCCACATGACCACGTGGATATCAGCCTGGACAACGGGCGCCTGCTGCGCTTCAACGATCCGCGCCGCTTCGGCAGCCTGCTCTGGCAACCGGCCGGGCAGGTCCATCCGCTGCTGCAGGGGCTGGGGCCTGAACCGCTGGACGAGGCCTTCCATGGCGATTACCTGTTCGCCCGCAGCCGCGGCCGCAGCGCCCCGGTCAAGACCTTCCTCATGGACCAGGCGGTGGTCGTGGGCGTCGGTAACATCTATGCCGCCGAGAGCCTGTTCAAGGCCGGCATCAGCCCGCTGCGCGAGGCCGGCAAGGTCTCACGCGAGCGCTACCAGCGGCTGGCCACCGCGGTGAAGGAAACGCTGGGCTACGCGATCACCCGCGGTGGCACCACACTGCGTGATTTCATCAGCCCCGATGGCGCACCCGGCTACTTCGAGCAGGAACTGCTGGTCTATGGCCGCGACGGGCTGCCCTGCCCGACCTGCGGACGCCTGCTCAAGCACGCCATGATCGGCCAGCGTGCCAGCGTGTGGTGCAGCCACTGCCAGCGCTGAGGCGGTCCAGCCAGCGGCAGCTGAATGGGAGGTTGCGCCCTCCGCTGCCCGTTAACGTTTGTCTGCCTATGATGGCCGACCCTTCCCTGTGCCTGACGCGCCTGCATGCAACGACGCGACTTCATCCGCAACGCCTCCCTGGCCCTGGCAGCCTTCGGCCTGCCGTCCCTGCCCGCCTGCGCCGCCAGCAGGAACGGCCAGGTCGGCCTGCGCCGCCTCGGCCAGCCGCAGCCGTTCAGCTTCGCCACCCTGAAGGGGCAGGCACGCGCACTGGCACAGGCCCCGTACCAGAGCCACAAGCGGGTGCTGCCGGGCCGGCTTGAAGCGCTGGACTGGGACCAGTACCAGTCCATCAGCTATCGCCAGGACCACGCGCTGTGGGCCGATCAGCCCGGCAAGTTCCAGGCCAAGTTCTTCCACCTGGGCCTGTACTTCCATTCGCCGGTGCGCATGTTCGACGTGGTCGACGGCCAGGCGCAGGAACTGGCGTATGACGGTGCAGCGTTCAACTACGGCAAGAGCGGGATCCGCAACGGCGAACTGCCGGCGGACCTGGGCTTCGCCGGGTTCCGCCTGAACACCCGCAAGGATACCGACCGCGATTTCGCGGCGTTCCTTGGCGCCAGCTATTTCCGCGCGGTCGGCAAGGAAGGCCAGTACGGGCAGTCCGCGCGCGGCCTGGCGATCGATACCGGCATGGGCAGGCCGGAGGAGTTTCCCGACTTCATCGCCTATTACCTCGAACAGCCTGCCGCCGATTCGGACACCATCATCGTCTATGCGTTGCTGGACTCGCCCAGCGTAGCCGGCGCCTACCGCTTCGCCATCACCAACGGCGATGTGCTGCTGATGGACATCGACAGTGCGCTCTATCCGCGCAAGGCGATCGAGCGCCTGGGCATCGCGCCGTGCACCAGCATGTACCAGGTGGGTGAGAACGACCGCCGCATGGACTGGGACTGGCGCCCGGAGATCCACGATACCGATGGCCTGTCGATGTGGACCGGGGCCGGTGAGTGGATCTGGCGGCCGCTGTGCAATCCGCGCAACCTGCGCTTCAACATGTTCGTCGACCGCAATCCGCGTGGCTTCGGCCTTCTGCAGCGCGACCGCAACTTCGATCACTACCAGGACGACGGCGTCTTCTATGAGAAGCGGCCCTGCCTGTGGATCGAGCCGAAGGGCGAATGGGGCGAGGGCTCGGTGCAGCTGGTGGAGATCCCCACGGTCGATGAGACCTTCGACAACATCGTCGCCTTCTGGAATCCGAAGGAGAAGCCGCAGCCGGGACAGGAGCTGCTGGTCGGCTACCGCCTGTACTGGGGCGCCGAGCCGCCGGCACGGCCACCGCTGGCGCATTGCGTGGCCAGCCGCACGGGGCTGGGCGGTGTGGTCGGCAAGAAGCGCGAGTACTTCTCGTGGCGCTTCGCCGTGGACTTCGAAGGCGGCGAACTGGCAAAGCTGATCGACAAGGCCGAGGTCGAGGCAGTGGTGGAAACCAGCCGGGGCCGTGTCGAGATCGTATCGGCGCGTCCGCTGCGCGAGATCGACGGTTACCGCGCGATGTTCGACCTGGTGCCGCCGGAAGGCAGCACCGAACAGATCGACATCCGCCTGTACCTGCGCAGCGGTGGCAAGCCGCTGACCGAAACCTGGCTGTACCAGTACACGCCGCCGCCGGCCGGTGCACCGGAGCGGACGCTGTACTGAGGCAGATCGATGCCGGCCAAGTGCCGGCACCGATAACTCACGGCTTGGCGTCGGTGGCGTGCGACTGCGTCGGCACGCCCACTTCCACCGTGCCACGGCGGATCTTCATCCAGGTTTCGTCCTGCCAGCGTTCGTACTGCTTGGGATCCCAGTACTTCGGATCGTACATGCGGTCAGCCTTGATCGTGCGGGAGATGCCGCCGTCCATGTACACGATGTCCACATTGTTGGACATCGAGCCGACACGGCTGCCGGTCATCTCGCGCCGTCCCTTCCTCAGCACTTCCGCCATGCGCGGGCGGGCAACTTCATCGCCATACTCGGCCCGCAGCGCGTTGGCCTGCGCACGCGCGGCCTCATGCTGCTCCAGTGGCAGCGCGGCCCAGTACTCGTTGCGCAGGTCCACGAACAGGGGGTAGCCGCGCTCGGCCGCCACATCCATCCAGGCAAATGCCATGAGCGGATCGCGCGGCTGGTTCACTCCATACCAGTACAGTTCGCCCAGGTATCCCTGCGCAGGCTTGTCCGCGTAGCGTGCGGCCAGCCGGAAATTATCCATCGCGCCTTTGACATCATTGCGGTGCAGGGCGTTTACGCCCCACTGCCGGTACATCATGTCCGGATGGTTGTCCATGAAGCCTGCGCCCAGCAACGTGGGATCCTGCTCCACCGGAGGACGATCGGCGGCGAAGGCCGGCGGCCCCAGCGGCAGCAGAAGCAGCGGCAACAGCAGAAGCGTGGAACGCATGGCGGACTTCCTGTTCGGCAGCAGACGTGGCCGCAGCCTAGGACCACTGGCCTGCAGCTGTAAACTGCCGGAGGTCACGCGTGCAGCGGCATGAGCCGGCGGATCACAGCGGCAGGGGCGCCTGCATCGGCTCGATGCGGCCTTCACCGCGGGTGATCTTCTTGAACTCGGCCCGGCTCACCGACACATAGCGGTCGTTGCCGCCGATCTCCACCTGCGGGCCGTCCTGCACGGCATGCCCGTGCTCATCCACGCGGACGGTCATGATCGCCTTCTTGCCGCTGTGGCAGATGGTCTTGATCTCCTGCATCTCGTCGGCCCATGCCAGCAGGTACTGGCTGCCTTCGAACAGTTCACCGCGGAAATCGGTGCGCAACCCGTAGCACAGCACCGGGATGCGCAGCTGGTCGACCACTTCGCTGAGCTGCCAGACCTGCGCGCGGGTCAGGAACTGTGCTTCGTCCACCAGCAGGCAGCCCATCGGCCCGTTCGATGCCAGATCCTGTTCGGCCCAGCGCTGCAGGTCGGTGTCGCGGTCGAACGCCATGCCTTCGGCGCGCAGCCCGATGCGCGAGGCCACCACGCCTGCGCCCGCGCGATCATCCAGGCGCGGGGTCAGGATCGCCACCCGCATGCCGCGCTCGCGGTAATTGTGCGCGCTCTGCAGCAGGGTGGTGGTCTTGCCGGCGTTCATCGCCGAGTAGTAGAAGTAGAGCTTGGCCATCGACGGATTGTACGCCGCAGCCCCGCTTGGCCGAAGCTGTTCAGCAACCCCACCGGCGGTCCGGCTGTGGTCCTCACCCGGCCCCGCTACAATCCCCCTCCCATGCACGGTCTCAATCCTCCCCAAGCCGCCGCCGTCCTGCACATCGAAGGCCCGTTGCTGGTGCTGGCCGGTGCCGGCAGCGGCAAGACGCGCGTGATCGTGGAGAAGATCGCCCACCTGATCGGCTGCGGCCGCTACCCGGCCCGCCGCATCGCCGCGATCACCTTCACCAACAAGTCGGCCAAGGAGATGCGCGAACGTGTGGCCAAGCGTCTGCGCGAGCAGGACGCCGACGAGGTGACCATCTGCACCTTCCACGCCCTGGGCCTGAAGTTCCTGCAGATCGAGCATGCGGCGGTGGGCCTGAAGCGCGGCTTCTCGATCTTCGATGCCGACGACGCCGCCGCGCAGATCAAGGACCTGATGCATGGCGCCAAGCCCGACGATATCGAGGACATGAAGAACCTGGTGTCGCGGGCGAAGAATGCCGGTCTCTCGCCCGAGCAGGCGATGGCTGCCGCGCGCAGCAACCGCGAGAAGGAAGCAGCCAGCGTCTACGAGCGCTACCAGCTGCGCCTGACCGCTTTCAACGCGGTCGACTTCGACGACCTGATCCGCCTGCCGGTGCAGATCCTGGAGGAGAACCCGGAGATCGCCCTGGCCTGGCGCGAACGCATCGGCTACCTGCTGGTGGACGAATGCCAGGACACCAACGACGCGCAGTACCGCCTGCTCAAGCAGCTGGCCGGGGACAAGGGCAACTTCACCTGCGTGGGTGACGATGACCAGTCCATCTACGCCTGGCGTGGCGCCAACCCCGAGAACCTGCAGCAGATGGGGCGCGACTACCCCACGCTGGAGATCATCAAGCTGGAGCAGAACTACCGCTGCTCCAACCGCGTGCTGCGCGCGGCCAATGCGTTGATCGCCAACAACCCGCACGAGCACCTGAAGAAGCTGTGGAGCGATCAGGCCGACGGTGAGCGCATCCGCGTATGGGAATGCCGCAACAGCGAGCACGAGGCAGAGAAGGTGGCCGCCGAGATCGCCTTCGTGGCGCAGTCGCGCAACGTGCCGTGGAGTGACTTCTGCATCCTGTTCCGCGGCAACTTCCAGTCGCGGCCGCTGGAGAAGGCGATGCAGCTGCTGCGTATTCCCTATCACCTGACCGGCGGCACCATGTTCCTGGAGCGCCAGGAAGTGAAGGACACGCTGGCCTGGCTGCGGCTGCTGGTGAACCCGGACGACGACACCGCATTCATGCGTGCCGTGCAGGCGCCCAAGCGTGACGTGGGTGCCGGAACGCTGGCCAGGCTGGCCGAACTGGCATCGGAAAAAGACATGCCGATGGCCCAGGCGGCCGAGGCGATCGGTGCGCTGTCACAGCTGCCGCCGCGCGCTGCCAACAGCCTGGCGCGTTTCACCGACATCCTGCGCGACCTGCGCGCACAGATGCGGCAGGTCAGCTCCGGTGACATGATCCGCAAGGTCGCCAAGGAATCGGGCCTGCTCAGCGAGCTGCGCCAGCAGGCCAAGGAAGAGGCCAGCTACCAGCGCCGCGCCAACAACATCGAGGAACTTGCGCAGTGGTTTGAAGGCGGGCCGCGCGGTGCCACCGCTGCCGATCTGGCCGGCCAGCTGGCACTGTTGTCGCGCAGCGACAAGGATGAGGGCGGCAACCAGGTGCGGATGATGACCCTGCATGCCTCCAAGGGCCTGGAGTTCCCGTATGTCTTCATCGTCGGCTGCGAGGACGGCGTGCTGCCGCACCAGGTCAGCCTCGATGAAGGCAACCTGCAGGAGGAGCGGCGGCTGCTGTACGTGGGCATCACCCGCGCCAAGATCCAGCTGTGGATGAGCTACAGCAAGCTCACCCGCAAGTTCGGCGAGCATGTGCGGCTCAAGCCCAGCCGCTTCTTCGACGAGATCCCGGCCGAGGAGATCCAGCGCGACGGCGCCGACCCGGTGGCCGATGCCGCGCGCAAGAAGGAGCGGGCAACGGCGGGACTGGCGGCGATCGAGGCCCTGTTCGACTGACCGGGGTCGGATCCCTTCCCGCAGGGAAGGGCTCTGACCCCAGCACATCGCCCTACAATCGGGCCTCTCCACCCACAGGTCTGCGCATGCA
The DNA here is from genome assembly GCF_056756445.1 of Stenotrophomonas sp. STEN225. Classification (NCBI taxonomy): domain Bacteria; kingdom Pseudomonadati; phylum Pseudomonadota; class Gammaproteobacteria; order Lysobacterales; family Lysobacteraceae; genus Stenotrophomonas; species Stenotrophomonas sp. STEN225. Next base: position 102,115 of record NZ_JBRRBV010000003.1, on the reverse strand, counting down.
TCCCATCGAAAGCGAACGCCTGCGGCTCCGCCGCATCGAGCCTGATCGTGATGCGGCGCCGATGCTGGCGCTGCTCAACGATCCTGGTTTCGTGCGCTTCATTGGTGACCGCAACGTGCACAGCGAAGCGCAGGCCCGCGAGTACATCGCCCTGCGCGTGCTGCACAGCTATGCGTTGAACGGGTTCGGCATGTATGCCATCGAGCGTCTGTCCGATGGCGCCTGGCTGGGCAATGCCGGGCTGGTCCGGCGCGACGGCCTGCCGGGACCGGACATCGGCTATGCACTGTTGTCGGAGTACACGGGGCACGGCTACGCAGGGGAAGCAGCGCGGGCGGTCTTCACCCACGCGCGCGGCGCCCTTGGCCTGCAGGACCTCTATGGCATCACCGACCTGGACAACGTCGTGTCCGGGAAAATCCTGCTGGGCCTGGGCATGTGCGAACAGGGGGTCATCCAGCTGCCGGGCATCGCCACGCCCAGCCGTCTGTATGCCACGCCGGGAGCGGCGCCGGTCGGCTAGTCCGCCTGTACCGCATCGACAGCGTTGGGCCAGGCCCGGCGGGCCGCCTCAGCCGCGCAGGTCCGCCAGCTGCGCCTGCAGTTCGGCCACTGCCGCTTCCAGCTGGGCCACCCGTTCAGCCAGGCCCGGGTCGGCCGGCTCGCTGCCACCGGCACCGCCTGCGTACCGTGCCGCCAGTGCCGCCGCGTCCACCTCGCCGCACAGCAGGTGCATATAGCGGTCCTCGCGCTGGCCGCTGGCGCGCGGCAGCACGATGAGCAGCTCACGCTGCTGCAGGCGCTCGATGGCGTGGCGGGCTTCGTCGGTGTCGGCGAAGCGGTACAGGCGCTCGCTGCGCGTGACCAGCTCGCCCAGTGTCTGCGGCCCGCGCAGCAGCAGCATCGCCAGCAGCACGGTCTGCTGCCGGGTCAGGTCCAGCGCGGCCTGCAGGCGATGCTCGTAGCGGTCTGCACGCGAGGAGAAGTGCTGGCGCGCCAGGCCCATCGACTCCAGCTGGCGCAGCGCGTGCTGGACACTGCCGGCGTCGACGTTCATCACCGGCTCGCGCGCGGTCTTCTGGTTGGCGGCCGACTGGGCGGCGTTGACCGTCAGCGGGTAGGTGTCCGGCGTGGTCGCCTCCTTCTCCACCAGGCAGCCCAGCAGGCGGGCCTGCACGGGATCGAGCAGGGGACGGTCGGGGGTCTGGATGGCATCGGTCATGGCGGCCTCCGGGAAGGCATCGGGTCAACCGCCAAGCATAGCCGTCCCGATGGCGCCTTTGCCGGTAAAATGAGCCGATATCTGTTGCCGGTGAATGCCATGCGTCGTCCTGTTTCCCTGTCCCTCACCCTGCTCGCCACGGCGCTGCTGGGTCTGTCCGCCTGCAAGCGCGTCGAGACCCCGGCCACCGACGCGGCCGCTCCGGTGGCCCCGGCTGCCAAGACCGGGGCGGCCGGCGAAGCGACCGCCAACGACAACCTCAACGCGGTGCTGTGGATGCAGCGCGCGCAGGAGTACCGCGCGATCACCGAGCAGACCTACCGTGCCGCCGCCGACCGCCTGGACGGCGCGCTGAAGGAAGCCCACTGGGACGCGCTGGTGCCGGAAGAGCGCGGCAACGAGGCCAAGGGCCTGAAGCCCGCGGTGGTGCTGGACGTGGACGAAACCGTGCTGGACAACTCGCCCTACCAGGCGCGCCTGGTGCGCGATGGCAAGGAATACGACGAGCTGAGCTGGGACCAGTGGGTCGCGGAGAAGAAGGCCAAGGCGATTCCCGGCGTAGTCGATTTCGCCAAGGCGGCCAATGCCCGCGGCGTGACCCTTCTGTACATCTCCAACCGCGCCGTGCACCTGAAGGAAGCGACCCTGGCCAACCTGCGCGAGCAGGGCCTGCCGGTCGCCGATGACAGCGTGTTCCTGGGCCTGGGCACCGTGGTCGAAGGCTGCGAGCAGGCCGGCAGCGAGAAGAACTGCCGCCGGCGCCTGGCCGGGCAGAAGTACCGCGTGCTGATGCAGTTCGGCGACCAGCTGGGCGACTTCGTGGAAGTGACCGCCAACACCAATGAAGGGCGTGACGCACTGCTGCAGCAGTACCACGACTGGTTCGGCGAGCGCTGGTGGATGCTGCCGAACCCGACCTACGGCGGCTTCGAGCCGGCGCAGTTCAACAATGACTACAGCCAGTCGCGCCAGGCACGCCATGAGGCCAAGCGCGCTGCCCTGGACTACGCGCCGTGAGCCGCGCACCGCTGCCGCTGCGCGACGATGAGCGCCTGATCTTCGCGCTGGATGTCCCTGACCGCGTACAGGCACTGGAGTGGGTCGACCGCCTCGGCGAGAGCGTGGCCTTCTACAAGATCGGCATGGAACTGCTGGCGTCCGGTGACTACTTCCAGGTGCTGGATGAGCTGGCGCGCCGCGACAAGCGCGTGTTCGTCGATCTGAAGTTCTTCGACATCCCCGCTACCGCGGCGGCGGTGATCCGGCGGCTGTCGCAGTGGCCGGTCAGTTACGCCACCATCCACGGCTGGCATCCGGCAATGATGGAAGCCTGCGCCGCGGCCAGCACCGGCGACATGCGCCTGCTGGCGGTCACCGTGCTGACCTCGATGGGGCGTCCGGACCTGGCGCAGATGGGAATCGACCGCGAGCCGGTGGACGTGGTGGTCGAGCGCGCGCTGGCCGCGCTGGCCGCCGGTATCGACGGAGTGATCGCATCAGGCCAGGAAGCCGCGCCGATCCGTGCCGCGACCGGTGCAGGCTTCTCGATCGTCTGCCCGGGCATCCGCCCCGGGGGTCCGGTCGGCGACGACCAGAAGCGTACCGTCGGCGTCGCCCAGGCGTTTGCCGATGGCGCCGACGCCATCGTGGTCGGTCGACCGATCCGCCTGGCGGCCGATCCGCAGGCAGCGGCGCGGTCGATCCAGCAGGAAATCGCGTCGGCTTTGGCTGCACGCTGAGTCCCGCACCAACAGCGATCACGGTGACATCATGAACGCCATCGCGCTGCATGCGGGATGGCGTTCGCAATTGTGGCTCCCGTAATGACGCGACCGTCCCCACACCGATGAACTGTGAGCCCGCTCGCAGTGCGCGGGGGTGGTCGCCCTTCCAATCGATGCACCGGCGTGGACCGCGGCTTCGCCGGTTCCAATCATCGATAGAGGGAGTACAAGGATATGTATCGCAGCACCTCTTTGCTGTTCGGTGGCCTGCTGGCCGCTGCCATCTTTCCTGCCACCGCAGCAGCACCGGCGACCGGGTCGCCCCACATCATCGGCGGCGCCCCGGCCGTGCCCGGCGAGTATCCGTTCATGGTCAGCCTGCAGGGCCTGGAGCTGGGGGACAGTGACTTCGACCGCCACGTCTGCGGCGGCACGGTGATCTCGCCGTCCTGGATCCTGACCGCCGCGCACTGCGTACAGGGCAACTCGCCCGCGCGGCTGGCGGTGCTGGCCGGCAGCACCACGCTGGCCACCGCGCCATCGCCTCGAGCGTCCAACATCAGGGCGATCCACGTGCACCCGGCCTTCAACAGCGGCAACACCCTGGAGCACGACGTGGCCCTGATCCACCTCAGCGCGCCGCTGGCCGACGTGCAGCCGGTTGCCCTGCGCCTGCGTCCGGACGCCAGCTATCTCAAGCCGGGTCGTGATTTCACCGTGATCGGCTGGGGTGACACCGGCATCGATGACGACGTGATCTACCCGACCGAGCTGCAGGCGGTGCGGACGCCCTTCGTGCCCTTCACGCAATGCCAGCAGGCATACGCCGGCGAGCTGGCCCGCGGCAAGGTGATCTGTGCCGGTCGCGAGGGCATCGACAGCTGCCAGGGCGATTCGGGCGGGCCCCTGCTGTTGCGCCTGCGGGAGGGCTGGACCCAGTTCGGCATCGTCAGCTGGGGCGAAGGCTGTGCCCTGGCTGGCTACCCGGGGGTTTATGCCCGAATCGCCGAAAAACATGCCGTGGATTTCATCGAATCGGTGTGGCAACGCGATTGATTCAATAAAATCAATAAGTTGAATAACATTACATCATGTGTTGCCTTAAGTTGTGCGGCGGCGTAGGATCGCGCCATCCGGTCTTCGGACCGGACCTGCGCCACAACACTGTCCTCCGGCCTCGAGCCGGCTTGAGGAGCCTGTGATCCCCGTGATCCGGGCTCTTTTTTTTATCCCGGTGGCGGCGCTGGGGTCAGATCCCTTCTGCCGCAGCAGAGGGGATCTGACCCCCTTGGCTGGAAACCGTGACGTCCCGGCTTGCCGCTGTCACCTTGCAGGCCGCAAGATGCGGACCGGTCCGGGGAGTCCGAAGGCATGAGCACGGTAGTGCGAACGAAGTCTGCACGAGGGTGGGGGCTGGCGGCCATGGTGCTGCTGGCCGTGGCCGCGTGCCGCGAGCCAGGCAGTGATCCGGCCCGACCGGCAGCCGAACCGGTGGCCGCCGTGCAGGCGATGGCGCAGCGTCTGGCCGAGGACGATCTGCTCGGCTACGCGAAGCTGTCGGTGCCCCCCAGCCAGTACCAGCGGCTGCAGCAGGCCTGGGCGGACGGACACAGCCAATGGCCGCTGACCGAACTGCCGCTGGGTGACCAGCTGCTGCCGATGCTGGCCGCCCTGCGCAGGCCCGGCGCCAGCGCCGAACTGCAGCGCAGTTTCGACCGCCAGCTGGCCGGGCAGTCCGGCGCGGTGCGCCAGGCCGCGCAGTCGATGGGCAACTTCGGGGTGCAGTACCTGCGCCATCAGAAGGGATACACGCCCAGCCAGCAGGCCCACTACATCGCCCTGGTGGAGGCCCTGTCCGGCTGGGCGCAGGGCGCACCGATCAGCGATCGCGCACGGGCGCGCAGCAGCATCGCCGCGCTCGTCGGCGCCGCCACCCAGGTCGGCTTCGAGGATGATGCCGGCCTGCAGGCCGCGGGGATGGAAGGCAGCCTGCAGCAGCTGGCGCCGTTCATCCACACGCTCAAGGCCGTGCTGGCCAGCTACGGGCTGGGGGTGGACGAAGCCCTGCGCAGCATCCGCGGCCAAGTGCTGTCACTGGAGGGCGACAACGCGCTGGTCCGCCTGCAGTACGACCTGGCCGGGCGCGAGCTGACCCTGCAGCTGCCGCTGAGCCGGCGCGAAGGTCACTGGTACCTGACCCGCACTCTGGCCGATACCGACGCGATACTGCGCCAGGCCGACGCGGCCCGTGCGGCAGCCGCGCCCGCCCCGGCCGAACCCGCCGATGCAGGCGAAGAAGCGGCAATGCCGCCGCCTAAGCCATAATGGCGCCGATGTCGAAACAGAACCCGCTGCCGTTCCCCGGCGAAGAATCCCAGTCGACGCCCGCCGAAACGGCGCTGGCGTCCCCCTCGACCAGTACCGGCCCGAATCCGGTGCCGCCGCCCGTGCACGCCCGTCCTCCTGGCCGCCGCCCGCTGTGGGCACGGTTGCTCGGCCGCCTGGTCGAGCCGTGGCTGTCGCTGAAGATCGAACCTGAGGATCCGGGCCAGTACAACGATGGCCGTCCGGTGATGTACGTGCTGGAAGACTACGGGCTGTCCAACGCGCTGATCCTGGACAAGGCGTGCCGCCAGGCGGGCCTGCCGTCACCGCTGGTGCCGCTGGCCGGCGACCCGACCGGTCGCAAACGCGCCTACCTGGCACTGTCGCGGCGCAGTTCCAGCAACTCGCTGATTCCGGAGCAGCGTGGCGCCAAGACCCATTCCGATTCGCTGGCCAAGGTCCTGCAGGCGCATCGCGTGCATGAGGATCTGGACGTGCACCTGGTGCCCGTGTCGATCTTCGTCGGCCGCGCGCCGGACAAGCAGAGCGGGTGGTTTGCCGTACTGTTCTCGGAGAACTGGGCGCTGGTCGGCCGTTTCCGCCGCCTGCTGGCGGTCCTGCTCAACGGCCGCAGCACCATCGTCCGCTTCGCTCCGCCGATTTCGCTGCGCTCCACCGTCAACGAGGGCCTGGAGCCCGAGCGTACGGTCCGCAAGCTGCAACGCGTGCTGCGCACCCATTTCCGCCGTATCCGCGAATCGGTGATCGGCCCGGACCTTTCCACCCGCCGCCTGCTGGTGGACCAGGTGCTGGCCGCCGAGCCGGTACGCGAAGCGATCGCCGCGCAGGCCAAGCGCGACAATTCCAAGCCGGCCGATGCCTGGAAGAAGGCGCATGCCTACGCCTGGGAAATCGCTGCGGACTATTCCAGCCCGGTGGTGCGCTCGGCCAGCTTCATGCTCAGCCATGTCTGGAACCGGATCTATGCCGGTGTGCTGGTTCACCATCTGGACAAGTTCAAGGCGGCCGCGCCGGGCCATGAAGTGGTGTACGTGCCCAGCCACCGCAGCCACATGGACTATCTGCTGCTGTCCTACCTGCTGTACGACCGCGGCATCGTGCCGCCGCACATCGTGGCCGGCATCAACCTCAACCTGCCGGTGGTCGGCACGCTGCTGCGCAAGGGCGGCGCGTTCTTCATCCGCCGCTCGATCCGCGGCAACGCGCTGTACTCGGCGGTGCTCAGCGAGTACGTCGCGCAGCTGGTGGCCGGTGGCTATTCCATCGAGTACTTCGTCGAGGGCGGCCGTTCGCGTACCGGCCGCCTGCTGCAGCCCAAGGGCGGCATGATCTCGATGACCCTGCGTGCCTTCCTGCGCCAGCCGCGCAAGCCGGTGCTGTTCCAGCCTGTCTACATCGGCTACGAGAAGCTGATGGAAGGCGGCAGCTACCTGGACGAACTCTCCGGCCGACCGAAGGAAAAGGAATCGATCTGGCAGCTGCTGTGGGGCATCCCCAAGGTGCTCAAGCAGAACTACGGGCAGGTGGTGGTCAACTTCGGCGAGCCGATCGCGCTGAACGACGTGCTGGCCGAGAAGGCGCCGGAGTGGAAGGGTGAGGCGGTGCCGGAAGACGAGAAGCCGGCATGGCTGTCGACCACTGTCGATACACTGGCCGAGCGCATCCAGGAACGCATCAATGGTGCGGCGGACGTCAACCCGATCAATCTGCTGGCATTGGCCCTGCTGTCCACGCCCAAGCATGCAATGGGCGAGGCGGACCTGATCGCGCAGATCGAACTGTGCAAGACCCTGCTGGTCGAGATGCCGTATTCGGACCGGGTGACGGTGACTCCGCATTCGCCGGAGCGGATCATCGCCCACGCCGAGGAGATCAACGTCCTCACCCGCATCAAGCACCCGCTGGGCGACGTGCTCAGTGTGAGCGGCGACACCGCGGTGCTGCTGAGCTACTTCCGCAACAACGTGCTGCACCTGTTCACCGCCTCCTCGTGGGTGGCGTGCTGTTTCCAGAACAACCGCCGCATGAGCCGCACCGGCCTGGTCCAGCTGGGCCGCACCGTCTACCCGTTCCTGCAGGCCGAGCTGTTCCTGCCGTGGACCGAGGACGAGTTCGCCCAGCGCATCGACCAGACCATCGACGTGTTCGTGCGCGAGGGACTGCTGCAGAACGTCAACGAGGACGATGGCGGCATTCTTGCCCGCAACACCGGGCAGACCGACGAAGTGTTCCGCCTGCGTGCGATCGGCCACTCCCTGCAGCAGGCCTTCGAGCGCTACTACATCGCCATTTCGGTGCTGGTGAAGAACGGGCCGGGCACGCTCGGCGCCGCCGAACTGGAAAGCCTGTGCCAGCAGGCCGCACAGCGCCTGAGCCTGCTCTACGCGCCGGCGGCACCGGAGTTCTTCGACAAGGCCCTGTTCCGCAGCTTCATCCAGAAGCTGCGCGAACTGCGCCTGGTATGGCCCGACGAGAACAGCAAGCTGCTGTTCGACCAGCGCCTGGATGCCTGGGCCAAGGACGCCAAGTTCATCCTCGGTCGCGAACTGCGCCACACCATCGAGCGGGTCAGCCCGGAAGCCGCACGCCCGGACGAGCCTGCGCCGCAGGATTGAAGGTCGCGCCGGGTCCTACGGTAGGTGTGGACCTTGGTCCACACACCTTCCAGTCGTGCCAACCAAGGTTGGCACCTACCAGGGCAGAGGCCAACCAAGGTGGGCACCCACCTGAGCCCGGCTCACGCCGGCTCGTCGGGAATCTGCAGGCTTTCCAGCCGGGTGATGCAGTCCTTCAGCTGCAGCTTGCGCCGCTTCAGGCGTTTGGACTCGAGCTCGTCCTCGCCATTGGCCGCCATGCGGGTGATCTGTTCATCCAGCAGGCGGTGCTCGGCGCGCAGGGCGGCGAGGCGTTCGGCGATCTCGGCGGGGCTGTAGGTGTCCACAGCCTCCGAGCATACACAGCGATGATGACCACCGGGAGAGGGCCGGACCGTTCCCCGGCCGGGGCCGCTCCAAGCCGGTAGAATGGCAGGCATGAGTGCCGTGATCTCCCTTCCCGATCCCCTGCCGCGCGCGCCCCGCGATCCGCGCGTGGCCGAGCGCGAGCAGCACAAGCTGGCCAAGCGCCTGCGCCGCCAGGTGGGCGAGGCGATCGCCGACTTCGGCATGATCGAGGCCGGCGACAGGATCATGGTCTGCCTGTCCGGCGGCAAGGACAGCTATACCCTGCTGGACATGCTGGTGCAGCTGCAGAAGAAGGCACCGGTGCCGTTCGAACTGGTGGCGGTGAACCTGGACCAGAAGCAGCCGGGCTTCCCCGAGCATGTGCTGCCGGAGTACCTGGCCGGGCTCGGCGTGCCGTACCACATCATCGAGCAGGACACCTATTCGGTGGTCAGCCGGGTGATTCCGGAAGGCAAGACGATGTGTTCGCTGTGCTCGCGCCTGCGCCGCGGCGCGCTGTACCACCATGCCGAGACCCATGGCTTCACCAAGATCGCGCTCGGCCACCACCGCGACGACATGGTGGCCACGTTCTTCATGAACCTGTTCCACCACGCCAAGCTGTCGGGCATGCCGCCGAAGCTGCGCAGCGATGACGGCCGGCACGTGGTGATCCGGCCGCTGGCCTACGTGCGCGAAAGCGACATCGTCGCGTACGCGCAGGCACGCCGGTTCCCGATCATCCCCTGCAACCTGTGCGGCAGCCAGGAAAACCTGCAGCGCCGCCAGGTCGGCCTGATGCTCAAGCAATGGGACAGGGACCACCCCGGCCGCATCGAGCAGATCGCGCGCGCCATGGGCCAGGTCCGGCCCTCGCAGCTGGCCGACACGTCCCTGTTCGACTTCATGGCGCTGGGCCGTCGCGATGACGCACCGCTGCCCGATGCCCATGCCTGGCTGGCCGGTACCCCGGTCGACGCCGACGCAGATCCCGAGACGCCCACCGCATAAGGTCGGTCGCCCTTTCTCTTTGCCATCCGGAAATCCATGTTCTTTCGCAACCTGACGTTCTTCCGTTTCCCGACCGCCACTGATTTTTCTGAAATCGATACGCTGCTGCCGCACGCCGTGCTCAAGCCGGTCGGCGCGCTGGAGATGAATTCGCGCGGCTTCATTTCACCGTTCGGCCGCGAGGAGAAGGAACTGCTCTCGCACCGCATCGCCGAGCACCTGTGGCTGACGGTCGGCGGCGAGGACAAGATCCTGCCGGCAGCCGTGGTCAACGACCTGCTCGAGCGCAAGCTGGAGGAGATCGAGGAGAAGGAAGGCCGGCGCCCCGGCGGCCGCGAACGCAAGCGCATGAAGGACGACCTGCTGCATGAACTGCTGCCGCGCGCCTTTGTGAAGTCCTCGCGCAACGACGCCTTCATCGACCTGCAGCACGGCTACGTCGCGGTGGATACGTCCAGCCGCAAGACCGGCGAGTACTTCATGTCCGACATCCGTGGCCTGCTCGGCAGCTTCCCGGCAATGCCGCTGAACGCCGAAGTCGCGCCGCGTTCGATCCTGACCGGCTGGATCGCCGGCGAACCGCTGCCGACCGGGCTCAGCCTGGGCGAGGAGTGCGAGATGAAGGATCCGGTGGAGGGCGGTGCGGTGGTCAAGTGCCAGCACCAGGAACTGCGCTGCGACGAGATCGACAAGCACCTGGACGCCGGCAAGCAGGTGACCAAGCTGGCGCTGATCTTCGAAGACAACCTGTCCTTCGTCATCGGCGACGACCTGATCGTGCGCAAGCTGAAGTTCCTCGACGGCGCCCTGGACCAGCTCGAGCATGCCGACGAGGAGGGCCGTCGCGCCGAGTTCGACGCACGGTTCGCCCTGCAGAGCGCCGAGATCCGCCGCCTGTTCCTGCTGCTGGAAGAGGCGTTCAAGCTCAGCAAGGCTGACTGAACAGGCACCGCGTGGGCCGCCGGTCATCCAGCGGCCCGAAGCAGCGCTATGCTGGCTGCATGAGCCGCCTGCTGCGCCGCCTGATCTCGCCCACACCGCCCGCCACCGTGCAGCGCGATACCGTTCGCCTGCGCCTGGAGGATGCCGAGATAGACGTGCTGCGCGTACGCGATCCGCGCGCGCGCCGCATCAAGCTCAGCGTCGACGAACGCGGCGCGCGCCTGACCCTGCCGCCGCGCGCCAGCCTGGTGATGGGCGAACGTTTCCTGGAGCAGCATCGCGACTGGTTGGCACTGCAGCTGCGCCAGTACCAGGGCCAGGGCCTGCCCGCACCGCTGCAGCCCGGCGTGGACGGGGTGCTGCCCCTGCGCGGGGAGCTGCTGCCGCTGCGCTGGCAGGAAGGCCGCTACGCACGCCTGGACATCGACGAGCACGGCGCCTGCCTGCAGTGGCCGACCCGTGCCGGTGACGCGACCCTGCGCCGTCTGCTGCGCGAGTTCTTCGAGGCGCAGACCCGCGCCGACGTGGGCCGCTGGCTGCCGCGCTACCTGCCCGGCCTGCCACGGGCACCCAGCCGCCTGCGCTTGAAGGTGATGTCCTCGCAGTGGGGTTCGCTGGCTCCCGATGGCAGCATGGCCCTGGATCTTGCGCTGGTCCTGGGGCGTCCGCAGGCATTCGAGTATGTGCTGGTGCATGAGCTCTGCCACCTCATCCAGCCCAACCACTCGCCGGCGTTCTGGCAGGAGGTCGAGCAACGGTTCCCGGCCTGGCGTGAGCAGCGCGACTACTTCCAGCAGGAAGGGCGACGCCTGAAGGCGATGCTGAGGCAGCTGCTGTAAGCCATCACCCTGCCGGTCCGGCCGTACAATGCGGCCATGCCCGGCATGCTCAAGACTGTCTTTCTTTCCATCGTCGCCCTGGTTGGCGCGCTGCTCGCGCTTGCCCTGGTCACCAGTGCCGGTGGCTGGCTGCCTGCGCTGCTCGGCCTGCATCCCGGCAGCGAAGCGCAGCTGGGCTGGGACCTGGCGTTCACCGTGCTCGGCGGCATCGCCGCGATCGCCTTCGCCACCTACTACGCGCCCTGCTGGCCGCGTGCGCACGGCACCTCGATCTGGTCGCTGCTGGTGCTGGGCGCAGGCTACGGCCTGTGGACGCTCGGCGCGGATTTCCCACGCTGGTTCGTCATCGGCCTGCTGGTATCACTGCCGGTGCAGCTGCTGCTGGGATGGGGGTTCGGACGCCGGCCCTCACGCATCGCAACACGGGCTTAACAATCTCCCCCTAGGCTCGGTGCCCGCCGAACGTCGGCAACGCGGCGCAGGGGCCTGTACCCACGGAACCCGGGAACAGGCGCGGCGTAAGACACCACAGGGAACCGGGGAATCATCCGATGCGTTACCAGACCCGGGAGGCCGCCGCCGCGGCCTCCCAAGCGAAGCTGTTGTCCCGCGCCGTGCATGCGGTGCTGATCGGCGGCCTGGCCGTGCTGCCCGTCGAAGCGATGGCCGAGGAGGCGATCGAAGGCGATACCCGCCAACAGCTGCAGCAGCTGGACACGGTCACCGTGACCGGCAGCTATGCACGGAGCCTGGAGCGCGCCGTCGACCTGAAGCGCGCCAACATCGGCTTCTCCGACTCGATCGTCGCCACCGACGTGGCCGATTTTCCCGAGCAGAATCTCGCCGAAGCGCTGCAGCGCATGCCGGGCGTCACCATCGAACGCAACAAGGGCCTGGGCAGCAGGGTCAGCGTGCGCGGCCTGCCCAGCGAGTTCACCCTGGTCTCGATCAACAACCTGGCGACGGCGTCCGGCAGTGGCGGACGCGACGTGCAGTTCGACATCTTCGCCTCGGACGTGGTGCAGACGGTGACCGTGCAGAAGTCGCCGACCGCCGCCGATGAGGAAGGCGGCATCGCCGGCTCGGTCTACATCGAAACGGCCAAGCCATTCGACTTCCCCGAGCCGAAGTTCAGTGCGTCGGCCGAAGCTTCGCACAACTCGATCAACGGCAAGATCGATCCGAAGATCTCCTTCCTCGCCAGTGACACCTGGGGCAACTGGGGCGGCCTGGTGTCGTTCTCCAAGGCCAAGCGCACCAACCGCACCGACTCCAACTCAGGCATCAACTTCCGTCCCATGGGCCGCTTCCTGGAGGCGTCGGGTACGCGCGGTTCGCAGGCCGCCGCGGTGCTGGCGCGCGATGCCGGCATCGTCGTCAGCAACCGGATGGACAAGGATGAAACCAGCCGGATTGTCTTCCAGGACAAGGTCGGCGACCGCGTCTACCTCAACGAGCAGGACCAGTGGGGCGCCACCGCCTCGCTGCAGTTCAAGCCCAGCGACACGTTCTCGCTCAGCTTCGACGCCATGCTCGGCGGCTACGACACACACGAGGACGAGTACGATGCCGCAGCGTACTCGGCCTCCAGCCGCAGCACGCTGGACACCATCCACGACTACGACCGTGACACGCTGTCGGCCTACGGCATCACCGTGCTGAAGGACGTGTCCTACACCGCCACCCAGCACGAAATCCTGAGCAAGGAACGCAACGCCGATACCGACTACCGTCAGTTCAGCAGCACGCTGGACTGGAAGGTGGGCAACTGGGACATCGACGCGCTGGTCGGCTACTCCGGCGCGCGCAAGGACTCGGACTACGCCAACCTCAAGCACGTGGCCTACGCGCCGTCGCGCACGCGCTGGACCCGCAACGGCGGCGAGACCGTGCCGAGCACAACCGGCGGTTTCGACATGTACAACGCCGCGGACAAGTACCTGTTCGAAGCGTACGAAACCGAGCTGGAGAAGGTGAAGGATGACAAGTACGCCGCGCAGCTCGACCTGAGGCGGCAGATGAACCTGGCCTTCTTCCCGGCACTGAGCGGCGTGCAGTTCGGCGCGCGCTACACCGACAAGACCAAGGAACGCGCGTTCGGCAGCGGCAAGATCCAGGGCCCGGCCGCCGGCAGCGCCGCGTGGGTCAATACGCGCACGCTGGCCGACAGCAACCCGGTGTGGATCAGCCAGCTGGCACCGGGTGGTGCGTATCGCCCGAGCGACCTGGACTGGCAGCAGGTTTCCAACGCCTATGCGCGCGCTACGTTCCGCTACCCGGGCTATGAAACCCCGATCGATCCGGGCCAGTACTACGAGGTGAAGGAGAAGACCCTGGCCCTGTATGCCATGGCCGATCTCTACTTCGATATCGGACAGGTACCGGTGTACGCCAACCTCGGCGTGCGTTCGATCGACACCGACGTCGATTCGTCAGGCTTCCATCCGGTGCAGAACCCGGATGGCAGCAACGGCTTCACCGCCACACCGATCTCCAGCAGCGGCGACTACAGCAGGATCCTGCCCAGCTTCAACATGACCGCCGAGATCGCCGACGGCCTGGTGCTGCGCGGTGCTGCCTCGGAAACGCTGATGCGTCCGTCGCTGACCGACATTGCCTACCGCCGCACCGTCAGCTGGAGCAGCTTCCGCTTCACGGACGGCAACCCGGCACTGAAGCCGACCACCGCCAGGCAGTGGGAAGTGGGCCTGGAAAAGTACCTGCAGAACGGTGGCCTGCTGGCCGCGTCGTACTTCTCCAAGAAGATCGACGGCGTAGTGCGGCAGTCGTTGACCGGCATCGTGCCGAACGTGGAGAAACTCAACGCCAACGGTTCGCTGGACGGCTACTACGACTTCGAGGTCTACCAGCCGGTCAACGCCGATGGCTCGTACAAGGTCACCGGCGTGGAGCTGGTCGCGCAGCTGCCGCTGTCGATGCTGCACCCGGCGCTGGAAGGCTGGGGCATCAATGCCAACTACACCCAGCTCGACAATTCGCTGACCGGTGCATCCGACCTGGATATCCCGACGCCGCCGGAAGGCCTGGCCGAGAAGGCGTACAACGTCACCCTGTACTACGAGAACGATCGCTTCAGCGCGCGCGCCTCGTACAACTACAAGGACAAGTACGTCGAGTACATCCATCTGAACATGTATCCGGTTTACCGCGATGCCTATGGCCAGCTCGATGCCTCTATCGGGTTCCGCCTCACCGACACCTGGAAGCTGAACCTGGAGGCGATCAATCTGCTCGACGAGAAGACCACCGGCTACACCATCGACAAGGCCTTCCCGACCCAGTACGAGTTCTCCGGCCGTCGCATCACCTTCGGCATCCGCGCGGACTTCTGAGCCCGCCGCTGCAGGGCCGTGGCCAATACCCCGGCCCTACAGATCGAGCGACGGCAGGGTCTGCTTCACCGCATCGATGCCCTGCCACGGATCGGCCTTCAGGCGCTTGGCCCGTGCCAGCGCCTTGTCGAGCGGGAAGGCGTCGGCCGCCTTGATCCGCGCAAGCTCTTCCCAGCGCAGCGGCACCGCCACGCCCGCACTTTCGCGGGCGCGCAGCGACCAGGAGCAGACGCTGGTCGCGCCACGCGTATTGCGCAACCAATCGATGAAGATCACACCGCCGCGCTTGGCCTTGCTCATCGTTGCCACATAGCGTTCGGGCGCCTGCTGTGCCATCGCCTGCGCGAAGGCCTCGCAGAATGCCTTGGCCTGTTCCCAGTCGGCGGCGGGCTGCAGGGGGACCACCACATGCACGCCCTTGCCGCCGGACAGCCGCACGAAACTGCGCAGGCCGATCTCCTGCAACCGGTCGCGCACGTCGCGCGCGCCGGCCTTGACCTCGTTCCAGCCGACGCCCTCACCGGGGTCCAGATCGAATACCAGCCGGTCTGGATGTTCGGGATCGGCGACCGTGGCGCCCCAGGGATGCAGCTCGAGCGTGTTCATCTGCACCAGCTGCAGCAGGCCGCGTACATCGTCGATGTAGACGTAGTCCTCGCGACCGCTCTTCTGCTGCAGGGGGACCGCATGCACGGCGTCGCCCAGGCCCGGGCCGTGATGCTTCTGGAAGAAGCAGGCCTTGCCCGCGCCATCAGGGCAGCGCAGCAGCGAAAGGGGCCTGCCCACGATCCCGGGCAGGATCCAGCGAGCCATCTGCCGGTAGTAGTCGGCCACGTCGCCCTTGCGGATCTTCTTCTTCGCGAAGACCACACGCTCAGGGTGACTGATGGCAACCGCGTCGTCGCTGCTTGTGGTCTTTGCAGGCATCGCCAGATCCTCGCCGCTCTTGTCGCTGCGCAGCCGCTTGAAGCTGGCCTGTCGCAGCAGCCCCTCCTTGCCCCAGCCACGGAAGGCCACTTCCGCCACCCTCACTGGCTTCACCCAGTGCACGCTGGCGGCGCGGAACGGGACGTGCGCGGGCAGCGCCACCGCAGCGTCCTCCACCGCCAACGGCTTCAGCGTCCGCGCCAGCGCGCGCAGGCTGTCATCGTCGAAGCCGGTGCCGACGCGACCCACGTAGCGCAGGCCGTCCTTGTCGGGAGTTGCCAGCAGCAGCGATCCGAACCCCACGCGCGAGCCCTTCGGCGCGGTATGGCCGACGATCAGGAACTCATCGGTGTCCTCATGCTTGACCTTCACCCAGCTGCGCGCACGCACGTTGACGTAGGGCGCGTCCACCTGCTTGCTGACGATGCCCTCATACCCGGCCTTACCACTGGCGGCGAAGACCTGCGGCCCATGGCCGAGCACGTGATCGCTGAACGCCAGCGTTCCGGGCGTGTCGCCGATCAACGCCTTGAGCAGCGTCTTACGCTCAAGCAGCGGTGCCGCGCTGATGTCCACTCCCGCCACGCCGGGCAGGTCGAAGAGAAGGTAGCGTAGCGGCGCCTTCGAGCTGCCATCGATGACCCGCTGCAGGGCGGCGAAATCGCTGCGCCCCTTCTCGTCGAGCACTACCAGTTCACCGTCCAGGCGCGCGTCATCAACCGGCAGCGCCTGCACGGCCTGCACGACTTCAGGGAAGTCCCCGGTCCAGTCCAGCCCGTTGCGCGAGCGGAGCTTCACTTCACCGCCGTGCAGATCGGCCAGCAGGCGATAGCCATCCCACTTGATCTCGTGCAGCCAGCGATCGCCATCGGGCGCGGCATCGCGGTGGTCGGTCAGTTGTGGTTTGAATGCACGCGGATACGGGCGGTCGCGGGCGCCCTGCAGTTTCAGCGCGCGCGCGTGCCAGCGCGACTCCGCCTTGCGTGTCTTCCTGTCCGTCATCTTCTTCGCGCTCCCGGGGTGTTCACGCAATGGCGCGTGCAGCAGGTCGTCGGCCTCTGCGTCGCGGGCCTCGCTGTCTTCGCGCTTGATCAGCAGCCACTGCACCTGGCGTCCCTTCATCGCGGTCCGCACCAGTTTCCATCCCCCGGCCAGCCGCTGGCCATGCAGGACGAAATCGATCTTGCCCGCTGCCAGCGCCTGCAGTGGATCACCCGCGCATGCCCAGGTGCCGTGGTCGAAGACCTCCACGTGACCAGCACCGTAGTGGCCCTCGGGAATATCGCCCTGGAAGCCGGCATAGGACAGGGGATGATCTTCCACTTCCACCGCCAGCCGCTTCTCGCCAACGCGCAGCGATGGCCCTTTGGGCACCGCCCAGCTCTTGAGCACGCCGTCCATTTCGAGGCGGAAATCGAAATGGCGCGAACTGGCGTGGTGCAGCTGGATGACGAAGATCGGCCGCCGCTTCGGATCACCCGGCGCCGGCTGGTCGTCCGGTTCCGGCGTCTGCCCGTTGCCGCCGCCGAGCCGACGCTTGCGCCGGTACTGATGCAGCGACATGGATCACCCTGCCTTGCGCCGTGGCGCGGCCTTCTTCGCTGCCTTCTTCGCGGTCTTCCTGCCTGTCTTGCCGGCCGCCTTCTTCGCCGGCGCCTTGCGCGCGGTCGTCTTGCTCGCGGGGGTTCGCTTGTTCGCATCCAGGCTCTTCTGCAACAGGGCCATGAAATCGACCACGTTGGTGGTGGCGTCCTCGCGCGGTGCAGGCTCTTCGTCCACCCGGGTGGTGCCCCCCTTGGCCTTGATCCGTTTGTTGAGCACCTGCTGCAGGCGCTCGCGGAACTCGTCGTGATACTGCGACGGATCCCAGTCGCCAGCCATCGACTCGATCAGCTGCTCGGCCATCGCCGTTTCCTTGCCGGTGATGCGGTACTCGGACAGGGTGCCGGTGGGCAGCTTGAGGTCCTCCGGATCGACAAGCTCCTGCGGATAGCGGAGGATCATCAGCACCAGGGCGTGCTCGTGCGGCATCACCGCGCAAAGATACTCGCGGGTACGCACGACCACCCGTGCAATGCCGACCTTGCCGGTGCTGCGCAGCGTCTCGCGCAGCAGTACATAGCCCTTCTCGGCCTTCTTGCCCGGCACCAGCAGATAGGGCTTTTCGTAGTAGCGCGGATCGATCTGCGCCGCGTCCACGAAGGTCTCCACCTCCACGGTCTCATGGCTTTCGGGCGCCGCCGAACGGATGTCGCCTTCCTCCAGCACGACATAACTACCCTTGTCGTACTCGTAGGCCTTGACGATGTCCTTCCACGGAACTTCCTCACCGGTATCGGCGTTGACCCGTTCGAAGCGGATCGGTTTGCGGTCGCGCGAATCGAGCATGCGGAACTGCAGATCGACCTTGCGTTCGCCGGACATCAGCGACACCGGCACGTTGAGGAGGCCGAAGGAGAGTGTTCCGGTCCAGATCGGGCGGGCCATGCGCGCACCTGTGCTTGAGCAGGACCGTCAGCTTCCGGTGCCGGGTGTAAACCACCCGTGTCGATGCCGTGCACGCCGGGTCGGCGCGCAGCATCCCGGCCAGGTCACTGCAGCAGGGGTCTTACCGCCGCTGCCGGAATATGATCCAGCGCGCGCCATGCGTCTTCCACCACCGGCCGCGCCTGGGACCAGCCCAGTCGCGACTGCCCTCGCATCTGTTCCCAATGCTCGGCCAGCTCCTCGCAGGTATCGGCCGCATCCCCACGCGGCCAGTCCGCCGCATGTGTGGTCAGTGCGAAGGCATACACCGGGCACAGGTCACGCCAGTTGCGATGACCGTGACCACGGCGTTCCTCGTAATCGCTGAGCATGTACTGGAGGTAATCCTGGGCCACGGCCTGCGGATCTTCGTGGCGACGCGTCCGGCGCTGCGCGGTGCGCTGGCCGAGCGGATCGAGCAAGGCGTTGAACACGGACGGGGCGGGGCGTTCCAGGCGGGGCATGACCGGCTCCTGCAGCGGGTCGGGTGGGCAGGAATACCGGCGGCAGCGTTATCCAGCCGTGACAGAGATGTTCATGACGCAGGGTTCGCGGTGCCTTTACCTCGGTGGAGGTGTAGTGGTCCTCCCCATGCGCAGGTACCTGATCATGAGCCGAGAGACCTCCCGAGACCCGCTCCGCGAGAACCGTGCGCCAATTCCCGGCGAGCAGCGCGGCAAGCACGACAACGATGATGCCGACTTCCGTGGCACGGGCGCGCCCTTCTTCGACGCCGCACAGTCCGGCGAGCATCTGCCGGTGAAGCGCGAGGCTGAACAGGCCGCGCTGGACCGCAAGGACGGCGGCGACCGCCATCGGGGAGGGCAGGAGAGCCCGCTCAAGCGACGCGAACGCAAGCAGCACGCCAGCGACAACCAGGACGAGGCGCTGGAGGAAACGTTCCCGGCCAGCGACCCGACGTCACCGTTCGTGCCGGCCAAGGCGCCCGACTGACGTCCCGCAGGCGCCGCCGGTCAGGTCAGCGCCATGACCACTGCAGGCCGACACTGGCGCGGCGGCCCGGGCCGGGCTCGTAGTAGCGGCCATTGCCATCGTTGACGATGACCGAGCCGATGTAGGCCTGGTCAAGCACGTTCTCCAGCCGGGCGAAGGCCCGCAGCTCACCTCCGGGCAGCCGCCACTGGCGGCCCCCTTCCAGATGCAGCAGGGCGTAACCCGGCGCGCGTTCGTCGGCGAGGTCGTTCACCACGGTATCGCTGCTCGCGGTGGCCTCCACCGCCCACTGCCAGTCCGCGGGCGTCCACTCCAGGCGGGCAAAGGCCTGCTGGCGCGGAACACCCGGCAGGCGGCTGCCGGCATCCACGCGGGTATCGGGCACACGGCAGCCGCTGCCGGCACAGGTCAGATAGGGCGACCGCACCTGTGCCTGCAGCCAGGTCCAGGCCAGCTGCAGTTCCAGCTGCTCGGCCAGCGGCTGCCGGTACTGCAGTTCGATGCCCTGGCGCCGCGTACGGCCGATGTTGCGGTAGGTGCTGCGGCCACCGATATTGCTGGCAACGGCCAGCTCGTCGTCGGTATCTGCGCGGAACAGGCTTGCATCCAGCTGCATTCCATCCTGTGCATGCCATTTGCTGCCGATCTCCAGCGTGCGGCTGCGCGCCGCCGCCAGATCCAGCGCCAGCCCGGCCTGGCCGTCGGCGCGATAGCCCAGTTCATTGAAGGTCGGTGTCTCGAAGCCACGGCCCACGGCGGCATGCAGGCGCCACTGCGGGTGGGCTTCAAAGCTGATGCCGGCCACGGGTGTGGTGGCCCGGTAGCGGCGGTGGCCGCTGTCGTCCGGGTTGCGGTCGGTGATGTAGCGGTCGTCCGATTCGAAGCGCACGGCACTGTGCCGCACGCCGGCCAGCAGCGACCAGCGCGGACTCCACTGCCACCAGGCCTGGGCGAACTGGTCCACGTTCTGCACGATGTCGATCTGGTCGCGGCGCAGGCGCCCGCGCACGCCCAGCGTGCTGCCGACGAAGTTCTCGTAGCCGGTGCGCTGCTGGCGCTGGCGATCCGCACTGAGCCCGGCGACCAGGTCCAGCGGTCGGCCGGCCACCTCGCCCTGCCAGCTCCAGCGCGCGTCCAGGCCGCCATAGCCACTGTCCAGGTCGATCACACCGCCGGCATGCAACGGGTTGGCCTGGGCCGTCGGCGGGATCGCCAGATACTGGGTGACCGAGCGCTGGCCGGCATAGCCCATCAGCTGCCACCGCTGCGCGCCGGCCTCGCGGCTCCAGCGCAGGCCGGCCTGCTGCTGGCGCACTGATTTGCGGGTGTTGTACTGATGAGCGACGGCGGTGGCCTGGCGCGGGTCGGCCGCGACCTGCGCGCGGGTCAGACCCAGCGGATCCTGCGCATCGGGCGCATCCAGCGCGTTGAGCAGCAGCTCCAGCCGCCCGCCTGCCAGTTCGGCGCCGACGCGGGCGTTGAGCGATTCGCGCCGGGCACGGCTGTGGTCGCGCCAGCCATCGGTACGGAAGTGGTTGGCCGCGATGTTGTAGTCCAGCACCTGACCCGCGCCACGCAGCTGCGCACCCACGCTCAGGGTCGTGTCCGCGCCCGCGCTGAGCCGCAGCCGCCACGGGTCGCCCGCCCGGCCCTGCGCGCTCCACACCTGCAGCACGCCACCGGAGGAATTGCCGTACAGCGCCGAGAACGGTCCACGCAGCACCTCCACGCGTTCGGCACCCAGCAGGCTGGCGTGCGACAGCTGGCCCTGCCCATCGGGCATGGTTGCCGGCACACCGTCGATCAGCACGCGTACCCCGCGTACGCCGAACGTCGAGCGGGCGCCAAAGCCCCGGATCGACAGCTGGGTGTCCTGCGCGAAGTTCTGCCGGTCGCGGGCCAGCAGGCCCGGCACCCCGCCCAATGCTTCGGACAGCTGCGCCCCGGTGCCGGCGCGGTCAGCATCGATCCAGACCGTATCCTGGCTGGCGGGCAGGCCGAACGGATCGATCCCCTGCACACGGGCGGCCTGCACCTGCACCGGGGGCAGGGCGGTCGTGGACGGCTCCGCCATCGCGACCAGCGGCGACAGCAGCAGGGCAGACAGGGGCAGGCGATTGCGGCGTGCGGGAGGATTCATGATTCAGCTTGATGGATCGGTCGGCAACGCACGCCATGGTACGGGGCCGCGGATGACGATGGTGGCGGCCAGCCCCGGCAGGCTTTGTTACGATGGGCCGTTTTCGGCCGAAATGCCGCAAGCCGCGTGGCGCAATTCCTCCCCCTTTCCGTCTACCGAACGAGTACCGCCGTGTCCTTCTTTGCAAACGTGGAACTGGTCCCAGGCGACCCGATCCTGGGCCTGACCGAGGCATACAACGCCGACAGCCGCCCGACCAAGGTCAACCTGGGTGTGGGCATCTACTACGACGAGAGTGGCCGCATTCCGCTGCTGCGCGCTGTCAAGCAGATCGAGCAGCAGCTCGCCGCCGAAGCCAAACCGCGCGGCTACCTGCCGATCGACGGCCTTCCGGCGTACACGCAGGCGACGCGTGAGCTGGTGTTCGGCAAGGATTCGCCGCTGCTGGCCGCAGGCCGCGTCACCACCGCACAGACCGTCGGTGGCAGCGGTGCGCTGCGCGTCGGCGCCGACGTGCTCAAGAAGCTGCTGCCGCACGCCACCGTCGCGCTGAGCAACCCGAGCTGGGAAAACCACCGCGCGGTGTTCAGTGCCGCCGGCTTCGAGGTGGTGGATTACACCTATTTCGATCCCGCGACCCACGGTGTCGACTTCGACGGCATGCTGGCCGACCTGCAGAAGCTGCAGCCGGGCAGCGTGGTGCTGCTGCACGCCTGCTGCCACAACCCGACCGGTGCCGACCCCACGGTCACGCAGTGGACGCAGGTCGCACAGCTGCTGAAGGACCGCCAGCTGTTCCCCTTCATCGACATGGCCTACCAGGGCTTCGACAAGGGCATCGAGCAGGATGGCGCCGCCGTGCGCATCATCGCCGAAGCCGGCATCGACAGCTTCATCGTCGCCAACTCGTACTCCAAGTCGTTCTCGCTGTACGGCGAGCGCGTGGGTGCACTGTCGATGGTGGCGCCGACCGCCGCTGACGCCAAGGCCGTGCAGTCGCAGGTCAAGCGCGTGATCCGCACCATCTACTCCAGCCCCTCCACCCACGGTGCAGCGCTGGTGGCCGGTGTGCTGACCAACCCGGAACTGCGTGCGATGTGGGAGCAGGAGCTGACCGAGATGCGCGAACGCATCCACGCGCTGCGCCAGGGCCTGGTCGAGAAGCTGGCGGCCGCCGGTGCCCCGCAGTTCGGCTTCATCAACGAGCAGGCGGGCATGTTCTCCTACTCCGGCCTGAGCCGTGAGCAGGTCGAGCGCCTGCGCGACGAGTTCGGCATCTACGCCGTCGGCACTGGCCGCATCTGCGTGGCTGCGCTGAACCAGAACAACCTGGAGTATGTCGCCAAGGCCGTGGCCACCGTGGCCAAGGGCTGAACCCACGCTCCAGTGGCTTGAAGACAAAGGCGCCGGAAGGCGCCTTTGTTTTTGCAGCGTGTCCTGCATCGCCTCCCCTTCCCACGAGCCTCGACAAAAGGAAGGCGCTACCAGCGCATCTGGAAACGATTACGCCTTCCCGCGCTCACGCACGCAGCGGCCAGACGGGCGACAATAGGCGTTTTCCCGCTGCCGAGACCTGTCCGCCCATGTCCCGTACCTCGTTGACCCGCTTCCTGATCCAGGAACAGCACGCCGGCCGCATCAATGCCGACCTGCGTCAGCTGATCGCGGTCGTCGCCCGCGCCTGCACCAGCATCTCCATCGCCGTCAGCAAGGGCGCCCTCGGCGGCGTGCTCGGCGACGCCGGTACCGGCAACGTGCAGGGCGAGGCGCAGAAGAAGCTGGATGTCATCAGCAACGAGATCCTGCTCGAAGCCAACGCCTGGGGTGGCCACCTCGCCGCCTGCGCCTCGGAGGAAATGGACCACAGCCAGCCGGTGCCGGACATCTACCCGCGTGGCGATTTCCTGCTGCTGTTCGATCCCCTCGATGGCAGCTCCAACATCGACGTCAACGTCTCCGTCGGCACCATCTTCTCGGTGCTGCGCTGCCCGACCAACGTCGAACTGCCGGGCGATGACGCGTTCCTGCAGCCGGGCAGCAAGCAGATCGCGGCCGGCTACTGCATCTACGGGCCGAGCACCCAGCTGGTGCTTACCGTGGGCCACGGAACGCATGCCTTCACCCTGGATCGCGAGAAGGGCGAGTTCGTGCTGACCACCGAGAACATGCAGATTCCGGCGGCCACCCAGGAATTCGCCATCAACATGTCCAACCAGCGCCACTGGGAAGCACCGATGCAGGCCTATGTCGGCGATCTGCTGGCCGGCAAGGAAGGTGCGCGTGGCAAGAACTTCAACATGCGCTGGATCGCCAGCATGGTGGCCGATGTGCATCGCATCCTGACGCGCGGTGGCATCTTCATCTATCCGTGGGACCGGAAGGATCCGTCCAAGGCCGGCAAGCTGCGCCTGATGTACGAAGCCAACCCGATGGGCCTGCTGGTCGAGCAGGCCGGTGGTGCCGCCTGGACCGGCCGCGAGCGCATCCTCGACATCCAGCCCGACCAGCTGCACCAGCGCGTGCCGGTGTTTCTCGGCTCGCGCGAGGAAGTGGCCGAGGCGGTGCGCTACCACCACCAGCACGACGCTGCACAGGCCTGAGCGGCGCACCGCGGCCACGCTCATGGCGGTTCGATGACATGACCGTGGGGTGACACCGACGGCGGCAAACGGCACCATCAAGCCCTTGCCGCCGAAGGAATGCACGCATGCACGAGCAGGGCCCGGTCGATTTCATCGAAGTCATCCACAACGCGGTGCCCACGGAGGTCTGTGCTGCCATCGTCGAGCGCCTGCGTGCCACCCGCGGCCTGATGCCAGGTGCCGTCGGCAGCGGCGTGTTCCCGGAACTCAAGCACAGCAAGGACCTGCGCATCAGCGGCCTGGAGGGCTGGCAGGACGTCGACGTACAGCTGCAGCAGGCCGTGTTCAAGGGCCTGCTGACTTATCTACGCCGTTATCCACAGGCGCTGATCGCACCGTTGATGTTGCAGATCCAGGACAGCGACGGTCAGCCGCGACGCTTGTCGGCCGAGGACTTCCCCGACATGCCGGAGCAGCAGCTGGCCGACCTGGCGCGCACCTGCCTGCGCCCGGGCGCGATCAACCTGCAGTGGTATGCCGCAGGCGAGGGCGGTTACCCGTACTGGCACTGCGAGCTGTACCCGAAGGATGCGCAGGCCGAAACGCTGCACCGGCATGTACTGTGGACGCTGTACCTCAACGATGGATTCGACGAAGGCGAAACCGAGTTCCTGTTCCAGGGCCGCAAGATCGCACCGCGTACCGGCAGCCTGCTGATCGCCCCGACCGCCTTCACCCACACCCATCGCGGCAATCGGCCGCAGGGCGGCGACAAGTTCATCGCGACGAGCTGGATCCTGTTCCAGAGTGCGCAGAAGTTGTTTGGGGGTGGGTGAGGCATCACGGACATCGCCGGATAGGTTCTGGCAGGTCGGTGGTCCTGCCAGCGCCTGCTGGAGAGCCGTCGAGCAATACATCCGGTACGCGGCGTAAGGAAAAGGCGACACAGCGGACGACTGACATCAGCGTCAACGATTGCCTTGTCGTCGAGAGCTTCCGAGCGAGCGCCGTCTATACAGAATGACGGCCGCCGCTACTCCGAATATCGCCATGCCAAGACCTACCATGTCCTTCTCTCCCCAGGCCTCGCCTGACAGAATTCTGCCAATAGTCACCACGAGGAAGTTCACCGGAAGCATCAATAGAAATGCCATGCCAAGCCAGAAAAGTGTTTTCATAATTTTTACTTTCCACAATCGCAGGGCGATGCAGGGTCCGTTACGTTATCTTTTATCCCTTTTGCGACTTCGTTCGCGTCCGACAACTTAGCATTTCCTCGTAGCATGTTCCGGATTCCTTTAGTCAGACCTGTGACTGAGTTGAAGTTTGCCCCCCCCCCAGAAAACAGGGCCACCGTAAAGTAGAGACTTCGCCCCGCATGGGCCCCGTGGATCACGAGGAATCAGGCGATGAAGAAGTGCCGTTTCACCGAGGAGCAGATTGCGTACGCGCTCAAGCAGGTCGAGCTGTGCATGGCGGTTAGCGAGGTGTGTCGCAAGATGGGCATTGAGCCTACCCGGCCAATCAGCTACCCAACCTTGCCTACGGATAGAAAAAGCGCCAGATATCACCAGCGCCGCCTTGCCATGGACTCAGTTCTGTCAACGTGCGCTTGGCTAGCTTGCAGGTGAAATGAAGATCAAATTCCTTCTTCTCTCGTCTATAGGAATTTACGGCGCCAATCATACCCGTAACTTCCACGACACCTTCGCGGCCAGGCAATGGATTTATGTCAACGGAAATTTCGTCGGAAGTCCAGAAGTCAGCTTTGTACGCAAATCCAGACCATCCACTCGAAAAATGTCCATTTTCCAAGCGAAGCTTCTTCGTCCCTAGAGCGTTGGCACTACTCGGGTAACCCGTTATTTTTGTGAAATACTGCGAATCAGCAACGCCTTCCCTTTCGGAGAAGATTCTCAAGGATAGAACAGAGCTTGAGCCGGATCGGAGCTGGTGACCGGAATTCGCAGCCCACAAATTCAATTCGAACTCGTTCAACCCGCCAGGAGATGACGTCACAATTTCTGCATCATCAACGATGATGCACTCATGACTCTCACTCGCCCTGACGCCCCCTTGAGTTGTGCAGGATGCAACAAGAAGAACTAGCAACGGGATTCTAGCCAGCAAGATCATTGGTCACACCCGCACTTCGACTTCCGCTCCTTGTTGAAATCGTAGACTTGCTCACGTGCTCGCCGAGTTGCCTCAGGGCTAATATATCGATGATCGTAGTTGTTCGACTTCTCTTGCAACCCTATCGGGCGAGTGAAGTGCAGCCCTTGATGAATTATCGTGTCAAGCAAACTATAGACACCACTCCAATCAAGCACATCCAAGTACCTTTCGTTGAGGTGAATATATCCGTCACCTCCCCGCAGTTGTACCTCCCCCTCAACACCGCCGCGCGGTATATCGGCCTTTGGCGCACCGGCTCCAAACTTGATATCTGGATTCATCGTCTTTGCGAAGGCAAATGCAACATCGATATCGCATTGCGTTAAACCGAATGGATCAATTCGGCTAACCGGATTCCCTCCAACATAGGCATACGTGTTGATCCCCCCCCGCCAACCCAATCGGATCGCTCTGCACATAACGCCCAGCGCTCGCGTCATAGTCACGGGATCCGTTGTACCACAGCCCACTCTCGCCGTCGTAGTACTGCCCCGGGAAACCAATGTTGAGCCCCCCCCCATATCGTCCTTCAGGACGCTGCGCCCGTACGCATAGTTGTACGTCTTCCATACCACCTGCTGCGACGTGTTGGTCGCATGCTCCGGCCGCCCCAGATGGTCGTTGTGAACGAAGTTCACCGACCCGCTCCTGTCGATGCCAACCAGTTCACCACCGAACCACACTCAACCTTCAAGTGCAACACCCCAGATTCGCGTGGGGTGACCGCATTGGAAAACACTACAGTCAGTTGAGCTCTGAGGAGCGCGCCGTGCTCCAGATCGAGACCGGCAACGGTGCAAGTATTCGATCCATTGCTACACGGCTGAGTCGCAGTCCGCCTTCCCTGTCGCGGGAGTGGCTGCGGCAGAAAGAGGCATGCGCCATGGCAGCGTGGAAGCAACGAGAACATCAGTGGTTTGCTGCGCCAGTCTCTGCCCAAGGGCGCGGATCTGTCCATGGCTAGCCAGGAATATCTCAACCATGTAGCGTGGTTGATGAGTGCCCGACCGCGTCAGACGCTGGGCTGGAAGACACCTGCCGAGGCCATGAATACCGAACTGCAGGCATTCAGATCACGTGTTGCACTTACAAGTTGAGACCGCCGATTTCGGTGCCGTATTTTCTACATCCGACCATTATCTTCTTCTCGATCGAACTGAAGGTTTGAAACTCGGGCGAAGAGTACGGCAGCGGCGCGGCCTGCGAACTTCTGTTTATCTACAACTCACGAGAAAATTCTTTGCATTCATAATTTTCTTCATCGGCTGGATATCGACGGCCATGAACATGACGTAACTCGGACCTTCAGGGTCACCGCGATTATATGCGTACAGGATTCTTTCCACGCCATCGCCGGACTCCTGGCCCAAAAGCTCGAATCCATCTGTAGCGGTTACGCCCCTCTTGATGACGCGATGAGAGAACTTCGGGTGACGTCCGATGAAGACTTCCGCGTAATGCCCCTCAGACTCCAGAACCCCAAGATCAAAGTCAGGTCCGGGTGCGACCTTTCGAAACTCAACACCAACTGGGAGGTTGGCGCATATCCCATATCGTTGGCTGAGTGTGGTGTTACCTTCGGTCGCATGACAGCCGAGCATCGCCAGCAGAACCATGGAGAATGAAATTCTAGTTACTACATTGTCAGACACGGATTATGGCCTCATTCGAAGGGTCGAGGAGATCCTGTATATTCTGCTCGGACACGGGAACACTGAGATCTCTGCCCATGATTCCGGTCCCATAGTCAGCCAGAACCAACAAGTGACCTGCCTCGTGAGCCAATGTCGCGTCGCCCCACTGGCCGGGCATATACCAGACTCCCTCGCTGGCCCAAGGCGTCTGCACATACGACTCGCGTATTCCGGATCGAATGGCGATTCCGTTAGTCGTGGCGGTGTGCCAAACCGGAATGGGCTTCACTGTTGTCTTTACGTTGTAGGCCCCGATCTTGCCACTCCAGGCGCTTTCGATCGCCCTCGTTGCCTGCGACATCTGTGCGGAGTTTGTACCCTGGAAGTTGATTGGACCGGCACTTTTACGGAGCTTTTCGGAGCTACGTGCTTGGCGTGTGCGTTCGCCCATATCGCTCCGGTCGCCTGTCGGCGATGAGCACTTTGGCGTTCCGCGAATGGAAAAGCATGGTCGGAGTCCAAATGAGGCTGGCAAGGATAAGTGCTGCAGCTACCCATAGCCACTGTGCGGTCAAAATTCCCGCAACAAGGACAATCCCAATGGGCGCCACAGAAACCAAAGCGATTACGTAGCAGATTGCATATCTAACGTGGCCCAGCTCCGAAACGATTTCGGTTCCGCAGCTACTGCATTCGGTCCTTACCTTCTTCTCGATCGAACGGCGAAGCGGAAAGCCCTGCCTCGGAGCACCACAACTGGGGCATGAAAATTTGAATGGGGATTTCAATTGCATATCTCCTCTCCCACTACAGCCGCAGCCGCCAATGCGCCAGAATTGTTGTGTGCTGCTTTGATTGCAGAAGCGCGCAGAAGTAGTTCGGTACTGGGTGAGACGTCACGGACAGCCCCGAATATGTTCTGGCAGGTCTGTGATTCTGCCATTGCCTACTGGAGAGCCGTCGAGCAATACATGTCGCTGTTCCTGTTCGACTCCCAGTAGATCCCGCCATACAGCTTGACGATCCGCCCCCTGACGGTCAGCTCCACCGAGCGTGCCAAGCGGCCATCGCAGAACACCATCAGGCGGTAGTCGGTCTGCTGTCTGTCCATTTTCACTTGCCACTTGTTCTCTGCTGCCTGCTTCAAGAAGAAGGCAGCGACCTGCTCTAGATCAGATTCGAGCTCAGCGTCGAAGACCACCGCCAGGAAGGTGACCTTCTGCAGAATCTGGACATCAGTCGGAGGGAATCCAGAAGGCAGCACGAACGTCCTGGCAGCCCCGCGCAACTCTGCTTCCGTTGGCTTCCCATTCCAATCTCCGCCTCCTATCGAACGGCCCATTGAGAGGTAGGTCGCACCTATCAGGACAGCCACCGCCACGTACAGCAGCGACCGGAAAAACGATTTGGTCTTTACCATCCACTTCCCCAACTGCCGTCTCTTTCCGAGATCGGAGATGACTCTGTTTTCCCTTACTTTTCCGCAGATAGAATCTTGCAGTTTGTCAGCGCAAGAATCGCGAAGAACGCCACCGTCATGCCAATGAGCTCAAACTGAATTGAGTCCGGATGACGCTTGCAGGCTTCAAACGCAGGAACGTCCTCCACATGATCAAGGCACTCTCTGACAAGACGGTAGAGCGACGACGCCCTACTGTAGAAATAGACCAAGGCGCCGACACTTGTAGCCCTCGCCGTCAGAAGAAAGATCTTTACAAACTTGGCATTATTCACAATTTTCTTCCAGATTTCTCTCGCATACCGTGAGAACAGTTGCTGCGATAGCACTTGCATATCCAGGTCTCGAGAGCTTCGATAATGGCCGCGCGACTGTTTCATGACTTGATGAAATAAATTACGTGGGGCTTATTTGTGACATTCGCAAGCAGCAGGCGACATGCGAGATCATCGCGCCTAGCAATAGCAGCCCGACAATTTTCATCCGCCACCCAGCCGATCAGCGGCTGGGCGGCGCCTGATCGACCAGAGCTTCGCGAGCTCTGTGAGCACCAAGGCTGCAACTAGGACCCACGAGTGCTGGCTGACAGCGCCGGTGTATTCCAGAAAAAATAGCGACGGCATGAACAAGAAAATTCGGAATGGAGATTGAGTAAAGGCGAGGCGTCGCCCTGCATTGCTCCCCCTGATCAACAGATATCCGGACGCAACAAAAGAAGCCAGTAGAGCTACGCTCACCGCAGAAACAATGACTGGAAATACGCTTCCATACATTTGCTGCGCTTTGATCGCATCAGATATGTCCGAAAGAACTGGAACCCTCCCCTGGTAGACGTTTGCTCCCGCCATGAATGCCAAACCAATGACATCCATCCAGCCCCATAACATCAGCCAAATCGTAGTGTCAGTATTTCTCCCGCCTTCGGACCTCACGGCCCCACTCCGGGTTTTTGCATAGGCTCTACAATAATCATGTTGGTTTGATCTGGCACTTCTGATTTCCAGTGGTAAGACTAGCCACCAACTGCCCAGCTGTCCGGGCCACAAACGAATTTTCGCGTGATCCTGCGCTGCGTACCTTCTTTTGTATCGCGAGGGCGCTCACCGCCTTTCTTCTGGTCTTCAGGACAGTCAGTCTTCCACTCCTGAATGATGTCCCTCTTTGTATTCAGAAGCTCGTTGGATTGGATCCCGGAATGTTTGATTCCATTCAATCGGAGACTCTGTCGTAGTCTCATCTCAGCCACGGCACCATTTAATTCAACAACCGCTGATCTTGCTTTGCCTGTCGATCAGCGGCGCTTGCATTCCAGATCGTTCTGGCACAAAAAGACTGGCATTGATCTGTTGGCCCCCATCTGGCAAGCGGCTGCTCAATCTGCAACTGGGCATCGGCCTTCGCTTCATCAACGTTATCGATCCGCCTGCACGAAGCGCCTGATTCCTTGCTGCGCTCAGCTCGTGGCTTGCACGGGATCGCCAGGCATATCCCGCCTCCCTTGCCCGGAATGCTGCCGTGAGTACCGCCCGTACCAGCTTCGACCATATCAGTCCGAAGCCACTGTCAACGATTCCCTTGTCGTCGAGAGCTTCCGAGTGAGCGCCATCTGTACAGAATGACGGCTGCCGCCACCCCGAATATCGCCATGCCAAGACCTACCACTTCCCTTGCCCCAAAGACTTCGCCTGACAGAAGTCTGCCAATAGTCACCACAAGGAAGTTCACCGGGAGCATCACAAGAAGCGCGATGCCAAGCCAGAAAAGCGCTTTCATAATGTTTGCTTTCCAAAATCGCAGAGGCGAAGCAGGGTCCGTCACGTTGTCCTTCTACCCTCTGGCGGCTTCGTCCGGGTCTGAGGAAGTGGATAGTAATCTGGAGTTCACACAGTTGAACAGAGCGATGTGTGCAGTCGCGATGTCGTATCCGTCGCCGAGGCGCAGATCGCGATCACGGTTTTCCATATGCGTTCCGCAGTAGCGCACTACTTCAGAACAACGACCCCTGCGGCGAATCCACCTTCGGCGGCAGCGGCTTCTGGAAGCGGCTGCAATCCAGTTTCGGCCAGTGGCTGTTCTGGGCGTCGAAGCCCAGGCGCTTGCGCGCCAGCTTGAAGCGGTTGTTCAACAGATCCGCATAGACCCCCTGGCCACGCATGCGCGTGCCGAAGCGGCTGTCATAGTCCTTGCCACCGCGCAGCTGCTGGATGGTGCTCATCACGTGCGCCGCGCGATCCGGATGGTGGGCATCCAGCCAGTCGCGGAACAGCGGTGCAACCTCCAGAGGCAGGCGCAGAAGCACATAGCCGGCAGTACGCGCACCCGCCTCGTGCGCCGCTTCGAGCACGCTTTCCAGTTCACTGTCGTTGATCCACGGAATCACCGGCGCGACCATCACGCCAACCGGAATGCCCGCCTCGTGCAGACGCTTCATCGCGCGCAGGCGCGCGTGCGGTGCAGAGGCGCGCGGCTCGAGCTTCGCCGACAGGCGTGGATCCAGCGAGGTCACCGAGAAATGCACGCTGACCAGGTTCTCTGCCGCCAGTGGCGCAAGCAGGTCGATATCGCGCTCGACCAGCGCGTTCTTGGTGATCAGCGAGAACGGATGCTTCGTCTCCAGCATCACCTCGATCAACTGACGGGTCAGCTTGAACTTGCGCTCGATCGGCTGGTACGCATCGGTGTTGATGCCGAGCGCGATCGGTTGCGGCGCGTAGCCTGGCCGGGACAGCTCCTTGCGCAGCAGCTGCGGTGCATTGGTCTTGGCAAACAGCTTGGTCTCGAAATCCAGGCCCGGCGACAGGTTCAGATAGGCATGCGACGGGCGCGCGAAGCAGTAGGAACAACCGTGCTCACAGCCACGATACGGATTGACCGACTGGCTGAAGCCTACGTCCGGGGACGTATTGCGGCTGATGATGCTGCGCGCGGTTTCAGCGCGTACCTCGGTGCGCAGGCGGGAGGCCGCGAACTCGTCGCTTTCATCCACGTCCCAGCCGTCGTCCACCGCCTCGCTGACGGTGCTCTCGAAGCGCCCGGCAAGGTGGGAGGTGGACCCTCGGCCTTTGATCGCGATACCCATGTGGGTAGCCTACGCCGCTGCCGTCTCAGCGGCTGCGACAACAGTATTGGCCCCGCCGGGCAGGGTCCGGCGCTACCTCAGAGCAGCGCCAGATAGCCCCGAACGGTCGCATCCAGCCCGTCATACAGGGCCTCGCCGATCAGCGCATGCCCGATCGAGACCTCCAGCACCTCCGGCACGTTCGCCAGGAAGTCACGCAGGTTGTCCTGCGACAGATCATGGCCGGCGTTCACACCAAGCCCCACGGCCTGCGCGCGGCGCGCGGCCGTGGCGAACAGCGCCAGCATCGCTGCGGCGTCGCCTGCGGCGTGCGCTTCGGCATAGGGTCCGGTGTACAGCTCGATGCGATCGGCGCCGACCTCGGCCGCCTGTTCCAGCAGCGGGTTGCCGGCATCGACGAACAGGCTGACCCGGCAGCCCATCGCCTTCAACTCCGCCACCAGCGGACGCAGGCGCTCGCCGTCGCGCTCGAAGTCGAAACCGTGGTCGGAGGTGATCTGGCCATCGCCGTCCGGCACCAGGGTGGCCTGCGCCGGACGCGTCTGCGCGCACAGCGGCAGCAGCCCCGGGTAGCCGTCGCGTGGCGGTGCGAAGGGATTGCCTTCGATGTTGAATTCGACGCCACGGACGCGGGTCAGCGTGGACAGCGCAAGCACGTCCTCGGCGGTGATGTGGCGTCGATCGGGTCGCGGATGCACGGTGATGCCATGGGCGCCGGCATCCAGGCAGGCCTGGGCGGCACGCACCACATCGGGTTCGGCACCACCGCGCGAATTGCGCAGGACGGCGATCTTGTTGACGTTGACACTGAGCTGGGTCATCGAACGGTACTACTTGGAAAGAGGGGACGGATCGTGTTCGTCGCGTTGATCCGCGCCACGGGCCTCGGCCTGCTCACGCAGGCGGCGCAGCTCGTCGGCATCGATCAGGGTTGAGGGATCACTCTGCAGATCACCGAACCGGGCCACGTAGCGGCCACGCACCCAGGCCAGCAGGAAGGCGAGGGCCGCCAGCAGCGCCAGCGCCATCAGCCCCGGGCTTGGGGTTTTCAGCGCGAAGGCGAAACAGCCCAGCGCCGGCAGCAGGTACAACCAGTACATAGTCAGGCTCCCCGGATGATCGCCGCAGTGTAGCGCCGCCTTACAGCAGCGGCGAGGCCAGGCGCGCGAAGGCCTCGGGCAGGCGTTGCAGCCACAGCGAGCGGGCCGCCGCCTGGTCGTGCACGCGGGTAGCGCGCTCGAACTCGGCCTCCAGCAGGCCCGCCAGGGCGGCCACCCGCTCGCGGTCGCTGATCATCATCGACAGTTCGAAGTTCAGGCGGAAGCTGCGATGGTCGAAGTTGGCACTGCCGACGATGCAGACATCGTCGTCGGCGATGAAGGCCTTGGTGTGCAGCATGCGGGGGCCGTACTCGTAGATCTTCACCCCGGCGTGCAGCAGCTCGTCGAAGTAGGACCGTGCGGCCTGGGTCACGAACCAGGAATCGCTCATCTTCGGCACCAGCAGCCGCACGTCCAGTCCCCCCAGCGCGGCCGAGGTCAGCGCCATCCGCGCGGCTTCGCCCGGCACGAAGTAGGGCGTGACCAGCCACACGCGCTCCTGCGCTTCCTGGATGGCCGCCACGTGGAGCCGGTGGATGGTCTCCCAGCCCGAGTCCGGGCCGGACACCAGCACCTGTGCGTTGATCGAGCCTTCGCCGCGGAGCGGCATGTCCGCCGGCCACATCCGCGCGATGTCGAAATGCGAGTGGTCCTGACCGCTGGCGTAGAGCCAGTCCTCGGCAAACACCAGTTGCAGGCTGCGGACCACGTGACCGCGGATGCGCATGTGCAGGTCGCGATAGGCGTTGGCGTTGCGGCTCTCATCCTCGTCATCGGTGATGTTGATGCCGCCGGTGAACGCGAGGCGGCCATCGACGATCACCAGCTTGCGGTGGGTGCGCAGGTTCAGCCACGGTCGCTTGAAGGGCTTCAGCAGCTGGCGGGGATGGAACCAGACCGCTTCACCGCCGGCGTCGAGCAGCGGCTGCAGGAAGCGTCGCGGCACCGCGGACGAGCCCACTGCATCGAGCAGCAGCCGCACCTGCACGCCGGCGCGGGCACGTTCGACCAGGGCATCACGCAGTGTGGTTCCGGCATGGTCGGGATTGAAGATGTAGTACTCCAGATGCACGTGGTCACGCGCCTGCGTCACCGCTTCCAGCAGCGCGGCATAGGTCGCCGCGCCATCGACCAGCCAGGTCACTTCGGTGGCACTGCTCGGCGCCAGTCCGGTGGTGGCCTGGGCGATCTTGGCCAGCTCGGTGCAATCGGCATCGGGCGGGCAGACGTCGCTGTAATGCTCCATCCCCGATCGCGCGCGGCCACGACGCAGGCGCTGCCGCTTCACCTTCTGCGGACCGAGCAGGTAATAGATGAAAAGGCCGAGGTAGGGCAGCAGGGCCAGCGACAGGATCCAGCTCAGCGTGGCTACCGGTTCGCGCTTCTGCAGCATGATCCAGCCCGCCAGCGCGAGCAGGTACAGCAGGTAGGCCACGGCCAGGATCGAACCCAGGTGGGCAATGCCATCAAGCCAGTGGCGGAGGGAGTCGAAGAGGGCGAGCATGCGCCGATCATAGCGGGCGCGTGAAGTCAGAGGGGGGTCAGATCCCTTTTCCGCAGGGAAAGGGATCTGACCCCGTCGGGCTTCGCAGGCACAAAAAAAGACGCCCCTGTCTCCAGGGGCGTCTGCAGTCGCGTCATGACTGTTGTGTTGCGGTATTGCGTTTACTGCTGTACGAAGCCGATCTTCTTCATCTGAGCATTCTTCGCGGCAGCCAGAACCTTGGCCATCACGTCGTACTCGGAATCCGGGCTTGCATCGATCCGCAGTTCCGGCTGGTTGGTCGGGTCACGCTGGACCTCCTGTTCCATCCGCTGCTGCAGCTCGCTGGTGCTGATCGGGCTGTTGTTCCACGAGACCTGGTTGCTGGCGTCGATCTTCAGTTCGATCGGCGGCGGCGGTTCGACCAGCTGCGGCGGTGGGTTGAGCACGCGCTGCGGCAGGTCCACGGCGATCGGGTAGGTCATGATCGGCGCGGTCACGATGAAGATGATCAGCAGCACCAGCATCACGTCCACGAGGGGCGTGACGTTGATGTCGGCCATGGGGCCCTTGCCACCACCACTACTGAATGCCATGGCTTATTGCCCCTTTTCTTTGGTCGCGACGAAGCCGACGTCCAGCATGCCCTGCTCCTGCGCGACCTTGGTCAGGTCGTTGATGACGCGCATCTTGGTGGTGCGGTCACCACGCAGGTTCAGCGGCGGCTGCGGGGTCTGCTGGGCGGCGGTCGCCAAGCGCGACTCGAGCGTCTGCTTGGTGATTTCTTCGTCGTTCCAGTAGATCGAGCCGTCTTCCTTGACTGCCAGGGTGATCGGACCGGAGCGCTTTTCGGCGTCATCCGGATTCTGGATCAGGTTGGCTTCCGGCAGATCCACCTTGACCTTGTGGGACATCAGGGGCGCCGTGATGATGAAGATGATCAGCAGCACCAGCATCACGTCCACGAGGGGCGTAACGTTGATGTCGGCCATGGGGCCGCCGCTGTTACCACTACTGAAAGCCATAACGGGCTCCGTCTAGATCTTGATGACTACTTGCTTCGTCGCGGGTGGAAGCGCGCCGCAATCAGCGGACGCGCGAACCGGTGGCGAAGAAGTCGTGCAGGTCGTGCGCGAAGGTATCGAACTTGCTGATGGTCGCGCTGTTGATCTTGCTGAAGAAGTTGAAGGCGAACACGGCCGGGATCGCGACGAACAGACCGATCGCGGTCATGATCAGCGCTTCACCCACCGGGCCGGCAACGGCGTCGATCGAAGCGGAGCCGGTGGCACCGATCTTGATCAGCGCGCCGTAGATGCCCCACACGGTACCCAGCAGACCGACGAACGGTGCGGTCGCGCCGACGGTGGCCAGCAGGGTCATGCCCGACTGCAGCTTGTTGCTTTCGCGGGTGACGGCCTGACGCAGGGCGCGGTCGACGAATTCCGAACGGCTCAGGTTCTCACCCAGGCCACCGGTACCGCCGCCTTCAGCGCGCTGGTGGTGGGCAGCTGCCTGGGCAGCGTCCAGGGCGATCTTCGAGAACGGCTCCGAAGCCGGCTGCTCTTCCATCGCACGGATGGCGTCCTGCGCGTTCGGGGTGTCCCAGAACAGGCTGACGACGCGATCGGCAGCGCTCTTCAGGCGGGTGGCGCGGAAGATGTTGATGACGGTCCAGTACCAGGACATGGCCGACATGATCACCAGGGTCAGCAGCACGACCCAGGAAACAGCGAAATCACCCGGCTTGGTGGTCATTTCGTGGATCAGGTGCTCGAAGCCCATCTGCGACAGGGCGTTGGACGGATTGCCCCCGGCAGCAGCGGCGATGAAAATTTCCTGCAGCATGACGCTTACCTTTGTTGTGTGTGGTGATAAAGGGTGTAGCTAAGCTAAACAATCGAACCGGAGCGGGGGTGGCCCGAAGCCACCCGAACGCATCAGTTCAGCGCAAAGTTGACCGGGACGCGAACGCGACCTGCCGTCTTCTTACCGCCAGATTCAGCGGCGTTGAAGCGCCACTTGCGTGCTGCTTCCATCGCAGCACGGTCCAGGTCGCGGTTACGGCTGGACTTTTCCACCGTGACATTGGTGACGTTGCCGCTGGCATCGACATCAATGATCAGGATCACTTCACCCTGGATACCTGCGCGGAATGCTGCCGGCGGATAACGCGGGGGATTCATCGCCTTGGACGAGATGTCCACGCTGGCCTCGATCGACGCCGGCGGGCTTGGCGGCGACGGCGGGGTCGGCGGAGTGACGATATCGTTCGGACGCGGTTCCGGCACGTCCACGACCGGCGCCTGCGGCGGCGGCGGGACCGGCGACGGCTTCGGCGGCGACAGATTCTTCACCGGCGGCGGCGGAGTATCTGTCGGCGGCGGCGGCGGCGGCGGCGGGGGCGGCGGCGGCGGTGCGTCGACGATGGTCACCATCACATTGCGTTCCTTCTCCGCAGCGGCCTTGGGAGCCACGGCAGGGATCAGAAGCATCATGAAGGCGGCCAGATGCAGGGCGATTACAAACGCGATGCCGACGATGCGAGGCCAGCTCAGCCCCTTGTCATCGGGTTGTTCGTACCGGTGAACGACTAGTTGTTCCGTCATGCGCCAAGAGCTCAATAGTGGGGCCGGGATGCCGGGGGCGGAATCCCTGATCAGCGGTGCATGACACCGCAGGAACCTCCAAGCTTATACCAATCCTGAGCGCCTGCGCATCAACTGAGCAGGCGTTCAGGCGTTATTCCTACTTACTTCAGGTTGATGATTTTCTTGGCATCAGCCTGGTTCTTCACGCCCTTCGCCAGCGCCTGCTGGGCGGCCTGCTTGGCCTCGGGGACGCGACCTTCGGCATGCAGGACGCGTGCCAGGTTCAGGTAGGTCTCACCGTCCTTGGACAGCGGGGCGGCCTTCTGCCACGCATCGATCGCCTGCGGCACCTGGTCGGAGTAGTAGTAGGACTGGGCCAGCGCCAGGTAGACCTGGTAATCCGGCTTCAGGATGCCCTTCTGCAACCCTTCGTTGATGACCGCGATGACGTCCTTTTCCTTGTTCTCGGTGTTGGCATAGATCGAGTACAGCTGCTTGTACTCGCGCTCTTCGGTGAGCTGGCCGCTGCTGCGCAGCTTGTCCATCACCGCGGCGGCCTTGGGCATCTGGTCGGCCTGCATGTACATGTTGGCCAGATTCAGCTGCGCCTTCTTGTCGTTCGGGTTCTTCGCCGCCAGGGCCTCGGCGGCCTGCACGGCTTCACCGGTCTGGCCGGCCTCGGACAGGGCCGCCATCAGCAGCTGGTTCCAGCTGTCCTTCGGCTCGGTGGAGCCGGCGATGGCCTGCTTCAACACCGGGATCGCTTCCTGATAGCGCTCCAGCTGGTACAGCGCCTGGCCCTTGGCGATCAGCTCGTCCGGCTTGGTCGACTTGCTCTCGGCGAAGTACTTGTCCAGGGTAGCCAGGCCTTCGGCGGTCTGGTCTTCCTGCAGCTGCAGCTGGCCCAGCATCAGCATCGACTGGAAGTGGCCGTTGTTGTCCAGGCCGTTGAACTGCAGCACCTGCTTCAGGTAGGCGATGGCGGCGGCGACATCGTCGGTCTGGTAGGCGGCCTGCGAAGCCAGCTGCGCGGCCAGCGACTTGTCGTACTCGTTCGCGGCGCTGTCAGCCAGGATCGCGTCGGCCTGGGTGCGGGTCTCCGGGAACTTTTCCTTGTTGTAGCTGTCTACCAGTTTCTGCAGCTTGCCACCCATCTTGGCCGAGGACTTGGCCGCCGGCTCCTGGCGGGTCGCATTGGGGTACAGCGGTTCGGCCTTGGCCTGCTTGCTGCTGCCGCCGCGGTTGCCACGGTCGGAGGAACGCGAGGACTGCGCGAGCGCATCGGTGACCACGGCGCCGGTCAGGGCGGTCGCGACGAGGACGGAAAGCACAGCTTTGTGTTTACGGAAAATCATCGTTCACCTCGATCGAACCGCCGGATAGCGGCAAAGTCGGACTGTCAGAAAAATCTGAGCCGCCAAACGTATCAGAAACAGATGGCGTGAGAAATCGTTTTATGTGCTGCAATACAGCATGAAACTGCGCACTCATCCGCACTTTGGTCGCAGTCCGGCCGCCTGCGCCTGCTGGTAGACCGGCATCAGGGCAGGGGAATCACGTCGCAGCTCCTGGATCCGGTTGGCCGGATCGGGGTGGGTGGACAGCCATTGCGGGCTGCGTCCGCCGCTGGCGGCCATCATGTTCTGCCACAGGTCCACCGCCTGCGCCGGGTTGAAACCGGCCTGCGCCATCAGCCGCTGGCCGATCACGTCCGCCTCGCTTTCCTGGGTCCGCGAGCCCGGCAGCAGGAACGCCGTCTGTGCCCCCATGCCGCCAAGCTGGTTGACCGTGCTGGCCGCGCCTTCGCCATAGGCAGCGCCGGCCAGTGCGCCGAGTACCGCCAGGCCGGTCTGCGCGCCCATCTGCCGGGTGATGCGCTCCTCGTGGTGACGGGCGATGACATGGCCGATCTCGTGGCCGATGACGGCCGCCAGCTGGTCCTGGTTCCTGGCTACGGTGAAGATGCCGGTGTTCACGCCCACCTTGCCGCCAGGCAGGGCGAAAGCGTTGGGTTCCTTGTCGACGAACACGGCGGTTTCCCAGCGTACGCCACGGTATTGTGGAGGCAGCTGGGCGACCAGCGCGTTGACCACGCACTGCACGTAGCCGTTCTGCCGGCCGTCCGTGCTGATCTTTTCCTTCTGCTTCGTCTCGGCGAACGCCTGCGCGCCGAGCTGGTCAAGCTGTGCCTGCGAGACGCCACCGATCATCTGCCGCCGTCCGGTCGGCGATGTGGTGGTCGCGCAGGCGCTGACCAGGGTGGTGATGACAAGGGCCAGCAGCAGTTGTTTCATGGGTCCACCCCCGTGTTCATGAGCGCAGTGTGTATCGTCGCTGCTTAATCTTTCGTCAAGCGGACAGCCGTTACGTCGCGCCGAAGAACACCAGCGCCACCAGTGCCACGGCATTGTTCAGGGCATGTGCGGCGATGGCCGCCCACAGCGTTCCGGTACGGCGGTACAGCCAGCAGAATGCAGCGCCCATGCCGCCGTAGACCAGCCAGAGCTGGGCGATCTCGGCCGGGCCGTTGGCGCTGGTGCCGGGAATTTCATGGATCAGGGCGAAGGCAAGGCTGCTCAGTATCATGCCCAGCCAGGGGCGACCGGCCTGCCACAAGCGCCCGAACAGGACGCGCCGGAACAGCAGTTCCTCGTAGGCCGGCGCCAGCACCACCGCGAACAGCATCAGGAACAGCGGAAAGCGCGCGACCGCGTTCTGCATCAGTTCCACGTTGGTCGGCACCGGTTCGATGCCGAACTGCCGGGACAGGAAGGCGATGCCGTTGCTGCCCACTACGATCAACGTGGCCACCAGCAGCGTCCAGCCCCAGGTGGAGGGGCGGCGCAGCGCGTCACGCGATGCCTGGCGTTCGGCCGCATTGGCCGGTCGTCGCCAGAAATACAGCAGCAGGGCGGCGCCGCCGGTAGCGAACAGCGCCATCAGGATCTGCGCCAGGGCACCCGGCTGGCCCAGTGCTTCGGTCAGGGTGCCGGGATCAGGTGCGGCGCCGTTGGCCTTCGCGTTTGCGTAGCCGACCATCATCCCGCGGTACAGGCCCCAGAACAGGCCACTGATCAGGCTCAGGCCGAACAGGGTGACGGCGGCGATGCCCAGATCGATGAAGAATCCCGCCAGCGGCGAAGCGGCGCGGGGGGCGGCGGTCGCCGGCGGAACCGGCGGCGGTGCGGAAACCGGAGCGGAAGCGGACATCAGATACCTGCGATCAAGGGGCAAGGGCCGGCGCGCCTCCCCGCGCACCGGCCACGTCCCGATTGTGTCAGATATCCAGGTTGGCGACCTTCAGTGCGTTGTCTTCGATGAAGTCGCGACGCGGCTCGACGACATCGCCCATCAGGGTGCTGAAGATCTGATCGGCGGCCACGGCGTCTTCGATGCGTACCTGCAGCAGGCGGCGGGTATCCGGATTCACGGTGGTATCCCACAGCTGTTCCGGATTCATTTCACCCAGGCCCTTGAAGCGCTGGATCTGGCGACCGCGCTTGGCTTCATCCAGCAACCAGTTCTGCGCCTTGACGAACGAATCGACCTCGATCGACTTGGCACCGCGGGTGATGGTCGCCCCCTCGCGTACCAGGCCATGCAGCAGCTTGGCTGCCTGGTGGATCGCGCGCAGTTCGCCGGTTTCCAGGGCCGAAAGCGGCAGCACCTGGATGTGCTCTTCGCCCATGTGACGTCGGGTCACCAGCACGGCCGCGGGGCGCTGCTCATTGGCCTCCTGCAGTTCCAGACTGAAACGCGGGCTGCCCAGGCTGCCCTGGTTCAGGCGCCTGGCCAGCGCGTCCAGGCCTTCGCCTTGGCCGGCATTGCGCAGGGTGTCCTGTTCCAGTGGCATGAAGTCGACCAGCGCTTCGAGCAGGTTGCGATCGTAGCGATGCGCATTGCGTTCGATCGCGTCCTGCGCGGAGGCGTAGGCCAGCAGCAGCTTCTCCAGGGCAACGCCCTCGATGCCGGGCTCGCCGGCGGCCGGCACCAGCGACGCGTTTTCCACCGCGCTGCTGGCCAGATAGCTGTCCAGCGCCGGATCATCCTTCAGGTACAGCTCCTGCTTGCCCTGCTTGATCTTGTACAGCGGCGGCAGGCCGATGTAGACGTAGCCGCGCTCGATCAGCTCCGGCATCTGACGGTAGAAGAACGTCAGCAGCAGCGTGCGGATATGGGCGCCGTCGACGTCGGCGTCGGTCATGATGATGATCTTGTGGTAGCGCAGCTTGTCCGGGTTGTACTCATCACGGCCGATGCCGGTACCGAGCGCGGTGATCAGCGTGCCGACCTGGTCGGACGACAGCATGCGGTCGAAGCGCGCACGTTCCACGTTGAGGATCTTGCCGCGCAGCGGCAGCACCGCCTGGTTCTTGCGGTTGCGACCCTGCTTGGCCGAACCACCTGCCGAGTCGCCCTCGACGATGAACAGCTCGGACAGCGCCGGATCCTTCTCCTGGCAGTCGGCCAGCTTGCCCGGCAGGCCGGCGATATCCAGCGCGCCCTTGCGGCGCGTCAGGTCACGGGCCTTGCGGGCCGCTTCGCGCGCGCGCGCGGCATCGACGATCTTGCCGGCAATCGCCTTCGCTTCGTTCGGGTTCTCCTGCAGGAACTCTTCCAGACGCTGGCCGAAGGCACTTTCCACGGCCGGACGCACGTCCGAGCTGACCAGCTTTTCCTTGGTCTGGCTGGAGAAGCTGGGATCGGGCACCTTCACCGACAGCACCGCGATCATGCCCTCTCGCATGTCATCGCCGGTCAGGTTGATCTTTGCCTGCTTGGCGATGCCGTTCTGCTCGATGTAGTTGTTGAGCACACGGGTCAACGCACCGCGGAAACCGGCCAGATGGGTGCCGCCGTCCTTCTGCGGAATATTGTTGGTGAAGCAGTACATCGTTTCCTGGTAGGAATCGGTCCACTGCAGCGCCACTTCCACGGTGATGCCGTTGGATTCGCCGCTGACCGCGATGACGTTCGGATGCAGCGGCGTCTTCAGCTGGGCCAGATGCTCGACGAAACTGCGGATGCCGCCTTCATAGTGGAAGTCGTCGCGGCGGCCATCGCCGCGTTCGTCCGCCAGCACGATCTTGACGCCGGAGTTCAGGAACGACAGTTCACGCAGGCGACGGGCCAGGATGTCGTAGTGGAATTCGACGTTGTCGTGGAACGCGACGGTCGACGGCCAGAAGCGCACGGTCGTGCCGCGCTTGGTGGTGCTTTCCAGCTTGGCCAGCGGGCTGACGGCAGCGCCGTTGCTGAATTCCTGCTGGTAATGGAAGCCGCCCTGGAATACGTCCACCAGCAGCTTCTGCGACAGCGCATTGACCACGCTGACACCCACACCATGCAGGCCGCCGGAAACCTTGTAGCTGTTGTCGTCGAACTTGCCACCGGCGTGCAGGACCGTCATCACCACTTCGGCTGCCGAGACTTCGCGGCCCAGCTTGGCGCTCATCTGCTCATGCTTGCCGACCGGAATACCACGACCGTTGTCGGAGACCGACACCGAACCGTCGGCGTGGATCGTCACCGCGACATGGTCAGCATGACCGGCCAGCGCCTCATCGATGGAGTTGTCGACCACCTCGAACACCATGTGGTGCAGGCCGGTACCGTCATGGACGTCGCCGATGTACATACCGGGACGCTTGCGGACAGCCTCCAGGCCTTCCAGGGCGGTGATGCTGTTGGCGTCGTAGTTGCCATTGTTTACCGGGGTGTTCTGTTCGTCGCTCATTGCGCTTGCCGTAGGCTCCGCAGGTCGGGCACCACAGGAAGCGGTGCGCCGAGAATGAAAGGATTGCAACCCGAATTATACCAGCCAGGGTCGAGCGGCCCTGTTGTACGCACTATGGCACAGCCACGATCTGTCCATGTTCCACGTGGAACCGGGTGATGTCAGTCAGCGCCTGCAGCGCGGCCGGCGTTTCGGTTGCCGTGACGAAGATCTGCGCCGGGCCGGCAAGCAGGCGCTCCAGCACCCGCGCCTGGTGGGTGCGATCCAGTTCGGAGGCCAGATCGTCCAGAGCAATGACCGGCCATTCCCCGCGCTGTTCCGCATAGTCTTCGGCCTGGGCCAGCAGACACGCCAAGGCCGTAAGTTTGGCCTGGCCGCGCGACAGCGCGTCCCGCCCTGGAATATGGCTGAAGTCCACGCTCCAGTCCGCCCGATGGGGCCCAACAGATGTATAGCCCGCCTGCCGGTCCCGCTCGCGTGCCAACAGCAGTGCATCGGCCAGCGGCAGTTCGTGGCGGCGCCATCCCGGACTGAGGTCCAGCGCCTGGATACCCAGCTGGGGGGCAAGACTGGCCGCCAGCGCGATGGTGCGCTCCTGCAGCCGCTCCAGATAACGCTGACGTCGGCTGGTCAACGGTTCGCCGGCCTCAGCCAGTTCGTGATCCCACGTATCGAGCATCCTCGCCGGCCCTCCCTGCTTGAGCAGGGCGTTGCGCTGCTTGAGCGCCCGTGAGTAGCGGCGCCACAGGGACAGAAAATCCGGTTCCACGTGGAACAATCCCCAATCCAGGAAACGCCGACGGGGCTCACCACCACCGCTGACCAGAGCATGGCTGCCCGGCTCGAACGTCACCACCGCCAGTGCAGCACATAGATTGCCAAGCTGGCTGACATCTTCACCATCCAGACGCCCCTTCCAGTGCTGTCCGCTATGGCGGAGACCGGCCTTGCGGCGGTGCGGCGATGACTGGCCGCGCTGTTCGTCCCATTCCACAAAGATGTCCAGCGCATCCTGGCCGTGGCGCACCAGGCCGTCGCGCACCCGACCACGGAAGCTGCGCCCGTAAGCCATCAGATGCAACGCCTCCAGCACACTGGTCTTGCCGGCCCCATTGTCGCCCGTCAGCAGATTCAATCCCGGTTGTGGCGACAGATCCACCACGGCGAAGCGGCGCAGATGGTGCAGGACGAGGCGACGGATCTGCATGGGGTGCGAAGGACCATCCGCACGAAGCGGTAGAGGGGCAGGGAGTCCATCAGCTTACTGCATCGGTCAAGTCCGCCGTTGGCGTCAGGCTATCGCCCTGCAGACCATGGCGCGGTTGCGAACGTGTCCTGACCGGCTTACGGACGACGGCCCGCAAAAAACCTGCCGCATTTCCTTGAAATCTGCGCACCAACACCCGTGGCGGTTCCACAGATTTCAAGAATTTCAAGCCAGCGGTTTCACGCTATGCACAGCGGCCCGGTATTACTTATACACAAGGTATGGGCAATCTGTGGATAAAAAAGCCGCTTTGGCCCTGCCTGAAATCTATCCACAGGTTCCCCCCCAGCCCCAGGCGCCGATATGCAGGGGGTTTCAGCACATTAAAAACCAATAAAATCAACGAGATGACCCTGTTCTCCACGAAATCTGGCTCTACCATCACCACCAGGCTTTAGATTTATACCCAGATTTAGAAGCTAGGAAGGGCGCACAGCGCCTGCAACGACGTCTGTGGATAGTCGCGTCAGCAAGAGGAGCAACTCCGCGGATCCAGGCAGGCAGAACAGCTATAGGGATCTGTCACACCGGGGACTGGCCCCTTGCAGCACGATGAAGAAACGGGATGCTCCACGTGGAACCCCCAAAAAAAAACGCCCGGAACGTCCCGGGCGTCTTCTGGTTCCACGTGGAACAGCGCAACTGTCAGAGACGCAGCGGCATCACCACATGGCGGGACTTCTCGCTGCTGGACTCACGCACCAGCGCCGACGAATTGGAGTCGCGCAGCTGGATGATGACCTCTTCGTCGCGCAATGCGGACAGGGCGTCCAGCAGGTAATTCACATTGAAGCCGATGGCCAGATCGCTGACGGT
This sequence comes from Stenotrophomonas sp. STEN225, assembly GCF_056756445.1. Classification (NCBI taxonomy): domain Bacteria; kingdom Pseudomonadati; phylum Pseudomonadota; class Gammaproteobacteria; order Lysobacterales; family Lysobacteraceae; genus Stenotrophomonas; species Stenotrophomonas sp. STEN225. The sequence continues at coordinate 57,263 of NZ_JBRRBV010000003.1, read as the reverse complement.
GGTATCGGCTTCGATCTCTTCCTGCGCCTCTTCCTGCTCCGGGTTATGCGCGCTGATCTTCAGGTTGCCCGGCGAAACTTCCACGCGGATGCCGCGGTACTTCTCGTTGGACAGGATGGCCGCACGCTGCAGCGAGGCGCGCAGTGCCTCACGGTCGACCTTTACCTCGCGGTCGGCACCAATCGGAATCACGGCTTCATAGTCCGGGAAACGACCGTCAATCAGCTTCGAGGTGAACGTGACATCGTCCCGCTTCACGCGCACGTGGCTGCGGCCTACCTCCAGCTCGATCTCCCGGTCGCCGCTCTCCAGAAGGCGCTGCAGCTCGGTCACGCCCTTGCGCGGCACGATGATCTGTCGCTTGGAGCCGCTGGGCTTGGCCAGATCCGTTTCACACAGGGCGAGGCGGTGTCCGTCGGTGGCCACCGTACGCAGCGCATCGCCACGCAGGTCGAACAGCAGGCCGTTGAGGTAGTAGCGCACGTCCTGCTGGGCCATCGCGAACGCAGTGCGTTCAATCAGCTCCTTCAGGGTCGCTTCGCCGATCGCCACGCGCTCGGTGGCTTCCACCTCGTCTACCGACGGGAAGTCGTTGGACGGCAGCGTTGCCAGGGTGAAGCGGCTGCGACCCGCCTGTACGGTGATCTTGTCACCGGTCTGCGAGACGGTGATCCGGCTGCCATCGGGCAGGGCGCGGATGATCTCGAACAGCTTGCGCGCCGGAATGGTGGTTTCGCCGTCCTGGGCATCTTCAACCGCGATCCGCGACACCATCTCCACTTCCAGGTCGGTACCGGTCAGCGAAAGCTGGCCGTTCTGCACCTGGACCAGGAAATTGGCCAGAACCGGAAGGGTCTGGCGGCGTTCGACCACGTTGACGACCTGTGCCAACGGCTTGAGAAAGGCTTCGCGCTGCAGTGTGAAACGCATGTGGTTCCGTGCCCCTATGCTTTAAAAAATGTGGAATAAATCAAAAGCTTGGTGGTGCTGGTAGAGACAGAATCGCTGGAAAACAACGTTAAGTCTTTGTAATAAAAAGGATTTCTGGCCTCGAAACCCTCTGTATTACCGCCCCCCAGAGGGTGGGGAAAGCTGTGGATAAATTCCGCGCGTTGTCAGGCGCCTTTTTTATCCACAACTCATCCCGCGCTTGCTACCGGATTCTGCACCGTTTTGTGCGATGACGCCTCATCGGCGTCCGTGCATCATTCGCTCAGCTTCCGGATCAGCTTGTCCCAGTCTTCGCGGAGCTTGCCGTCGGTTTCCATCAACGTCCGGATCTGACGGCAGGCATGCAGCACCGTGGTGTGATCGCGACCGGCGAATGCGTCGCCGATCTCGGGCAGGCTGTGCTCGGTCAACTCCTTGGTCAGGGCCATGGCGACCTGGCGCGGACGGGCCAGCGAGCGGGTGCGGCGCTTGGACAGCAGATCCTTGATCTGCAGTCCGTAGTAGTCGGCAACGGTTTTCTGGATGTTGGGAATGCTGATCGCCTGCTGCTGGGCGCGCAGCAGGTCACGCAGGGTTTCCTGCGCGAACTCGGTGGTGATCGCACGGCCGGTGAAGTTGGCGCGGGCGGTCAGAGTATTCAGCGCGCCCTCGAGGTCGCGCACATTGGAGCGCATCTTCTTGGCGATCAGGAACGCAACATCATCGGGAATCTCCGCACCGCGTTCGCGCGCCTTGGCCAGCACGATCGCCGCACGGGTCTCGAAGTCAGGCGGTTCGATTGCGACCGACAGTCCCCAGGCAAGCCGCGACTTGAGGCGCGCTTCCAGCCCTTCGACCTCGCGCGGGTACCGGTCACAGGTCAGGATGATCTGCTGCTTGCCGTCGAACAGGGCGTTGAAGGTGTGGAAGAACTCTTCCTGGGTGCGATCCTTGCCGGCGAAGAACTGGATGTCGTCGATCAGCAGCGCGTCGACCTGCTGGAACTGGCGCTTGAACTGATCCATGGTCTTTTCCTGCAAGGCCCGGATCATCGCGCTGAAGAACTGTTCCGAGCGCAGGTACAGCACCTTCGCACCCGGATTGGCCTGGCGCATGGCGTTGCCGGCGGCGAACATCAGGTGGGTCTTGCCCAGTCCGGTGCCTCCGTACAGCAGCAGCGGATTGTGTGCGCGATCGCCCGGTTTCTGCGCTGCCTGGAACGCAGCGGCGAGGCCGAGCTGGTTGCTGCGGCCTTCGACGAAGTTGGCGAAGGTGTAATGGCTGTCCAGATTGCCGGCGAACGGCACCTGGGGTTCGCTGGCTGCGTGCGCCGAATGCGTGGAAACCGGCGCGGTCTGCGCCTCTACCGGGCGCGGACGGGAGCCGATTTCAAGAAAAACGTCGCTGAAACCAGCGAAATGCGCCAGCAGCTCGCGGATGCGCGGCAGGTACAGCTCGCGCACCTGGTCGACGATGAAGGCATTCGGTGCATACAGCACCAGGCTGTCCACGCGCAGATCGGCCTGCAGCGGCTTCAACCAGGTGTGAACGTCTTCAGGCGGGAACTCCGCTTCGAGGCGTTCGAGACTACGGGACCAGGCATCCATCAGCAATAATCGTCCGATGGCCGGGGTGGGGGCGCGACAAGGCGCCCAAACACAGGCCGGAAAGGGGGGAAATGGATGGCTCAGACTACCACCGAGCGCCCGCCTTCGGAATGCTTGTCCCCTACTTATTCACAAAAACATCCACAGCTATTGCACAGGCCGGTGAATTCGCGTAGTCCCCAGGGCTTGACGCGGGGTGGGGTACCTCTCTAGAATTTCCGGTTCTTTCCGTCCCATTCATACGAGAGGCCCCAATGGCCACCAAGCGCACCTACCAGCCCAGCAACCTCAAGCGTAAGCGCGACCACGGCTTCCGTGCCCGTATGAAGACCGCTGACGGCCGCAAGATCCTGTCGCGTCGCCGCGCCAAGGGCCGCAAAGTCCTGAGCGCCTGATTGCCATGCCGCACATCGCGGCAGACGCAATCCCTTCGACAGTGAATACTGCAGACCCGCGCAAGCGATTCCCTCGCTCTGCGCGGGTTCGCACGCGTGCCGAATACTCAACGGTCTTCAACGGCGCCCGCCGTGTGTCCGATCCGCTGATGACCCTGCACTGGCTGCCGGCTGACCGGCCGGCCAGGCTGGGTCTGGCGGTTTCCCGCAAGGTCGATCCGAACGCCGTCGGGCGCAACCGGATCAAGCGCGTCCTGCGCGACATCCTGCGTCAGACACGAACCGATATCCAGCCAGGCGACTTTGTCGTCGTGGCCCGTAGTGCTGCGCGTCACGCCAGCAATGACGACATCCGCCAGGCCTTCCTGCGCCTGCTGCGCCGCCTGCGTGCATTGCCCGCGCCGGGCGTGGACGGCACAATGCCGCCGCCTGATGGCATCGCAACTCCCTCTTTGACCGAGCCGGCACCGCGTTCCGGCCCCGCCGAGCCTGTCCGCTGATGAACCAGACCCGCGTATTTCTCATTTTTGCCTGGCTGATGGTGGCCGTGCTGCTGTGGATGGAGTGGAGCCGCGAGCAGGCCGCTCCGACCCCTGCTCCGACGACCCGTTCGGCCCCGGCCGCGGCGCAGACCGTGCCGGGCGCCGCCGCAGGCAGCGTTCCCAGCGCCCAGGTGCCGGCGGCCCCGGGCCAGGCGCCCACGCAGGCCCAGGCCAGCGCGACCCCGGCCGCCCAGCGCGTGACCGTCACCACCGACGTCCTGCGCCTGGTACTGGACGGGGGCCGCGTGCTCGACGCCGAGCTGCTGCAGTTCCCGCAGACCAAGGATGAAGGCAGCCCGCCGGTCCGCCTGCTGACCGAAGATCCCGCGCATCCGTACAGCGCGATCAGCGGCTGGGCCAGCCAGGACAAGAACGCCCCGGTGCCCGGCGCCGACGGCTTCAAGCTGGTCGGTGACACCCGCGACTTCGTGCTGGCCAAGGGCCAGAACGAACTGCAGATCCCGTTCGTGTGGACCGCCGACAACGGCGTGACCATCAAGCGCACCCTCACCGTCTCGCGCAACGAGTACGCCGTGCGCTTCAAGGATGAAGTCAGCAATGCCGGCGCCACCACGTGGAACGGCTACGTCTACCGCACCCTGGATCGCACCCCGACCATCCTGTCGCGGAGCATGACCAACCCGGATTCCTTCAGCTTCAACGGTGCCACCTGGTACGACAACGACAAAAAGTACCAGCGTCGTGCGTTCAAGGATTACCTGGAGGACGGTGCGCTGAACCAGAACATCACCGGCGGCTGGCTGGCGATGCTGCAGCACCACTTCTTCACCGCGTGGATCCCGCAGAAGGACCAGGTCGCCCACTACGTGCTGTCGCAGGTGGACGGTCGTGACCTGATCGAAGCGCGCGGACCGGCCTTTACCCTGGCCCCGGGCCAGTCCACCAGCACCGAAGCGCGCCTGTGGGTCGGCCCCAAGCTGGTCAACCTGATCGCCAAGGAAGACGTGCCGGGCCTGGATCGCGTGGTCGACTACAGCCGTTTCTCGATGATGGCGGTGATCGGCCAGGGCCTGTTCTGGGTGCTCAACCAGGTGCACAAGCTGGTCGGCAACTGGGGCTGGGCGATCGTCGGCCTGGTGGTGCTGCTGAAGCTGGTGCTGTACCCGCTGTCGGCCGTGCAGTACAAGAGTGGCGCCAAGATGCGCCGCTTCCAGCCGCGCATCCAGCAGCTGAAGGAACGCTATGGCGATGACCGCCAGAAGTTCCAGACTGCGATGATGGAGCTGTACAAGAAGGAAAAGATCAATCCGATGGGCGGCTGCCTGCCGATCCTCATCCAGATGCCGATCTTCTTCGCCCTGTACTGGGTGCTGGTGGAGTCGGTCGAACTGCGCCAGGCGCCGTGGCTGGGCTGGATCCAGGACCTGACCGCGCGTGACCCGTACTTCATCCTGCCGGTGATCAACGTGGCGGTGATGTGGTTCACCCAGAAGCTCACGCCTGCGCCGGGCATGGACCCGATGCAGCAGAAGATGATGCAGTTCATGCCGCTGGTGTTCGGCGTCATGATGGCCTTCATGCCGTCCGGCCTGGTCCTGTACTGGGTGGTCAACGGCGGCCTGGGCCTGCTGCAGCAGTGGTGGATGACCAAGCGCCATGGCGGCGACCCGGTCCCGGCCACCGCCGCATCGGCTCCGGTCAAGAAGAAGTAATCGGTAGAGTCGGCCGCTGGCCGGCTGACCACAGCAGAAGCCCGCCGCAAGGCGGGCTTTTCGCATGCGGCGTTAGAATTCCCCGCACACCGTTCCTCCCACTTCCGAGTTGGCCATGCCACGTGCGTCGTCGTTCCGCCTGTTCCTTCCTTCGCTGCTGCTTACCCTGGCCGTTGCCGGCTGTGGTGACAAGGACGCGAAGGCACCGGCGACCACCGTCACCCAGCCCAGCGCGCAGGCGGCGGCGGCCGCCGATCCGGCCGCTGCGCCGTTACTGGCTGCGTTGCAGAGGCAGCTCGACGGCTACCGCCGGATCATCGTGTTGCTGGCCGACGAGGAACAGCAGTCGGCCGCCGATCGTGGTAGGTCCACACGCGTGGGCCAGCAGCTGTTCCACGATGGGCTGGAACAGCGCACGGCGATCGCCGCGCAGTTCGATACGCTGCTGCGTGGTTCCAGCTCCCAGCGTTTCGCCACTCTCGGCACCGTGCTGGACTACATCGAGTCGGCGCCGGAACTGTTCGACGCCGACCGCCTGGCCTTCCGCGAAGTGCTGCGCGATCTGCATGAGCGCATCGGCACCGACTCTTCGCTGCCGGCGGTGAAGCTGCACCAGCGCATCGGCGAGGATCTGGAAGCGCTCGATGAGATCGAGCGCAACTACAACCAGGAACTGACCCGCATCTTCAGCCGTTTCGAGCGCACCCGTGCCATCGGGCTCAAACGCGAGAAGTGGGAGGACTACATCGCCCACCTGCGCAAGGACTACAGTCGCGAAGCGATCCTGCGCGACTACGGGGTGATCGAGCCGTATCCGATGTCGATGAAGGACAGCGACCGCGAGATCTTCGGCCGCGACCTGCCGGCCAAGACCGTGGTGCTGACCTTCGACGATGGCCCGCATAAGGCCTATACCGATGAAGTGGTGGCCATCCTCAAACGCTACGACGTGCCGGGCGTGTTCTTCGAGGTCGGTCGCAACCTCGGCAAGGTGGAAGCCGATGGCAAGGTCAGTCTCGGCCCGATGGCGAAGATCAGCCGCCAGCTGATGGAAGACGGCTATGCGGTGGGCAACCACAGCCTGACCCATGCGCAGCTCTCGCGCACCACCGGTGAAGCGCTGCGCCAGCAGGTGCTGGACACCGATACGCTGTTGAAGGATGTGGACAGCAAGCGCGCGCCGCTGTTCCGCTTCCCGTACGGTGCGCGCAACGCCGAAGGCATGCAGCTGCTGAACGTGGCCGGACTGAAGTCGATCATGTGGAACATCGACTCGATGGACTGGGCCGATCCGGTGCCGGAATCGATCGTGCAGCGCGTGCTCGACCAGGTGAACAAGGAACAGCGCGGCATCATCCTGTTCCACGACATCCACGATCGCGCAGTGAAGGCGCTGCCGCAGATCCTCGACCGGCTGATTGCCGACGGTTACCAGTTTGCCGGCTGGAACGGCCGCGATTTCACCGTGGCGCGCGCGCGCAAGGGTGATGCCGGTGCCGCCACCGTCACCACCGGCTACGAGAAATCATGGGCGATCGTGGTCGGTATCGACAGCTACGCCAAGTGGCCGAAACTGGAATACGCCAGCCATGATGCGCAGGCGGTCGCCGACACTCTGACCGGGCAGTTCGGCTTCCCGTCCTCGCAGGTGATCGTGCTGAAGAACGAGCAGGCCACGCGCAACAACATCCTCGCCGCCTTCCACGACCGCCTGGCCGATGACCGCACCGGAAAGAACGACCGCGTGTTCGTGTTCTTCGCTGGCCACGGCGCCACCCGCCAGCTCGCCTCCGGACGCGACCTTGGCTACATCATCCCGGTCGATTCGGACCCGAAGGAGTTCGCCACCGACGCCATCGCGATGACCGACATCCAGAACATCGCCGAGAGCATGCAGGCCAAGCACGTGCTGTTCGTGATGGATGCCTGCTACAGCGGCCTGGGCCTGACCCGTAGTGGCCCCTCGTCGTCGTCGTTCCTGCGCGAGAACGCGCGTCGCAGCGCGCGGCAGATGTTGACCGCCGGCGGTGCCGACCAGCAGGTGGCCGACGCCGGCCCGAACGGGCACTCGGTGTTCACGTGGGTGCTGCTGCAGGCATTGGCCGGCAAGGGCGATCTCAACGGCGACGGCCTGATCACCGGTACCGAACTGGCCGCCTACGTGGCGCCGGCAGTATCGGCCGTTTCGCACCAGACGCCGGCCTTCGGCAGCCTGCCCGGTTCGCAGGGCGGCGAGTTCGTGTTCCAGGTTCCGGACAGCCAGGAATTCCTCAACGCCGATACGCGCCAGCTGACTGCCGATGCGATCGCACTGAACAACAAGGTCGAGGCCGCCAGTGAAGCCAAGGGCAGCCAGACGCCAGTGACCGTGGCCGACCTGCAGGGCGGCAGGGCCAAGCTGGTGGTGCCCAGCGCCGGCCCTGCGTCGGATCGCCAACGCGCGCAGCAAGCCAATGACCGAGGTCTGCAGCTGTACCGGGAAAAGCAGTACGACGAGGCGGTCGCGCAGTTCACCGAGGCGCTGAAGCTTCGCCCGGACTTCGCCCAGGCCGCGAACAACCTTGGCTTCGTCTACTACCGCCAGCAGCGCTACGCTGAAGCTGCGCGCTGGCTGGAGAACACGCTGAAGATCGACCCATCGCGCGCCGTGGCCTATCTGAATCTGGGCGATGCCTACTTCAACGCCGGCGACAAGGCCAAGGCGAAGCAGGCCTACATCACCTACCTGGCGCTGCAGCCGCAGGGCAGTGGTGCTGCACAGGCGCGCGCACAGCTGGAGAAACTCTGAGTGACGAACGACGCGACCCGCAACGACACCATTGTCGCCATCGCCAGCGCGCCAGGTGCAGGTGGCGTCGGCATCCTGCGCGTGTCCGGCCCGCGCGCCGCCGCCATCGCCAACGCACTGGGCGCAACCGGCCTGCGCCCACGTCACGCGCATTACGCACGTCTACGCGACGCCGACGGCGAGGTGATCGACGATGGCATCGTGCTGTGGTTCCCGGCACCGAACAGCTTCACCGGCGAAGAAGTGGTGGAACTGCAGGGCCATGGCAGCCCGGTGTTGCTGCAGCAACTGGTTGCACGCTGCATCGCGCTCGGCGCGCGGCAGGCGCGGCCCGGTGAGTTCAGCGAGCGCGCCTTCCTCAACGGCAAGCTCGATCTGGCTCAGGCCGAGGCCATCGCCGATCTGATCGCTGCGGGCGACAACCGCGCCGCGCGTGCTGCCCGTCGCTCGCTGGACGGGGTGTTCTCGCGGCGCATCGACGCCGTGGTCGAGCAGCTGGTGCTGCTGCGCGTGCATGTGGAAGCGGCCATCGATTTTGTAGATGAGCCGCTGGATACGCTGGGCGGCGCGCAGGTGCGCCGCGGGCTGGAACTGGCACGCAGCGACCTGGCCCTGCTGCGCCGCGATGCCGAGCGTGGCCGTCGCCTGCGCGATGGCCTGCACGCGGTGCTGATCGGCCCGCCCAACGCCGGCAAAAGTTCATTGCTCAATGCGCTTGCCGGCAGCGAACGCGCCATCGTCACCGACATCGCCGGCACCACGCGCGACACGCTGCGCGAGACCATCCGCCTGGATGGACTGGAGCTGACCCTGGTCGATACCGCCGGCCTGCGCGACGGTGGCGACGCCATCGAACGCGAAGGCATGCGCCGCGCGCGCGTGGAGATCGAACGCACCGACCTGGCGCTGATCGTGCTGGATGCGCGCGATCCGGCGGCGGGCGAGGCGGCCATCGGCGAAGCGGTGCGGGCTGTGCCGCACAAGGTCTACATCCACAACAAGTCGGATCTGCTGCAGGCCGGCCCAACCGTGGACGATCCGGACCGTGTGTTCGTTTCGGCCGCCACCGGTGCAGGACTCGGCGACCTCCACGCGCGCCTGCGCGCGATCGCGTCGGCAGGCGCGGGCGAACAGGTGGACGGCGAGTTCTCCGCGCGCACCCGCCACGTGGATGCAATCGAGCGTGCGCAGGAACATGCCCGTCGCGCTGATGACGAGCTGGCCCACGAACACCTGGAACTGGCAGCCGAAGAGCTGCGGCTCGCACATGACGCGCTGGGCGAGATCACCGGGCAGATGAGCGCCGATGACCTGCTGGGACGGATCTTCTCCAGCTTCTGCATCGGCAAGTAAGCCGGGGTCAGATTCCCGCAGGGGCTCTGACCCCGTTTGCCACATGGGGTGACAGCCGCTGCGGGGATCCGACCCCAGGTCCCCCACCTGTCACATTGCCGCCGCATACTGCCGCCCATCACCTACCGTTGGGGGACGTTGCAGTGAAGTCGTGGGGTTGTGCGTTGCTGTTGTCGCTGGCCGTGGCACCATCGGTGGCCATGAGTGCTGAATCCTCTCTCCCGGCTGCGGCCAGGGCGTCGGTCTATGGTCATCGCGGCGCCAGCGCGCTGCTGCCGGAACACACCCTGGCTGCGTATGCACAGGCCATCGCCGACGGAGCCGACTACATCGAACCGGACCTGGTGATGACCAGGGACGGGGTGATGGTGGCCCGCCATGAGAACGAGATCGGGGGCACCACCGATGTCGCCTCGCATCCCGAATTCGCCAGCCGCCGCACCCGCAAGGTCATCGACGGGCAGACGGTGGACGGATGGTTCACCGAAGACTTCACCCTGGCCGAGCTGAAGACGCTGTACGCGCGCGAACGCCTGCCCGACCTGCGCAGCACGGCCTACGACGGCCAGTTCCGCATCGCCAGTCTCGATGAAATCCTCGCGTTCCTGGTCCAGCAGGCCGGCCGCGCCAATCGCGGCATCGGGCTGGTGCCGGAGATCAAGCATCCGACCTACTTCCAGTCCATCGGTCTGCCGATGGAAGACAAACTGCTGGCCGCGCTGCGTGGCAATGCCTACACCAACGTCGGCCCGGTCACCATCCAGTCCTTCGAAACCGCCAACCTGCGTTACCTGCGCAGCAAGATCCCGCAGGACAGCAACATCCGCCTGCTGCAGCTGCTGTGGAAGGGCGATACCCAGCCGGCCGACGTCGCCAAGGCCGGGGGCACGCTGACCTATGCACAGATGATGACTCCAGCGGGCCTGAAGGACATCGCGGCCTATGCCGATGGCATCGGTCCTGAACTGCGCTCGATCATTCCGCTGGACGCCAACGGTGCGCTGGGAACGCCGACCGCGCTGGTGCGCGATGCGCACGCGGCCGGCCTGATGGTGATCCCGTATACCTTCCGCCCGGAGAATCAGTTCCAGCCCAGCAACCTGCGCAGGGGAGCGGACAACGCGCGCAACGCCGAAGGGTCGATCGCCGAGATGCGCGCCTATCTGGCCACCGGCATCGATGCGTTCTTCACCGATGACCCGGCGCTGGGCCGGCAGGCGGTGGATGGCACTGGCGCGGCGGGCAACGCGGCGAACTGACACGTCAACGCCGCCGGGCATGGCCCGGCGCTACCCGGGATGCCGGTGAACCGTAGCGCCGGGCCATGCCCGGGACCCATCCCACCTCAGCCGCGCGGTTCGTCCGGCCGCCGGAACGGGATGACCACGTAATCCTGCCCTTCGCGCGGCTGCCACAGGACCGGCACACGGTGTGGCGACGGCGGCTCCAGTTCATCGTCGGCCAGCGGTTCTGCGTTGTCTTCCTCGTCCTCCCAGCTGTAGCGCGGACGCGGTGGCAGCGGGTCAGCGGTGCGGAACAGCAGCGCTGCGATGATGCCGGCGAAGGCGCCGCCCATGTGCGATTGCCAGGACACGCCGTCGGCATGCGGCAGGATGGTCATCAGCATGCCACCGTAGAACAGCATGCCGATCAGGCCGGTGGCGATGGCGGCGCGGTCGCGGCGCAGCAGGCCGAGGCCGGCGAGCAGGAACATCAGGCCGTGGGTCACGCCGCTGGCACCCAGATGGATGCTGCCGGGATTGCCCAGCATCCATGCGCCCACACCCGATCCCAGCCAGAGCAGGGGCAGGGCGCGGACGGTGGCCTTGGGATAGACGCTTCCGGCCAGGGTGCCGAGGATCAGGATCGCGATGCTGTTGGCGGCGATGTGCTCGACCGAGGCATGCAGCAGCGGGGCGCCGAGCAGGCCGAGCAGGCCCTTGGCTTCCAGCGGCGCTACCGCCCAGGGGCGCCAGTCGAACGTGCCCTGCAGGGCGAACACGACCACCAGCACCAGCACGGCGGCCAGGCTGACATTGAACGCCCGCAGGATGCGGAGGCGGTCGTTGCGGGGGGCCGGCACGTCGCCGGCGGGCAGGGGCGCGTTGCTGTTCATACCTCAAGCAATGGCGGTGGCTGGCGCGAAACCAAGGCCACCGCTGCGGGAGAGTGGAAGCGGCCAGCGGGACAATCCCGCTGGCCATGTCTGCCAGCCGCGATCAGGCCTGGCCTTCGCCTTCCTTGGGCGGGTACTTCAGGCTCAGCACGACGGTGGCGGCAATGATCAGCGCGACCACGCCCAGCGAGACCGGGGTCGGGATCTTGAACAGGTCGATGATCATCATCTTGATGCCGATGAAACCCAGCACCAGTGCCAGGCCGTACGGCAGCAGGTGGAAGCGGTCGGCCATGCCGGCCAGCAGGAAGAACATCGCACGCAGGCCCAGTACCGCGAACACGTTGGAGGTCAGCACGATGAACGGATCGGTGGTGATCGCGAAGATCGCCGGGATGCTGTCCACCGCAAAGATCACGTCGGTGACGGCGATCAGGATCAGCACCGCGAACAACGGGGTGAACCAGCGCACGCCGTCGCGCTTCACGCTCAGGGCGTTGCCGGCGTACTCCGGCAGCAGGCGAAGGTGCTTGCGCATCCAGCGCAGGGCCGGGTTGCTCTCCAGGTCCGGCTCCTGTCCGGCGGCAAACCACATCTTCCAGCCGGTGAACAGCAGGAAGGCGCCGAACACGTAGAGCAGCCAATGGAACTGGCTGATCAGCACGCTGCCGGCGAAGATCATGATCGTACGCAGCACGATCGCGCCCAGGATGCCGATGATCAGCACCTTCTGGCGCTGTTCCTCCGGCACCGCGAAGTAGCTCATGATCATCAGGAAGACAAAGATGTTGTCCACCGCCAGCGCCTTCTCGACCAGGTAGCCGGTCAGGAACTCGAGACCGACCTTGTTGGCCACGACCTGGCCGGCCGTCTCATTCAGGTAGTACCAGAGGCCGGCGTTGAACAGCAGGGCCAGCGCGACCCAGCCGATGGACCACCACAGGGCCTCCTTGAAGGTGACCTTGTGCGGGCCACCATGGCGCATCAACACGAGGTCGACCAGCAGGGCGATGACCACCACCGCTGCGAAGCCGCCCCACAACCACATGTTACCGATCGTCTGCATTGGGAATGTCCGTTGGAAAGATGAATGCCAGGCCGGACGGCGAGGATCTGCAACGGAGGATCGGGAGGGGATCCAGGGACAGAGCTTCGCCAGTACGGCGAAGGTCTCGCTCGCAGTTCCAGTCGGCTGGAACTGCCGTTGCACCGGAGCCTGCGGGCTCGAAATGACGGCGACAACGTCTGGGAGCTACTCCCCTTCTGGCGCCGATTCTGCGGCCTGCCGCGTCCGCCGTCAAATGCCCGGGCACGGGGGTCGGATCCCCGCAGGGGCCCCGAGCCCATGTTCCCGCCAGAGAGGGGTCAGAGCCCCTGCGGGGATCTGACTCCCGGCGGCCGGTTTACAATAGGTGGATGAATACCCCCCTTCCCGTTGTCCGCCTCAAGAACGCGTGGCGCTCCAGCCACCCGTGGATCTTCCAGAAACTGGTCGAGAAGCCGACCGTCCGGCCCAAGCCCGGTTCCCTCGTCGACGTGGTCGGGGTGGACGGGGAATTCATCGGGCGCGGGTTCTACAACGGGCACTCGCGCATCGCCGTGCGCATTCTTGAAACCCATCAGGCCGTTGCGGTTGATGCCGGCTGGTTCTCGCGCAAGATCGCCCAGGCGGTGTCGCTGCGCCGTGACGTGCTGAAGCTGGACGCCGTGTCCGACGCCTGGCGCGTGGTGCACAGCGAGGGCGATGGCCTGTCCGGCCTGGTGGTCGATCGCTACGGCGACCTGGTGGTGGTCGAGTTCTTTGCCGCCGGCATGTTCCGCCACCGCGAGTGGATCTACGATGCGCTGCGTGAGCAGTTCCCCGGCTGCCGCTTCCACAGCTTCGCCGACGAGCACGTGCAGAAGCAGGAAAGCTTCGACTTCCACGGCAACACCACCACCGAAGCGTCGGTGATCACCGAGTACGGCATCAAGTTCCGCGCCGATCCTGCCGGCGCGCACAAGACCGGCTTCTTCGCCGACCAGCGCGAGAACCGGCAATGGCTGAGCCAGCAGGTGGAAGGCAAGAGCGTACTCGACCTGTGCTGCAACACCGGCGGCTTCGCGGTCTATGCAGCGGCACGCGGGGCCTCGGACGTGGTCGGCATCGACATCGATGAAGACGTCATCCAGATCGCCAAGGGCAATTCGCGCCTGAACAACGTGCGCCCGAAGTTCATCCAGTCCGACATCTTCCCGTGGCTGCGCGATGCCGCCAACCGCGGTGAGCAGTACGACGTGGTGATCCTGGATCCGGCCAAGATGACCCGCGACCGCGACCAGGTGATCAATGCGCTGAAGAAGTACTTGGACATGAACAAGCTGGCGCTGGGCGTGGTCAAGCCCGGTGGCCTGTTCGCCACCTTCTCCTGCACCGGCCTGGTGGCCGAGGACCAGTTCCTGGACATGCTGCGCCGTGCGGCCTATTTCTCCGGCCGCACCCTGCAGATCCTGAAGGTTGCCGGTGCCGGCGCGGATCATCCGTTCATGGCCCACGTGCAGGAATCGCGTTACCTGAAGGCGGTGTTCTGCCGCGTGGTTGATTGACCGCGTGGCGCTGTAGAGCCGAGCCCACGCTCGGCTGATCTGTCTGGCAGCCGAGCATGCGCTCGGCTCTACAAATTGGCCGGCCGCAGCGCTATGGTCGGGTTCTTCCCATTGCCGGTAGGAACCCCATGCCGTCGTTGCGCCGTCTGTCCGTGCTGCTTGCCCTGGCGCTGAGCGCGCCGCTGAACGCCCATGCCATCGAGTTCAGCGCGCAGGAGCTTGCGCGTGCCAAGACATTGCAGCAGCGCCTGCTGACGCTCGACAGCCACCTGGATACGCCGGCCAACTTTGGCCGCACCGGCTTCGATATCGAACAGCGCCATGATCGCAATGCGCTGTCACAGGTGGACTACCCGCGCATGGTCGAGGGATCACTGGACGGCGGGTTCTGGGCGATCTACACCGACCAGGGCGACCGCAGCGCCGCCGCCCACCTGGCCGAGCGCGATCACGGCCTGCAGCGCCTGCTGGAAATCCGCGAGATGGTGGCGGCCAACGGCGATCGGTTCGCCCTGGCCCTGACCGCTGACGATGCGGCGCGGATCAAGGCCGCCGGCAAACGCGTGGTCTACATCAGCATGGAGAACGCCAGCCCGCTGGTGGCCGACCCCAGCCTGCTTTCGTTCTATCACCGTGCCGGCCTGCGCCTGCTGAGCACGGTGCATTTCGCCAACAACGAGTTCGCTGATTCTGCGACCGATCCGAAGGGACCGGAGTGGAAAGGCCTGAGCCCGGCCGGCAAGGCGCTGGTGCGCGAGGCGGTGAAGCTCGGCATTGTCATCGACCAGTCGCATGCCTCCGATGCCGTGTTCGACGATCTGCTGGCGATGATGCCGGTGCCGTTCGTGCTCTCGCACAGTTCAGCCAAGGCGGTCTACGACCATCCACGCAACCTCGACGACGCGCGGCTGAAGAAGCTGGCCAAGGCCGGTGGTGTGATCCAGGTCAACGCCTATGGCGGCTATCTGATCGACACCGGCAAGACGGCCGAGCGCAAACAGGCCGAAGAAGCACTCAGCCGGCAGCTGGGAGGCTGGGAAGGCATGGGCATCGAGCAGGGCGTGGCCTTGTTGAAGGCCGAACAGGCACTGGACCACGAACACCCCGTCCGGCACGCCAGCCTGGAGGACTTCTTCGCCCACTTCGAGCACATCCTCCAGGTGGTCGGGCCCGAACACGTGGGCATCGGCCTGGACTGGGACGGCGGCGGCGGCCTGAGTGACCTGCCCGATGTCAGCCAGCTGCCGAAGATCACCGCGTGGCTGCTGCGCAAGGGATACACGGAACAGCAGATCGCCGGCATCTGGGGCGGCAATCTGCTGCGGGTGATGCGGCAGGCGCAGGACTACGCCGCCAGGCAGGGCGGGTAACCGCCCCGCCCGGGCCGGATCTGCGCCGGGCCGTGCCCGGCGCGGTCTGGATCAGCGCGCGATCAGCGCATGGCGACGGCTGTACAGGAAGTACAGCACCAGGCCCGCGACATTCCACAGCAGGAAGTACAGCTGCGTGGTGTGCGGCAGGCTGATGAACAGGTAGATGCAGCCCAGCGCGGCCAGTGGCCCGACGATGAAGGCCAGCGGCGTGCGGAAGGTTCGCTCGCGGTTCGGTTCACGCACGCGCAGCACGACCAGGCAGATGCCCACCGCGGTGAACGCCGCCAGGGTGCCGGCATTGGCCAATGCCGCGATCTCGTCCAGGCGTGCCACGCCGGCCAGGGCCGACACCACCAGCGCGGTGAACAGCGTGGTGGCCACCGGCGTACCGGTGCGCGCGCTGACCTTGGACAGGCCACGCGGCAGCAGGCCATCGCGGCTCATGACGAAGAAGATGCGGCTCTGCCCGTACAGGAAGGCCAGCAGCACGGTCGGCAGGGCGATGATCGCGATGACACCGATCACCATCGCCGCGGTCGGGTGGCCGAGCTGGCGCATGATCAGCGCCAGCGGCTCAGCACTGTGGCCGAACACCGCGTAGCTCATCGCACCCACGGCGGCCAGCGCCACCAGCACGTAGACGATGGTGCAGCCGATCATCGAACCGATGATGCCGATCGACAGGTCGCGGCCCGGGTTCTTGGTCTCCTCGGCAGCGGTGGAGATCGCGTCGAAACCGTAGAAGGCGAAGAAGATGATCGCGGCGGCCGCCATCACGCCTCGCTCGACACCATCCGGACCCAGTGATTTGGCGAAGCCATACGGCATGAACGGCTGCAGGTTGCTGCTGTCGAAGGCCGGCAGTGCCACTGCCACGAAGATGGCCAGCGCGATCAGCTTGAACACCACCAGGATCGCGTTGAGGGTCGCGCTCTCCTTGGTGCCGGCCATCAGCATCAGGGCCACCAGCCAGGTGATGACGATCGCCGGCAGATTGATCATGCCGCCTTCCACGTGCGGACCCGCGGCCAGCGCGGCCGGCAGGGTCACGTCCCAGCCGAACTGGGTGTGGACCCACTCCAGGAAGCCGACGAAGTACCCCGACCAGCCCACGGCCACCGTGCTGACCACCAGCGAGTACTCCAGGATCAGGCTCCAGCCCACCACCCAGGCGAACACCTCGCCCAACGCGCTGTAGCTGTAGGTGTAGGCACTGCCGGCGGCCGGCATCATCGTCGACAGCTCGGCGTAGGACAGGGCTGCGCAGGCGCAGACCGCACCGGCGATGGCGAAGGAGATCAGGACGGCCGGGCCGGCGAGATTGGCGCCGACGCCGATCAGCGTGTAGATGCCGGTACCGACGATGGCGCCGATGCCCAGCGCGATCAGGTGCGGCCAGCTGAGTGTCGGGACCAGTCGCCTGCCGGCTTCGTGGACGGTGACGGAATCTAGGGACTTGCGCCGGAGCAGGGACATGCAGGCCTCGGAAGGGGTGACTGATAACGACAAGTCTCCGAGTGTGACCGAATGCAGCGCAGCATTACCACTGACGGGGGTCATGCCTGGCGCAGCGCGCGCATGACCGCGACGACACTGCCGGAATCAGCACAAAGGTTGCGGAACGGGCCCGACAGCCGTCGCCGTGCCGGTCAGCCGTTCAGTCCCAGGCGGATGCCGAAGCCGACCAGGAACACTCCGGCCACGCGTCGCAGCGCGTCGCTGACGCGCGGATGCTGGATCAACCGGCGCCGCGCCAGGTTGCCCACCCAGATCAGCAGCGAGCAGTAGGCGATGCTGACCACGAAGATGATCCCCGCCAGCGCGACGAAGGTGGCGATGCCCTGGTGCGCCCTGGGATCGATGAACAGCGGCAGGAAGGCCATGTAGAACAGGATCGCCTTCGGATTGAGCAGGCTGACCAGGATCGCCTGCTGGAAGTAGCGGCCCGGCTGCATGCGGATCGGGCCGGCATCGCCCCCCTCCTGCCTGGGCGTGCGCAGCAGGCTGATGCCCACCCACACCAGATAGGCCGCGCCCAGGTACTGCACGGCGTGAAAGACCAGCGGGTTGGCCTTCAGCAGGGCCGCCACGCCGGCCAGGGCCAGCCACATCAGGATCTGGTCGCCGACCAGCAGGCCGGCCAGTGCGGTGTAACCACCGCGCACCCCGCCCCGGCCGGTGGCGGTCAACAGGGTGAACGTGCCGGGCCCGGGCAGGGCGAGGAACACCAGCACGGCGACCAGAAACGTCCACAGGTCCTGGATGCCCATCCACGGCATGGCGATGTTCTCTTGCTACGGGGAGCCGGTATTGTCGGCCAGTGCCGCGCGCTGCGACAGGGGGCCGCCGCCGCCCTCGGGCATGCCCGACAGCAGCGGTTGCAGGTGCTGGCGCAGTTGCGCATGCAGCTGCCGCACCGCGGGCGAGAACTGCTTGCGGTGCGGGCAGACCAGCTGCAGTGGGATGTGGCTGCCCACACCGCCAAGCAGCAGCTGCAGGCGCCCGGCGAGCACGTCCTCGCGCAGGTCCAGCCAGGACTTGTAGGTGATGCCCTCACCGGCCACCGCCCAGCGCCGCACCACATCGGCGTCGTCGCACACCAGCGGGCCCTGTACCGGGATCACCACGCGACGGCCGTCGACCTCGAAGGCCCAGCGGTCGTAGGCGCGACCACCGAGCTGGTAGGCCAGGCAGTCGTGATCGCGCAGATCCTCCAGCCGCTGCGGCGTGCCGCGCCGCTGCAGGTAGCCGGGCGACGCCGCCAGCACGCGCCGGTTGCCTTCCAGCAGGGGCAGGGCGACATAGCTGGCATCATCGAAATGCCCGATGCGGATCGCCACATCGACCGGATCGCGGAATACATCGGCCACTTCGTCGGACAGGCGCAGATGCAGCCGCAGGCGCGGATGCATCGCACGGAACCGGGTCAGCCACGGCAGCAGCAGGTTGCGTCCGAAGTCCGACGGGGCAGAGAGCCGCAGCGTGCCATGCAGCTCGGCATCCTCGCCCTGCACCCGGGCCTGGCCCTCGCGCAGGGTCGCCAGCACCTCCTGCGCGTAAGGCAGGTACAGCGCGCCTTCGGCCGTCAGCCGCAGGCTGCGGGTGGTGCGCACGAACAGGCGCAGGTCCAGTTCGCGCTCGAGCCGGGCCACGGCGGCGGCGACCTGTCCGGGCAGCAGGTCGGCCTCGCGCGCGGCCTGCGAGAAGCTGCCCAGCGCGGCGGTACGGACGAACAGCTGCAGGTCGTCGAAGCGGATCATTTTCATCGCAGGAGTGAAAGTCCTGCCCGATTGTGCGCCTTTCCGGCGGACCGTGCGCGGCGCACGCTGTGGCCTCCTTTCCCACTGGACCGCTGCCATGCGCGCCATTGCCTATTCCCATGCCGGCCTGCCGATCGACGATGCACAGGCCCTGATCGATATCGACCTGCCGCTTCCGCAGCCGGGCCCGCGCGACCTCCGGGTGGCGGTGCGCGCGGTGGCGGTGAACCCGGTCGACACCAAGGTCCGCCGCAACATGGCCACCGATGGCCCGCGCGTGCTCGGCTGGGATGCCGTCGGCATCGTCGATGCGGTGGGCAGTGAGGTGACCCTGTTCCAGCCGGGCGACGCGGTGTACTACGCAGGCGTGATCGACCGGTCCGGCAGCAATGCCGAGTACCAGCTGGTGGACGAGCGCAGCGTGGGCCGCAAGCCGGCCAGCCTCGACGATGCGGCCGCCGCAGCCCTGCCGCTGACGGCGATCACGGCCTGGGAGCTGCTGTTCGATCGCCTGCGCATCGCCGAGGGCGCAGGCGAGGGCCAGACCCTGCTGGTGATCGGCGCGGCCGGTGGCGTCGGCTCGATCCTGGTGCAGCTTGCGCGTCGCCTGACCCGCTTGACCGTGATCGGCACCGCCTCGCGCCCGGAGACGCAGGACTGGGTGTACGCGATGGGCGCGCACCATGTGATCGACCACGGCCAGCCACTGGCCGAAGGGCTGGCACGGCTGGGCATCGCGCAGGTGGAGCATGTCGCCAGCCTGACCCACACCGACCAGCATTTCGCGCAGATCGTGGAGGTGCTGGCGCCACAGGGCCAGTTGGGGCTGATCGACGATCCTGGCCAGCTGGATGTGATGGCGCTCAAGCGCAAGGCGCTGTCGCTGCATTGGGAATCGATGTTCACCCGCCCGCTGTACCGGACGCCGGACATGCAGCAGCAGCACGTGCTGTTGAACCGCGTCGCGGACCTGGTCGATGCCGGCGTGCTGCAGACCACGCTGGGCGAGCATTTCGGCCGCATTGAAGCGGCGAGCCTGCGTCGCGCGCATGCCGTGCTGGAGAGTCACCGCGCCAAGGGCAAGATCGTTCTCGAGGGCTGGTAGAGGCCTGTCTGCCTCCTGCAGAGCAAAGCATGACCCGGCCCTGCAGGAGGCCTCGCGGTACGTGCCGCTGCCTCAGGGGTCACCGTTGTCGACGTGTTCGGCGAACCCGGGTCGCGACCGCAGGCGGTCAAACCAGGCGTCAAGGCAGGGCAGCGCGGGCCTGGCGCCGGGGGTGCTGCGCCAGCGCTGGGTGGACAGGCCCAGCGCGATGTCAGCCAGGGTGAAGTCGTCGCCGGTGACATACGCTCCCGTGCCGGCCAGCTGGGCATCCAGCAGACCCATGAGCTCATTCCAGCGGGCCAGGCCGGTCTCGGCGCGGCCGTCGTCGGGATAGTCAGGATGCTGCCGCACGCGCGCCATGAACACGTGGCGCCAGGCGCTGTTGAGGTCGGTCGCCTGCCAGTCCATCCATTGCTCGACCTTCGCACGCGCCTGCGCATCTGCCGGCAGCAGGTCAGCGCGTCCGGCGCGGGAGGCCAGGTAACGGCAGATGCTGTTCGATTCCCACAGCACGAAGCCGCCGTCGCGCAGCACCGGCACCTGCAGGTTCGGATTCAGCCCGGCCAGCTGCCGTGCCGACGGTGCCGGGTCGTGCTCGATGGCCAGCCTGAGCTCGGCGCACAGCCACAGCACCTTGCGTACGTTGATCGACGTGGGCTTTCCGAACAGCGCGAGCATGACCGGGGCGGGACGCAGCAGTTGAGACTGGCCCAGCCTACACTGGTGCCATGCAAACCGAATCCCTGCTCATCGCCGGCCTCCTGTTGGTCGTACTCATCCTGCAGCTGGTCGCCCTGCTGCGCCGCCCACCGCATGATCGGCTGGAGCAGGCCGTACGCGAGGAGGCACGGACGGGCCGCAGTGAACTGCGCGAACAGTTGGATGGCTTTGCCCGGGCGCTGACCGACCTGTCGACCCGCACCGACCAGCGCCTGGACCTGCTGCGCGAGGCGCTGGGCGAGGATGCACGCAAGGCACGCGCCGAAGCCGCCGACAGCCAGCAGCGCAGCGGCGCCCTGCTGGCGCAGCGGCTGCAGGAACTGCGAGGCCAGCTGGAGAGCTTCGGCCAGCAGCAGGAGGCGCGCATCCATGCCTTCGGCCAGCAGCTGCAGGAACTCACCGGCCGCACCGATGCCCAGCTCGGCGCGCTGCGCCAGACCCTGGTGGACGATGCACGCAAGGGCCGCGAGGAAGGGGCGCTGTCCCAGCAGCGTCTGACCGAGAGCCTGGGCCTGCGGCTGCAGGAGCTGACCCAGCGCAATGAACAGCGCATCGCCGAGATGCGCGCCACTCTGGAAGAACAGCTGCGCGCGCTGCAGAACGACAACGCCCAGAAGCTGGAGCAGATGCGCCACACCGTCGATGAGAAGCTGCAGTCGACGCTGGAAACACGACTGGGCCAGTCGTTCACCCTGGTCTCCGAACGCCTGGAACAGGTGCAGCGCGGGCTGGGCGAGATGCAGCAGCTGGCCACCGGCGTCGGCGACCTCAAGCGCGTGCTGACCAACGTCAAGAACCGCGGCAGCTGGGGCGAAGTGCAGCTGGAGAACATTCTCGAGCAGACCCTGACCCAGGAGCAGTACGCGCGGGGCGTCAAGGTCCGTCCAGACAGTGGCGAGATGGTCGACATCGCCGTGCGCCTGCCGGGCCGCAGGAATGACGACACGCCGGTATGGCTGCCGATCGACTCCAAGTTCCCGCGTGAGGACTATGAGCGCCTGCTCGATGCGCAGGAGCAGGGCGATGCCGAGGGCGTGCGCCTGCAGGGCATCCAGCTTGAGCGCGCGGTGCGGGTGCAGGCCAAGTCGATCTGCGAGAAGTACATCGTGCCGCCGCACACCACGGATTTCGCAGTGATGTTCCTGCCTACCGAGGGCCTGTATGCCGAAGTGATCCGGCGTCCGGGCCTAGTCGACGGCCTGCAGCGCGATCACCGCGTGGTCGTGGCCGGGCCGACCACGGTCACCGCTCTGCTCAACAGCCTGCAGATGGGTTTCCGCACGCTGGCCATCGAACAGCGGTCCAGCGAGGTGTGGAGCCTGCTGGGGGCGGTGAAGAGCGAATTCGGGAAGTTCGCCGGCATCCTCGAGAAGGCCGAGAAGCAGATCAGCACCGTGGGCCGCAGCATCGGCGACGCCAGCCGCAAGACGCGCACCATCGAGCGCAGGCTGCGCGGAGTGGAATCGCTGGCCACCGAGCAGGCGCAATCGCTGCTCGGCGACCTGGGCGAAGGGGATGCGGAAGGCAGCGGCGAGGATGACGGAAGTGAAGGCGGGACCGACGCCCGCTGAGCGACGCAGACACCCTGCCGACGGGGACGATGCGTATGCTGGCGGCCTGTCCATCGCCAACAGGTACCGCCATGCGTTTCCACCTTGCCGCCAGTGCCGCCCTGGCCGCAGTGCTTGCTGCATGCAGCAGTACACCGCCTGCCACGCAGGCCGGTGATGCCCAGCCAGGCCCGGAGGCCACGCAGGCCTACCAGGACGCGCGTGATGTGGACTGCCAGGCCGCCGGCGGCACCCTGCAGCCGCTGGGACGCCTGCAGCGCCTGCAGTGCGTGATTCCATACGCCGACGCAGGAAAGACCTGCAGCAGCAAGCGTGACTGCACCGGCCAATGCCTGGCCAGCGACGGCATCGCCGCCGGCACGGCAGCCACCGGCACCTGCCAGCGTGACGTCAGCCAGAACTTCGGCTGTCGTCAGCGCATCGACGACGGCAAGGCACAGGGCACGCTCTGCGTGGATTGAGGCGTTCCGGCGCAGCCACGTGGCGCTATGCTGATGGGCCATTCCCCGCTGTTGCCGGAGCACCCCGCGTGAGCACCCCGATCCAGGACATTCCCCTCACCACCATCGACGGCCAGCCGTCCAGTCTTGCCGATTACCAGGGCAAGGTGCTGCTGCTGGTCAACGTCGCCTCCAAGTGCGGCCTGACCCCGCAGTACGAGGGCCTGCAGGCGCTGTATGCGCAGAAGCAGGCACAGGGGCTGGAAGTGCTCGGTTTCCCGGCCAACAATTTCCTTGGCCAGGAGCCGGGCAGCGAGGCGGAGATCCAGCAGTTCTGCCAGCTGACCTACGATGTCACATTCCCGATGTTCGCCAAGATCAGCGTGGCCGGCGATGACACGCACCCGCTCTACCAGCAGCTGATCGCCGCGCAGCCGCAGGCCATCGGCGAAGGCCCGCTGCGCGAGCGACTGTCCAGCAAGGAGATTCCGATCCACCCGGCGCCGGCGGTGTTGTGGAACTTCGAGAAGTTCCTGGTGGGCCGCGACGGCGCGGTCATCGCCCGCTTCGCGCCGGATGTGGCCGCCGATGATGCGCGTCTGCGCGAGGCCGTCGACGCCGCACTGGGCGCCTGATCGCCCGCCATGAAAAACCCCGCCGAGGCGGGGTTTTTTCATGGGGTGCCGGCAGGACTCAGTTGCCCCACTGCGGCATCGGCATCGCATCGATCGGGATCGGCGAGTTGGGATCGTCCTGGCCGCGGTTGCGCTTGCCACGCAGATCGTTCTCGATCTGGTAGTTGCGACGCTGCAGCCACGCATCGCGGACCAGCGCGTACTCGTCCACCGCCGAACTGCGCAGATCGTCCACCGCCAGCAGCTGCGCGCGGCTGTCGACCAGCTGCAGGCCCTGCAGGCCGATGCGGACCTTGTCCTCTTCGATGTTGCGGATCGGCGAGAGCGGCATGTCGCCGGCCAGGCCGAACACATCACGCACGGTGCGGGGACCGAAGAACGGCAGCTCGACGTAGCGCGAGCGACGCCAGCCCCATGCACCCAGCGTCTGGCCGAAGTCTTCCTTGCGGTTGGCGACCATCGCCTTGCTGGCCGGATCGAACAGGCCACCGATACCCAGCGTCGAGTTCATCAGGAAGCGACCCAGCGTGTCCCAGGCATCATCCGGACGGCCCTGCAGCAGCTGGTTGACGATCGTTACCGGCGAGCGCAGGTTGCTGAAGAAGTTGCTCACACCGGTGCGGGCAAAGCGTGGCACCACGTGGGTGTAAGCCGTCGCCAGCGGTCGCGCGACGGCATTGTCGACCGCCACGTTGAACCGGTGCACCTTGCGGTTGAACGGTTCCCACGGGTCGTAGGCCACCGCGTTGCCAGCCGCACCGTCGGCGCCGTACAGCGCGTCGAAATCATCGTCGCCGCCGGGCTGCGCAGCGGCAGCCGAGGCACTGGTTCCAGCAGACGCGTCCGTGGCCGGAGGCGTATTGGCCGTGGCCGTTTCGCCGCTGGCCACGGGGGTGGGCTCCGCTGCCGGTGCGGGGGCATCGGTGGCGGTATCGGTGGCGGCGGTCGGGCTGGCCGGAACCAGCGTATCGGCAACCGGCGCATCGCTGCGCGCGGGCTTGCCGGCACAGGCGCTGAGCGCGGCGGCCAGGACGATCAGGGGGAGAGCGCGTACGACGTTCATGTCAGCTCGCAGCAGAAGTAGCGTTGAAATCCAGGTCGGGCGACAGCCGGTAGGCTGCGCTCAGTTCGTTGTAGCCGGCGGGCATGCCGGAGATCACCAGGGGGTGGCCGGCCTTGCGCGCGCGCGCGGCCAGTTCGGCCAGCAGGGCCAGGCCGGCGCTGTCCACGCGCTCGACCTCGCCCAGTTCCAGCCGTGCCAGCTGCGCCGGCAACGCCTGCAGCTGCGGCCACAGGGCAATCACTGCGGCACGATCCAGCGCCCCGCGCAGGCGCAGGGTGCCGCCTTCCAGCAGTGCCAGCGCGTTACTTGCCATTGCCGGCCGGTCCGGCCTGGATGCTGCCGCTGTGCAGTTCGTTGGCCACCTGTCGGATGCCCTTCTGGCGCAGGGGACTGTCGAACTGGTTGCGGAAGGTCTGCACGTAGGAGATGCCCTCGATGTTGACGTCGAAGATCTTCCACTGGCCGTTCACGTTGCGCATCCAGTACTCGACGGGCGTCGGTTCGTTGCCCGCACGCACCAGCTCGGTGCTCACGCGCACGCCGCGGTTGCCGGGCAGCGGGCTTTCACCCTTCAGGCGGAAGCTCGGCCTGCCCTGGATGTTCAGCAGGGCCGAACCGTAGCGCTGCATCAGGCTGTCGGCCATCGCATCGGCGAACAGCTTGATGTCCGCATCCGACGCGCCGCGTGCATGCGTGCCCAGCACCAGGCGCGCCGCGTAGTCGCGGTCGAAGGTGCGGTTCAGTTCGCTGTCGATGTAGGAGCGCAGGCTGGACGGATTGCTGCTGAACTCGCTCTTGCGCTGCTGCAGGGTGGACAGGATGCGGCTGCTGGCATCGATCACCACTTTGCCGGCCTGGGCCTGCGGAGCGGCGGCAGCGGGGGCCGCGGCCTGCGCCTGGGCGAGCAACGGGGTCGCCAGCAGCAGCGAGGACGCGAGCAGGGCCGGGATCAGTTTCATCTTCATGGTTGCGGTTCCTTTGCAGGCGCCTGTGCGCCATCGTTGGGCTTCGGGTCTGCGCCGCCGCCGGCGCCGCCACTGAACATGTACTTGCCGACCAGCTGGATCAGGTCCACCGCCGGCTGGGTGAAGACGATCTCCTCACCGGGCTTGAGCACTTCCGGATCACCACCGGGCTGAAGACCGATATAGCTCTCGCCCAGCAAACCACTGGTGAAGATGCCGGCCGAGGTATCCGCCGGCAGGTCCTTGACCTTGCTATCCATGCGCAGGGTCACGATGGATTCGAACTTGACCGGGTCCAGGTCGATCGCGGCAACCTGGCCGACGGTAACGCCGCCGATCTTGACCGGCGCCTGCTTGCGCAGCTGGCCGACCTGGGAGAAGCGCGCCTTCAGCTCGTAGCCGTCACCGCCCCAGCTCCAGCGCTGGTTGGTGGAAGCCACGGCCAGCACCAGCAGCGACGCCAGGGCCAGCAGCAGGAATGCGCCGACGGAGAATTCGAGTCTGGGACCGCGGATGGCCATGGGGAGTACCTGATCGAGTCGTTGTGGCCGCGCGCACCGCGCACCGCCGATGGAAGGGTTAGGTGAACAGCATTGCCGACAGCACGAAGTTGAACATCAGCACCAGCAGGGAGGCATTGACCACCGCACGGGTGGTGGCCACCGAAGTGCCTTCGATGGTCGGCTCGGCGTGGAAACCGACATAGGCGGCGACCAGGGCTGCAGTGCCGCCGAAGATCGCCGACTTCAGCATCGCCACGCCGAAATCGTCCCAGAAGTCGACACTGTTGCGCAGCGCCGACCAGAACACGCCATTGTCCAGGCCGAGCACGTGCACCGCTTCGAAGTAGCTGGCGCTGATCGCCAGCGAACAGAAGATGCCGGTCAGCAGCGGCACGGTCAGCACGGCTGCCCAGAAGCGCGGCGCCACGGCCTTGGCCACCGGGTCGATCGCCATCAGCTCCAGTGCCTTGATCTGGTCGGTGGCGCGCATCAGGCCCAGTTCGGCGGCGATCGAGCTGCCGGCACGGCCGATGAACAGCAGCGCGGTCAGCACCGGGGCCAGTTCACGGTAGAGCGACAAGCCGAGCAGGGTCGACAGGGCATCGGCCGCGCCGAAGGTGGTCAGCGTGCGGTAGCCCTGCAGGGTCAACACCAGACCGACGAAGGCGCCGCCGACAGCGATGATCGGCAGCGAGCGCGCGCCGATCTTGTAGATCTCGCGGGTCAGTTCGGCCAGGAAATCACGGGTCGGCAGCGAACCGCGCAGCACGGTCAGCGAGAACAGGCCGGCGCGGCCCAGCGAGCGGGTGGCTTGGATGAAGGGCATCAGGCGACCCTCGCGCGCGGCTCGGCGTCGAACGGGATGGGGCCATCGGGCTGGCCGTGCAGGAACTGACGCAGCAACGGGTCCTGGCTGGACTGCAGCGCGTCGGGCGTGCCCTGGAAGACGATGCCGCCGTTGGCGATGGCGATCACCTGGTCGCAGATCGGCAGCGTCTCGTGCACGTGGTGGCTGACGATGATGCTGGTCAGTCCCAGGCTGTGGTTGAGACGCTGGATCAGGCTCATGATCACCCCGGACGCGATCGGGTCCAGCCCGGTCAGCGGCTCGTCATAGATCATCAGCGGCGGATCCAGCGCCAGCGCACGGGCCAGCGCCACGCGGCGCGCCATGCCGCCGGACAGCTCGCGCGGCCAGGCGTCGGCTGCGGCCAGCAATCCCACCGCATGCAGCTTCATCTGCACCAGCCGGCGCAGTACCGCCGCCGGCAGGCGGGTGTGGGTGCGCAGCGGCAGGGCGACGTTCTCGGCCACGGTGAGGTCGGTCAGCAGGCCATTGCCCTGCAGCAGGACGCCGACGCTCTTGCGCATCTCCAACAGCTCGGCGCTGCGGTGCGGGATCGGCTTGCCGAACAGGGTGATATCGCCGGCCGCCGGGCGCAGTTCGCCGGTCAGCGCGGCCAGCAGGGTCGACTTGCCGCTGCCGGAGGGACCGAGCACGGCGGTGATGCTGCCCTTCGGCACCTGCAGGGAAACGTCGCGCAGGATCGTGCGTCCGCTCCGGTCGATGCGGACGTTGGACAACTGCACCAGACTGGAGGTGGAAGCCGACATGGGCACCATTAACATTTTTTCGACATCGAAGGATCGGGTCAGCCGGCTGAACATAAGCAGACTGGACGGTGCAGTATTGTGGCACGGCAGGGCCCCGGGCAGGTCGGGACAATCGCCGGGCGACCCGGAACAATCCGTGCCGGTGACAGGTTTGACCATTGAATACTGCCAGCCGTGCTGCACACTGTGCATGATGAGTGACCCGGGCAGCGACTTCCGCCTCTACCATTCCAACTCGCTGGATGTGCTGGCCGCGCTGCTGGCACGCAACGTCCGTGCGCCGATGCCAGGGCAGCCGCTGCTCGCACCGGACGTGGTGCTGATCCCGCAGGTGGCGATGCGGCGCTGGCTGCAGGCGACATTGGCCGCCGAATACGGTGTCGCCGCCAACCTCGAATTCCTCACCCCGGGTGAGTTCGTCGCCCGTGCGCTCAACGCCAACGTCGATGGCGAAGCCGACGATCTCGATGCTGCCGGCCTGCACTGGCGGCTGTACCGGGCGCTGCGCGATCCGGCGCTGCTCGGGCAACCACCGATGCGCGCGCTGCAGTCCTATCTGGCCGGCAGCGATGGGCTGAAACCCTGGGCCCTGGCCGGCGAGCTGGCGTCGGTGTTCGAGAAATACCAGGCCTGGCGGCGCGACTGGCTGCTGCGCTGGGAGGCCGGGGCCGACCCGGCCGATCCCCAGGCGATCCTGTGGCGCGCCGTTGCCGGTGGGCATGGCTACCGCGCGCGCCGCATCCAGACCTACCTGGACCGCTTCGAGGGCGCCGGCCAGCCATTGCCGCAGGGGTTGCCGCCGCGCATGTCCGCATTCGCGACGCTCAACATCTCCCCGGACGTGCTGCGGGTCATGGCGACCCAGGCGCGGGTGGGCGAACTGCATTTCTACCTGCCCACCCCGGTGCAGTCGTACTGGGGCGACCTGCAGACCCTGGCCGAGCGGCTGCGCAGCGGCGCTCCCGATCCCTTCGGCGAAGCGGCGGGAGAAAACCGCCTGCTGGAAGCCTGGGGCGCAGCCGGCCGCGACTTCATGGCGGTGCTGGGCAGCTATGAAGTGGTACACCCGGCCGGTGAGATCGCCGCCTACATCGACCCGGAAGACGACGTGCGGCCGACGATGGCCGACGGCGGCCTGTCCGACAGCCTGCTGCACCGCCTGCAGCGCGATCTGTTCCACCGTCGGGCGCTGCCGTCCGGCGAACTGCGTGATGGCCTGGCCGGCGATGATCCCAGCCTGCAGGTGCACGCCTGCCACACCCGCCTGCGCGAACTGCAGGTCCTGCACGACCAGCTGCGTGGCCTGCTTGAGGATGACCGCTTCGACCCGCCGCTGCAGGCCCGCGAGATCGCCGTGCTGGCGCCGGACATCGATCCCTACGTGCCCTACCTGGAGGCCGTGTTCGGTGGCCGCGGTGGCGAGGACGACCACATTCCCTACGCGTTGGCCGACAGCAGTCCGCTGGCGGGCGAACCGCTGGCCGATGTGTTCGTGCACCTGATTGGCCTGCCGGTCTCGCGGTTTGGCCTGAATGAAATGCTGGATCTGCTGGCCAGCGCGCCCCTGGCCGAGGCAGCCGGACTGGACGCGACCGACTTCGACCGCCTGCATGGCTGGCTGCAGCAGGCGGGCGCACGCTGGGGGCTGGATGCGGACCATCGCGCCCGGCACGGCGCGCCACCGGATGATGCCTACACCTGGCAGTTCGCGCTGGATCGCCTGCTGCTGGGCCATGCCACCGGCAGCGATGCCGACCTGGCCGGCGTCGCGCCGTGGACCGGGCTGGAAGGTGGCGCGCTGGATGCGCTGGACCGCCTGCTGCGCCTGCTGCGGGTACTGGCCGCCTACCAGCGCCGTCTTGGCGAGACGTTGACTCCGGCGCAGTGGCGGCAGCGCCTGCTGTCGCTGCTGGATGCGCTGCTGCCGACCCCGCCCGGCTCACCCAACAGCCAGCGCGCGCTGGAGCGGCTGCGCAAACTGCTCAACCAGTTCGCCGAAGACGCAGACAAGGCCGGCTTCAGCGACGGGGTGCCTCCTGAAGTGATACGTGCGCATTTCGGCTCCGCCCTGGCCGAAGCCGACACGCGTGCACCTCTGCTGACCGGCGGCATCAGCTTCGGCCGCATGGTGCCGATGCGATTGCTGCCGTTCCGGGTGATCTGCGTACTCGGCCTCAATGATGGCGATTTCCCGCGTCGCGATCCGGCGGCCGGCCTGAACCAGCTCACCGCCGAACTGGACACGCCCCGACGCCGCCCGGGCGACCGTTCCACCCGCGAGGACGATCGCTTCCTGTTCCTGCAGCTGTTCGCCGCCGCACAGGACGTGTTCTACCTCAGTTATCTCGGCGCCGATCCGCGCGATGGCAGCGTGCGGGAACCGTCGGTGCTGGTCAGCGAGCTGATCGACGCCGTGGCGGCCTACCACCTCGATCCAGCCGCCGCCGCCGCGGCATTCACGGTCCGCCACGCGCTGCAGCCGTTCTCCCCCGCCGCGTTCGGCGATGGCGACCCGCGTCGCTTCAGCTACCGCCGGCAATGGCATCCGGCAGCCGGTCGCCTGGCCGGGCAGCGTGGCGGGCTGTCGCCGTGGTTCGACGCGGCGGCGCTGCCGCCGCCGGTCGAAGCTGCGGTGGAAGAAGAACTGTCTCTGGAAAGCCTGCGCCGGTTCCTGTGCGACCCGGCTGGGCAGTTCCTGTCGCAGTCTCTGGGCCTTCGACTGGCCGATGAGGTCGAGGACGTCGTTGATCTGGAGCCGCTGGTGCTGTCCGCGCGAGGGCCGGACACGCGCAGTGTGCAGGCCGCGGTGGTGCGTGCCACCCTCACCGGCGATGACGACCCGCTCTACCCGAGGCTGCGCGCACGTGCGCTGGTGCCGTCCGGTGCGCTGGGCGAGCGGCAGTTCGAGGTGGAACAATCGAAGACCCGCCCCTATGCCGACGCAATGCTGGGCTGGATGCAGGGCGTACAGCCGGAAAGCCGCCGCTATGAGGTCCAGATCGACGGCGTGCGCCTGCACGGCCGGGTTGCCGATCGCCATCCTGGTGGTCTGGTGCGGCTGCGCGCGGGCACGCTCAACGGCAACGCGGTGATCCGCCAGGGGCTGGACTGGCTGCTGGCCAATGCGGCAGGCGACGCGTTGCCGCTGGTCCAGTTCCACGACGGTGGTGACGCCGGTCAGGGTCCGCACGTCCTGCCGGCACTGTCCGTGCCCGCGGCGCGGGCCGCCCTGCGCGCGCTGCTGCAGCTGCGCCGGCGTGGCCTGCGTGAGCCGTTGTGGTTCGCTCCCTACACCGGCTGGGTGCTGTACACGACCAGCGGCGAGAAACAGCGCAGCGAGGGCTGGAAGCAGTGGCATGGCAGCGACCGCAGCTGGGGCGAATCCCGCAGTGACGCCTGGCAGTTGCTGATGCGCGGTGCCGATCCCTTCGCAGACGATGCCCGGTATGCCGAGCTGCTGCACAACAGCCAGGTGGTGTTCGGCGCGCTGCGCGAAGGCCGCGTGCCCGGCGCCGGTTCACATACAGAGGTCACCGGATGAACGCTACCGTGGCAGGCAGCCCCATCGAACATCCCGGTATCGACCCGTATCTCGCACTGCCCCTGGATGGCGTCCGCCTGATCGAAGCCAGTGCCGGCACCGGCAAGACCTTCACCCTGGCCACGCTGTTCACCCGGCTCGTGGTCGAGCAGGGCCTGCGTATCGGCCAGATCCTGGCGGTGACCTTCACCGATGCCGCTACCCAGGAACTGCGCAAGCGCATCCGTGAGCGACTGGCGCTGGCCGCGCGGATGGTCGACCTGCCTCCGGGCGACGGCGAGGCACCCGACATGCGGTTGACCCGGCAGATCCTGAGGCGCCATCTCGATGCCGGCAATGAGAGCGCGGCGGCGCTGAAGCGTCGCCTGCAGGTCGCTGCCGACGAAATCGATCTGGCCGCGATCTTCACCATCCACGGCTTCTGCACCCGCGTGCTGCGCGAGCACGCACTGGAGAGCGGCCACACCTTCGATCCTCCGGAGCTGCTGACCAGCGACCGCGAGCTGATGGAGGAACTGGCGGCTGACCTGTGGCGCGTGCACGCCAACGATCCGGCCACACTGGAGCCGCTGACCTTGTTGTGGTCGAGCCCGGACGCACTGGCAGGCGACCTGCGCGCGCTGCTGGCCGCACCGCCGCTGCATCCATTGCCATTGCCGACGCTGCCGGACGATCCGCGGCCGCGGATGCTGCAGGCCGCGCAGGTCCTCGCGTCCGCCATCGACTCTGGTCTTGATGCGGCCCGTGGGCAGATCGCCACGGCGTTCGAGAAGAAGGTCTTCGATGGACGTCGTGCCAAGCGGCCGAGCTTCGACAAGGCATTCTCCACCCTGGTCGCCGGGCAGGCGGTCGCGGACTGGTCACGCGATGGAAAACTCCATCTGGAGAAGCTGCTGCCCACTTCGATGCAGGCGCTCTGCCGGGACGATCAGCAGGGCGCATGCCCGGATGCACCCCTCTTCGACGCATTGCAGGCCTGGTGGGATGCCGCCGACGTGGTCATGTCGTGGCTTCGCCAGCGCGCGATCCGCTTCCTGCACGCCCTGCGCGCCGAAGCCGCGCAGCGACTGGCCCTGTTGAAACAGACGCGACGGGTGCAGACCTACGATGACCTGATCGACGGCGTGGCGCTTGCCCTGCAGGGGCCGCAACGGCTGACGCTGGTGCAACGGCTGCGCGCGCAGTACCGCATTGCCCTGGTCGATGAATTCCAGGATACCGATGACCGTCAATGGGGCATCTTCCACACCCTGTTCGGCGATTCGCCGGAGGTGCGCGAACTGGGACTGGCGCCAGCGCTGTTCCTGATCGGCGATCCGAAGCAGGCGATCTATGGCTTCCGCGGTGGCGACATCCATACCTACCTCAAGGCCAGGCAGGTTGCGCAGCCTGCGCCGGCATTGGACCAGAATTTCCGCTCGCGGCCTGCGCTGCTGCGCGTGCTGCAGATGCTGTACGACAACGGCGGTGAGGACGCCTTCCTCGAGCGTGACATCCGCTTCGAGCCGGTGCGGCCGGGCGGCGTACGTGCAGATGCGGATTACCAGCGTGATGGCCATGCCGCCGCAGCCCTGACCCTGCGCGTGCTGCGCAGCGGCGGTGACAGGCCGCTGGCTGCCGATGCCTCCCGCGAGGCAGCGACGCGGGCCTGTGTGGCCGCCATTCACCAGGTGCTGGTGGACGCGCGCGCCGGCAGGGCCCTGCTGCGTGGTCGCCCGGTGCAGCCGGCTGACATCGCCGTGCTGGTGCGTTCGCATCGCGAGGCCACGCTTGTACAGCGTGCGCTGGCGGCTGTTGGAATTCCCGCGGTGGCAGCCGGCAGGCAGAGCCTGTTCGCCACCAGCGAAGCCCGCGACCTGCGCGCGCTGCTGCTGGCCCTGCTGCAACCGGCCGACGAAGGCCGCCTGCGTACCGCGCTGGCCACCGTGCTGCTCGGCCAGCCTGCCAGTGCGATCGCAGCGATGGAACGCGAAGGCGACCTGCAGCGGGGATTCCAGGCGCAGCTGCTGCACTGGCGCGAACGATGGCAGCGCGGCGGCCCGTTCGCGGTGATCGCCGACGTCTGCGCCGCACAGGGCGAACGCCTGCTGGCGCTGATCGATGGCGAGCGCCGGCTGACCAATTACCTCCAGCTCGGCGAGCTGCTGCAGGAGGCGTCGGCACAGGCGCTGGGCATGCATGGCCTGCTGGACTGGCTGCAGGGCCGGATGGCCAGCGCCGACCAGGACGATGAGCAGCAGCTGCTGCGCCTGGAATCGGACGCGCGCCGTGTGCAGATCATCACCCTGCACAAGAGCAAGGGCCTGGAATACCCCTTGGTGTTCCTGCCGTTCGTGGGCATCGAGCGCGGCGCGAACAACAGCGCTGCACACTGCACCGTGCATCTGGACGGCGAGCGCCAGCTGCACTGGAAGCTCGACAGGGACGAGGTGTGGGACGCCGTCAGCCGCCAGGCGCGGCACGAACAGCAGGCAGAGGACGCGCGCCTGCTGTACGTCGGCATGACCCGAGCCGAGCACGCGCTGTGGATCGCCATCGGTGACCTCGCCGGTCTTGCCAGGACCGCACTGGCGCCATTGCTGGGCGACCTGCAGGCCCTGCGCGGGTGCGCCGATGTGCAGGTCGACGACAGCGAGCCGGTGGCGCAGCTGCCGCAGCTGGCGGTGGAAATGGACGGCGAACTTCCGGCAGTGCGCACGCAGGCGCGTCGCGTGCCCCACGACTGGTGGGTATACAGCTTCACCCAGCTGGCCCATGCCGATGCCGGCAGTGGCAGTGACATCGAGGCGGCCGCCACCGAACTTCCGGCGCCGGCGGCCGACGAACCGGTTGGCGCGGAGCTGCCCCTGGAGCCCGCGCTGCCGGATCCTGCCGCGACCGAAGAGGCCGCGCCGGTCGACCCGCGTTTCATGGGCAGCCGCTTCGGCAACGTGCTGCACGAAGCGATGGAGAACGTCGACTTCGCCGCATGGGGCGCCTGGCAGCCTGGCCAGGAAGCGCCGGAAGGCCAGGCCGCCGTGCTGCGCAAGGCATTGTGCGAAGAGGGCTATGCAGATGCGGACATGGATGACGGCATCGCGGTGCTGGTGCCACTGGTCGGCCAGACCCTCATCGCGGAGCTGCCGGAGGGCGGCGCGCTGTACAGCGTGCCCGTGCAGGATCGTCGTGCCGAGATCGACTTCCACTTCGCCATCGAGCCGACCGCTGTGCCGGCGCTGCTGGATGTACTGCATGCCCATGGCATCGCCAGCGCGCGCCGGGGCTTCGGCCAGCGCCGCCGGCTGGAAGGGCTGATGACCGGCATGATCGACCTCACCTACGTGCGCGATGGCCGCTGGTACGTGCTCGACTACAAATCCAACCGGCTGCCGGGCTACAGCCCCGACCTGCTGGCCATCGCCATGCGCCACAGCGAGTACGACCTGCAGGCCCTGATCTATACCGTCGCGCTGCATCGCTGGCTGCGCTTCCGGCTGGGGGCGGCCTACCGCTACGAACGCGACATGGGCGGCATCCGCTATCTGTTCTGCCGCGGCCTGGATGGCACTGGCAATGGTGTCTACACCGATCGTTTCCCGCTCGAACTGGTGGACGCGCTCGATGCGTTGTTCGCCGGAGGCAGGCAGGCCCAGGCCGAGCTGGCGGCACGCGCGCTTGGAGCCAGCGCATGAGCCTGCTCAGGGATCTGTACCGCAATGGCCAGCTGCGGACGATCGACCACGCCTTGGCGACTGGCCTGCAGCGCCTGCGCACGGACACCCCGGAGGACGTGGCCCTGGCGGCGGCCCTGGCCTCGCTGGCGGTATCGCTGGGGCATGCCGGTTTCGATCCGGCGCAGCCGCACCGGCTGCTGGAAGGCGTATCCGCCTGGCCGGCGCCGCAATCCTGGATCGAGCAGCTGCGCGCCTCGCCCTGGGTCGCGACCCCCGGGCGCGCCGATGCTGTCGCAGGTGACGCCCCGCTGGTGATGGAGAATGGCCTGCTGTACCTGCGCCGCTATCGCGAGTACGAGCGGCAGCTGGCGGCGGGCCTGCAGCGCATCGGCGGCCATCCGCTGCCGGCGCCGGATCTGCCCGCGTTGGCGCCTCTGTTCGCACGGTTGTTCCCGCAGGCCCGGGATGCCGAGGATCATCAGGCGCGCGCGGCAGGCGTGACCCTGCGTCATCCCTTGGCGCTGGTGACCGGAGGACCCGGGACCGGCAAGACCACCACCATCGCGCGCCTGCTGCTGTTGCTGGCTGCGCAGGCAGCGCATGCCGGCCAGCCACCGCCGAAGGTGGCCTTGGCCGCACCGACCGGCCGCGCCGCAGAGCGGATGGCTGAAAGCCTGCGTCTGGCCGTGCAGCGGTTGCAGGAGGAGGGCCTGGACCCGGCGCTGTGCGCCGCATTGCCTACCACCGGTACCACGCTGCATCGCCTGCTGGGCGTCATTCCCGACTCGCCCCGCTTCCGCCACCACGCCGATAATCCGCTGCCGCTGGATGTGGTGGTGATCGACGAAGCGTCGATGATCGATCTGCCGATGATGGCCAAGCTGGTCGATGCCATCGCCAGCGGCACCCGCCTGATCCTGCTCGGCGATCCTGACCAGCTGCCCTCGGTCGAAGCCGGCGACGTGCTGGGCGCGATCCTGCGAGCCAGCGGTGATGGCATGGGCACGCGCGTCGATGATGCACTGGCGTTGCAGGGGGTGTTGGCGGCACCGGCATTGCAGCCGCCGGCGCCGGTCCATGCATTCACCGGTAGGCGGGTGCAGCTGCAGCGCGGTTACCGGCAGAGCGACGCATTGGATCTGGCACCGTTGGCGCGTGCCGTCCGCGATGGCGACAGCGTCACCACGCTGCGACTGTTGCGCAGTGGCGAACTGTCGGGAGTCCGCTTCCACGAAGGGGAGCCGGATCCGCTGCGTGACCAGCGTGAGCATCTGCTGGGCCGCTGGCGTGCATTGGCCGATATCCGGGACCCGGTCCTGGCACTGCAGCAGGCCGGCCGCCTGCGCGTGCTGACCGCGCTGCGTGAAGGGCCGCAGGGAGCCCGTGGCCTCAACGAGCGGATCGAACAGCTGCTGGCCGGCACCACCCCGGGCTACTTCCAGGGGCGCCTGCTGCTGGTAACCGAGAACAGCTATCGGCATCGCTTGTTCAACGGCGATGTCGGCATCTGCCTGCGCGACAGCACGGGCGCGATGGTGGCGTGGTTCCCCGGCGACACCGCCGATCAGCCGCGCGCCTTCCATCCGGCCGCATTGCCGGCGCACGAGAGCGCGTTCGCAATGACCGTGCACAAGGCACAGGGCTCGGAGTTCGATGAGGTCTGGCTGCAACTGCCACGGCAGGACAGTCGCGTGCTGTCGCGCGAGCTGATCTACACCGGGCTGACCCGTGCCCGCCAGGTCCTGCA
This sequence comes from Stenotrophomonas sp. STEN225, assembly GCF_056756445.1. Classification (NCBI taxonomy): domain Bacteria; kingdom Pseudomonadati; phylum Pseudomonadota; class Gammaproteobacteria; order Lysobacterales; family Lysobacteraceae; genus Stenotrophomonas; species Stenotrophomonas sp. STEN225. The sequence goes on along the minus strand of NZ_JBRRBV010000003.1, from coordinate 21,083 downwards.
TGTGGCGGCCAGTGCCGATGTGCTGCAGGCCGCGCTCAAGCGCCATGCCAGTCGAATCGGCGGCCTGGCCTGGCGGCTGGGTGCGGACCAGGCGGCCGAACAACCAGCGGGCATGGAACAGCCCACGGTGCAGGGCCAGTTGTTCTGAACCGGGGTCGGATCCCCTTCCCAACGGGAACGGGATCCGACCCGGCGTCATTCCGCGATCAGCACCAGGCCATCGGGGAACACGATGGCCGCTTCATCGGCACTGACATCAAAGAAGCCCACCCCGTGCTCCTCCGCAAGGTCCTGTACCCGGCCATGCGCACGCTCGGCCACGGAGTAGGCAAACGCACCGTAGATGACGTGCCGGCCGATGCTGTAGTCGGTGACCTCGGCGCGATCGTCCTCATCGTTGCTCAGCGGACCATTCAAGGGCGGGAACTCCTGTGCCATCGCGGCGAACCAACCCTGCAACGCCGGACTGCTGACCACCGGATCGTCGTACTCGTGGTTCTCGCCCCAGGCGGTCTGCTTCTCGAACCAGGCGATGAACGCTGCCGCCTCACGCGGGGCGACGCTGGCCTCGAACACCATCATGTCGTAACTCATTGAACCGTCCTGTTGTCGGGGCGAAAGGCCGCCGGGCATCGCCCGGCGCTACGGGGTAGCGATGGTAGCGCCGGGCCATGCCCGGCGGATCGCGTTATAGCGACGGAGCGGCAGCATCCGCCAGCCCCGGCGCCAACGCTTTCGCCTCCGGGAACAGGGCGAAGCGCAGGCCCACCAGGCCCATCAACGCCTCGTCGCGTGCCTTGCAGGCCGCCACGCTGCCGACCCGCCCCAGCGACGCATCCAACCGCCCGCGCAGCGCCTGATCGGCGGTGATCGGCCGGCGTGCGGCGACTTGGCGCCGATAGTGCGCGGCAATCTCCTGCAGGATCTGCTCAACGGCCTCGCGGCTGCGTTCGGGCAGTTCCAGTCGGGCACGCCGCAGCTGCAGGATGTTCAGGCCGATGCGGGCTTCATTGAGCATGTCCACCGACGCGATGTCGCTGCCCTCCGGTGTCGCCGCCAGCCGGGGGGCCAGCAGCCCGAGCAGGTCGAGCATGCGCGTGGCGAAGCGCTGCCGGTCCTGCTGTCCGCGGCCTTCGGCCGCTTCCGCCAGGGTGGTCCAGCCTTGCCGGACCAGCCGCCGCGCGGTCCATTCGGCACCTACCGAGCGGAACAGGCGGGTCATCACCACCGCAAAGCCGATGCCGATGAACATCGCCACTGACGAGTTCACGAACGTCTGGATGTTGGCGCTGTAGGTGTTCTGCAGGCTGAGCAGCGCGGCCAGATTGACCGTCAGCGGCAGCGCAAACAACGCACTCTTGGGGTGGTGCAGCAGCAGGCCCAGCGGCAGGAACGCCACCGCCAGCACCAGTGCCAGCAGTCCGAAGTCGTGAACGGCGGGGAATACACCGAACAGGTACACGCCTGCGACCAGCGAAGCCACCATCGCCCACACCAGGAACGAGACCATGCTCGGTGCCGGATCATCCTGTGCCGCGAAGAAGGCCGCCGTCACCGCAGCCATCATCGCGCCGTTGCCACCGCCTTCCCAGCCCAGCGCGATCCACAGCACGCAATAGCCCATCAGCGCCACGCCGGCGCTGAGCGCCGAGAACAGCGCCATGCCGTAGTCGACGTGCCTGTCGGCGGCGACCCGGTCGGTGCGGATGCGATAGTGCGCGCGGTCCAGCGGCGCGTTGCCGTGGTCGATCGCCTGCTGCAGCGTGCGGCAGTCCTGCCACAGGTCCACCAGCTCTTCCAGCCGCAGCAGCAGGCTGGCCAGCTGCAGGTGCTGCAGGTCGCGGTCCACCTGCGGCTTCACTGCGCTGATGCGCGCACGCAGGCGGGCGTAATCACTGGCACTGGCCGGTTGCTGCAGCCATTCGTGAATGTCGTCGATCACTGCCGACAGCCCATCGGGCAGCGACTGGCCATTGCTTCGCAGCGCACTCAGGCGATCGGCAATGGAGGAAAGCACCGGCAACAGCAACAGCATGCGCTCGCGCAGCCGCTCCATGGAGACCGCCGCGCCGGTGTGGCGCGGATCATCGCGGCGCAGGAACTCGATCAATGCCTCGAACTGCACCAGATCGGCGGCCAGGCGGTTGCGCGGTGCATGCGCGCGGCCTCGCTCCAGGATCTGCCGGCACCACTGCGCCGCATCCTCCATCCAGGTGCCGATGCGTGCGCGCAGCATCGGCCGCACCGAAGCCGGGAACAGCAGCGAGGCGAACAGCACCGCCACCACAGTGCCGAGGATGATCTCCTCGCTGCGTGCCACGACCGTGTCGAAGATCGTCTCCGGCGAGGTCACGGCGGGGAAGCCGATGAAGGCGGTCGTATAGCCGGCGAGCAGGAAGGCATAGCCGCGCGGGCCGCGGTTGAGCAGGGCCAGGAACAGGCAGCCGGCCAGCCAGAACGACATCGCCGCGCTCAGCAGCAGTGGGGTTTCCACCAGCGCGGGCAGCACCAGCAGTGTGGCCAGGCCGGCCACCAGGGTGCCGACGATGCGGTATACGCCCTTGGCGCGGGTTGGTCCCAGCAGCGGCTGGCTGACGATGTAGACCGTACCCATCGCCCAGTACGGGCGCGACAGGTTGCCGGCCATGGCGATGTACAGGGCGGCGATCGCGGCCAGGTAGGTCTTGATCGAGAACAGCCACGCCTGGCGATCGGTCACGGCGTTCATCACTTAGTTCGCCGTGGCCCGTGGAGCGGCCGTCGCCTGCCAGCCACCGCCGAGCACCAGGAACAGGTGAATCTGATCGCGCGAGACCTGTGCTTCGGCCGCGGCCAGTGTGGCATCGCTGGTGGCCAGGCTGCGGTCGGCGTCCAGGCTGGCCAGGTACGGTGTCCGCCCACCCTGGTAAAGCCGGCGGTTCTGCTCGGCTGCCAGCGCGGCCTGTTCCTGGGCGATGCGCAGCGACTGCAGGCGGCGCAGGTCCTGTGCGTAGCGGTCCAGAGCGGTCTGCGTCTCACGCAGTGCCTGCAGCACGGTGTGGTCGAACTCGGCCAGCGCCGCATCGGCGCCCGCTTCGGCAGCGTGGATGCGTGCATGACTGCCCGATGACGGCAGCGTCCACGAGATCAGCGGCCCGATCGACCACTGCTGGGTCATGGGCTGGCCGAAATCTTCCAGCAGGCCGGCGGCGCCGATCGAAGCCCCCAGACGGATGTCCGGATAGAGTTCGGCAGTAGCCACGCCAATGCGCGCGGTGGCCGCGGCCAGCCTGCGTTCGGCCTGGCGCACATCCGGACGACGCTGCAGCAGCGCACGGCCATCTCCGACCGGCAGCGGTTGCGTCAGCGACGGTGCCTGTGCGCAGTCGATCACTCCGCCCGGCAACTGGCCGGGGGTCTGGCCGAGCAGGGCGGCCAGGGAGTACGCCGCCGCCGAGCGCTGCGCGCGCAACGGCGGCAACGCGGCCTCCAGCAGGGCGACCTGGGCATTGGCACGGGCCAGTTCCGGCGGCGTGCCGCGGCCGGCCGCGATCAACCGCTCGGTCACCGAGCGGCCGCGCTGCTGCAGCTGCAGCGAATGCTCGGCCACATGCAGTTCGTGGTTGGCGTGGCAGATCTCCAGATAGCTGTCGGCCACCTGCGCGACCACGCTGACCTGGGCCAGGTCGCGCGCCGCTGCGACCGCCTGCTCGTCGGCCCGCGCCGCTTCCGCACCGCGCTTGAGCTTGCCGAACAGATCGAACTGATAGCTGACCGCGAACTTGCCATCGGCCAGGTTGATCACCGGCAGTTCGTGTTCCTGCAGGAACGATTCGGCCGACAACTGCGCGCGGCTGACGCCGGCCTCGGCCTCGTACTCGAAGCCACCGGCGTCCAGTGCCTGTTCGTACACGGCCGCCGCGCGGCGCAGGTGGGCATCAGCGGCTTTCAACTCAACGTTGTCGCGCAGCGCCTGGCTGATCAGGCCGTCCAGCACCGGATCGTCGTACAGCGACCACCAGCGCGCCGGCAGCGGCTGGTTGGCGGCGATCTGCGGGTTCTGCGTATCGATGAACGCCGCATTCGCCTCCGGGCGCTTGAATGCCGAGCCTTCCGGTAGTGCATAGTCGGGACCAACGGTCCTGCACGCGGCCAGGCTGGCCAGTGCGACGATCAGGCCGAGGCGGGACAGTGCGGTATTCACAGGCGGCCCCGCGTCGGCGTGGGGCCGGCCTTGCTGTCATCCGCGCGGCGGCCGGTATCCACCGTCACGGTGGCGGTGCGGCCGGCGATCAACTCAACACCCGCGGGAAGATCATCGATGGCAATCCGCACGGGAATGCGCTGCGCCAGCCGCACCCAGTCGAATGCGGGTGTGACGTTCGGCAACAGGCTGCTGCCGTTGCTGCGGTAGCGGTCCTCGATGCCGGCGGCGATGCTCTCCACATGTCCCTGCAATGGCCTGGATTCACCCATCAGGCGGATGTCCACGCGCTGCCCGGGCACCACACCCTGCAGGCGGGTCTCCTCGAAATAGCCATCGATGCGGAATGAGCCGGTATCCAGCAACGCCAGTACCGGTTTGCCGGCCACCACGTAGTCTCCGACGCGCAGCGTACGGTCGTTGACCCGGCCGTCTGCCGGTGCGCGCACTTCGGTGCGGCCCAGATTGAGTTCGGCCAGATCGACTGCGGCCTGTGCCGTGGCCAGCGCGGCCTGTGCGGCCTGCAGCTTGGCCCGGCGCACTTCGGCGTCCTCGGCAGCGACGAGGTCCTGCAGGCTGCGATCACGACCGATCTCGCGCTTCAGCTGGGCCACCGACGCCTGGCGCTCGGCCAGGCTGGCCTGTGCCTGCTCCAGTGCGATGCGGTAGCGCGCACGGTCGACCACGAACAGCAGGTCGCCCTTCTTCACCGCCTGGTTGTCGGCGACGTTCACCGTCTCCACCAGGCCGGACACATCCGGCGCCATCTGCACCACGTCCGCGCCGACATGGGCGTCACGGGTCCAGGGCTCGTCCATGTAATAGACCCACAGCTGGCGCAGCACCAGCAGCGCGACGATCACGGCGGCACCGGTGAGCAGCACCGGCAGGGACTTCTTCACGATCTTGTTCACGATTGCATCCAGCGCAGAAGGTGGAAAAGCAGGCCCAGCACGATCCCGTACAGCGCCAGGTTGAACAGCGCCGGGTGCCAGACATGGCGGTAGGCACCGGCGCGTTGCAGCAGCGCGTGCAGACCGCTGTTGAGCAGATAGGCCAGCAGCATCAACCCGAGCAGGGTCGGGACGAACACTCCGTGGAGACTGAATTCACCAGGCATCGGTAGGGCAGGGCAGATGGGGGAGGGGAGGAACAACGGCACAACAACAACGGGTGACTGCCGCTGGCGTGGCAACGGCAGCGGCGGCATCCGGGGACATCGGTCTCACGTGATGCGGTCGGCGGCCTCGGCCAGCAGGCGCCATGCCTTCAGCACGGCGTGCAGTTCATCCATGGAAAGCGCGCCGAACACGTCCTGACGCAGGTCGATCAACTGATCTTCAAGTTCCTGCACCAGGGCTTGGCCGGCCTCGGTCAGCCACAGCAGGTTGGCGCGACGGTCGCTTGCATCACTTTCACGGCGGACCAGGTCGCTGGCACAGAGCTTGTCCAGCAGGCGTACCAGCGAGGGGCCCTCCATGCCCAGCTGCTGGGCCAGGGCGACCTGGCGGATGCCGCCGCCGGAGCGGCCGATCATCAGCAGGGGCATGGTGCAGGCGGTGGAGATCCCGTAGCTGCCCAATCGGCTGTCGGCCAGGCGCTGCCACTGCCGCCCTGCATACAGCAGGCCGGAGCTGAGCTGCATCTGCAGCACGGTGCGCTCGTCGAGGGGGCGGTCCATAGATAGATAGGATACTACTAATTTCATTCCTATCAATAGGTTTGCTGAATGGGCGCCCCATTGCGGTAGCGCCGGGCCGTGCCCGGCGAGCGGCATGGGGCCCGTCCACAGAGCCCGCCGGGCATGGCCCGGCGCTACCGCAGCACGTTCCGGAGCCATGAGCCTCGGCCCTCGACCCCGACTGCCGGGGCGCGATGAACCATCCCCACGGGACGACCCACCCCCGGTCCTCCGCCACCCGCCCCACATCCCGCGAACGCGGTGGGTGGGCTCCTTAAAGGCAAGAGCAGAAGCAGTGCGGACCAACGGTCCGCACCCACCAGGGCAGCGGCGCGCCGCTCCCGAAGCCATGAACCCCCGCTTTTGACCCCGCTTTCGGGGGCCGACCGCGCCAGCAGGACATTGTCGGAGAGGGGAGGGGCAGGCCGGGCAGGACCGTCCACGGCATGGATGCCGTGGCCGAGCCTACAGGGACGTACTTGCGGCGTGTCCTGCCCGGCCTGCCCCTTCCCCCTCTCGCTCAGCAGCCACGAGGCGCCGGAAGAACCCCCGATGAACCATCCCCACGGGACGACCCCCCCCCCGGTCAGGTACGATGCTCGCCCCCCGTTCGGGACGCTGTACGCAATGAGCAAGAACAACGAAAAGGCCGCCCCGCAGGGCGACGTGACCCAGGACCAGGCCGAGGATGCCGTGCGCACCCTGCTGCGCTGGGCCGGAGAGGACCCGTCCCGCGAAGGCCTTCTGGACACCCCCCGCCGCGTCGCCGAAGCCTACGGCGACTGGTTCAGCGGTTACCGCGATGACCCGCGCGCCTACATGGAGCGGACCTTCGAGGAAGTCGCCGGTTACGACGAACTGATCGTCCTGCGTGACATCGAGTACGAAAGCCACTGCGAGCACCACATGGCGCCGATCATCGGCCGCGTGCATGTCGGCTACCTGCCGGCCGGCAAGGTGGTGGGCATCAGCAAGCTGGCGCGCGTCGTCGAGGCCTATGCCCGCCGTTTCCAGGTGCAGGAAAAGATGACGGCGCAGATCGCCCAGTGCATCCAGGACGTGCTGCAGCCGATCGGCGTCGGCGTGGTCGTCGAAGGGGCCCACGAGTGCATGACCACCCGCGGCATCCACAAGCGTGGGGTCAGCATGGTCACCTCCAAGATGCTCGGCAGCTTCCGCGACGATGCGCGTACCCGCGCCGAGTTCCTGCGCTTCATCGAAGTGGGCGGCAAGCGCTGAGCCGCTTCTCCCCGCACCGCCGGCCCATGGTGGCCGGCCTGCCCACGGCTGTCCCCGCGACGGCCGTGCGTGGCTGCCCGCAGCCGCCTGTCTTTCCCGATCCCCTCGCTGCATGAAGCATCGCGAACGCATCTCCCGCTACCGTCACCTGCGCGAACAGCCCCAATGGAAGCTGCTTGCCGCCGACCACGCGCCCGAAATCATCGGTCTGCTGCAGAGCCTGCTGATGGACGGCGAACGCACCTTGCCGTCCTCGGTGCTCAACGAGCGCCTGCAGCGCGCGCTGGACCAGCTCAATGGGGACGAACTGGCCCGTGACCTGCCGCGCACGGCGCAGGCCTACATCGCACACTGGCTGTCCCAGGGCTGGCTGGAGCGGCGGCTGCCCGAGGGTGCCGACCAGGAGCAGTACGAACTGTCGACCCAGGCCCTGCAGGCGATCCGCTTCGCCGACAGCCTCGAGCAGGCGCGCGTGGCTGCCACCGAGAGCCGCCTGGCACTGGTCATCGAACAGCTCTCGCAGCTGGCTGCACAGACCGAATCCGACCCCGACGCACGCCTGTCTGCGCTGCGCGACGAGCGCGACCGCATTGACGCCGAGATCGCGCGGGTCAGCGCCGGTCGTGTGGTCGCCCTGGACGGCAAGCGTGCACTGGAGCGCGCCCGCCAGATCATCGGTCTGGCCGACGAGCTGACCGAAGACTTCCGCCGGGTGCGCGACGGCTTCGAGCAGCTCAACCGTGAGTTCCGCGAGCGCATCATCGATGACGAAGGCGAACGTGGCGATGTGCTGTCGCAGCTGTTCGAGGGTGTGGACGTGATCGGCGAAAGCGATGCCGGCCGCAGCTTCCAGGCATTCTGGCGCCTGCTCAATGATGCCGAGCAGAGCGCGCAGCTCGATGCCGCGCTGGAAGCCGTGCTGGCACGCGGCTTTGCACGCCGCCTGGATCGCAACGAGCGCAACTTCCTGCGCAGCTTCACCAGCACCATGCTTGAACGCGGCGGCCAGGTACACGATGTCCTGCAGAATTTCGCGCGCAGCCTGCGTGGCTTCGTGCAGAGCCGCGGCTATCTTGAACAGCGTCGCCTCAATCAGCTGCTGAAGCAGGCCCAGTCCGAAGCGCTGGCTCTGCGCGACGAGTTCCCGGCCCAGCGCACGATCGGTCGTGACCTGCAGTTGACGACCAGCCGGCTGCGTTCGTGGTCGCAGTGGAAGCTGCACGACCCCCGCAGTGCCCAGGTCGATGGCAATGTCGAGTACAACGACGCGGCCAGCATCAGCCTGGAGAGCGTCGGTGATCTGGTGGCCTCGTCCGAAATCGATTTCCGCACCCTGCGCCGCGACCTGCACGACCTGCTCGATGCACAGCCGCGGCTCAGCATCGCCCAGGCGCTGTCGCAGCGCGAAGCGCCGCAGGGCCTGGGCAGCGTCATCGGCTACCTGTCGCTGGGCACGCGCTTCGGCAGCGTGGTCGCTGGCGAACAGGAGCTCGCCGAATGGCGTGGCGGCGACGGCCAACTGCGCCGCGCACGCATCCCGCTGGTTTGGTTCACCCAGGAGAGACGCCATGAGCTGGCATGAAGACCCCATCGAAGCACCGTCTGCCGACCAGGCCGAGGACGCCTACGAGGCCGAGCCGGCGATGCTCGAAGCGCAGCCACGGCGCGGCAACAGCGTGTATTACCTGGGTGATACCGGCCGCCTGCCGCTGGATGCCCGGCGCGCGCTGTGCCAGCTGCTGATCGGACCCAGCATCGACCAGCTGCGCCACGCCAAGCTGTGGCCGGCACTGGTCCGCAGCGAGGCGGGCATCCGTTCAGCGCTGTCCGACCTGTTCCTGGAACTGGTGCTCGACCGCGAAAGCGGTGTGGCATTCACCCGCCAGGCCGACACCGAAGACGTCGATGCACCCGTACTGCTGCGGACCTCGCCGCTGACCTTCATCGACTCGGTGCTGTTGTTGTTCCTGCGCCAGCAGCTGGCTGAGGCCGACGCGCGCGGCAACCGCGCGGTGGTCGCCGACGCCGAGATGGCCGAAGCACTGGCCATCTACGAGAAGAACCTGTCCACCGACCGCGCCGGCTTCAATCGCCGCGTTGCATCGGCCGTGCAGAAAATGAAGGACAACCACATCCTGACCCGTCTGAGCGGCCAGGACGACCGCCACGAAGTCTCGCCGGCGCTGAAGCTGCTGTTCTCCGCCGAAGACGTGTCCCAGCTTTCGGCAGTGTACCGCCAGCTGCGCGAAACCCCGGCCGCCGAAGCCTGAGAGACCCGAACACCGCATGGCCATTTCCAAGCACACCCCCGCCCTGTTCAATGAAGGCCTGCCGGACCCGCGCCTGCAGCAGTTCCGCATGCGCCGCCTGCAGGTGCACAACTGGGGCACCTTCAACGGCCTGACCGAAGTGCCGATCGCCGAGCGCGGCTTCCTGTTCGTCGGCCGTTCCGGCTCGGGCAAGTCGACCCTGCTCGATGCCATGTCCGCGCTGCTGACGCCGCCGGCCATCGTCGACTTCAACGCGGCTGCACGCGAAGCCGAGCGCAGTGGCCGCGACCGCAACCTGGTGTCCTACGTGCGCGGCGCGTGGGCCGACCAGCAGGACAGTGGCACCGGCGAGATTGCCACGCAGTACCTGCGCAAGGGTGCGACCTGGACCGCACTGGTGCTGGAGTACCGGGCCGGCGACGGCCGCGTGGTCAGCCTGGTGCGCCTGTTGTGGATCTCCGGCAACGGCACCTCGGCCGGCGACGTGCGCAAGCACTACATGATCGCCGAGCGTCCGTTCGACATCGCCAAGGATCTGGGCGGCTTCGATCTGGACCTGCGCAAGCTCAAGCAGAAGCTGGCCGACGTCCACCACTTCGACACCTTCTCCGGCTATGCCGAGCGCTTCCGCGACCTGCTCGGCATCGACAACGAGATGGCGCTGCGCCTGCTGCACAAGACGCAATCAGCGAAGAACCTGGGTGATCTCAACGTCTTCCTGCGCGACTTCATGCTCGACACGCCGAAGACGTTCGACGCCGCCGAGCGCCTGGTGAGTGATTTCGCCGAGCTTGACGGGGCCCATCAGGCGGTCGTCACCGCCCGTCGCCAGGTGGAGACGCTGTTGCCGGCGCGCGCCTATTACGCCGATCTGAAGGAAATGCACCGGCAGCGCGGTGACGACGAGGCGCTCAAGCTGGGCGTCGACAGTTTCCGCGAGAGCCGCCGCCAGGCGCTGATCGAAGCGCGCCTGCGCGAGATGGACGTGCGTGACCGTGGCCTGCTGGGGGAAGAGGCGCAGCGCCGCGCTGCGCTGGACAACCACAGCGAACGCCTGGCCGAGCTGGAACTGCAGCGGCGTCAGCAGGGCGGCGAGCGCATCGAAGAGCTGGAGCGCGAGCAGGGCCGCGCCGAAGCCGAGCGCGATCGCCGCAAGGCCAAGCGCGACCAGGCGCAGGAAGCCGCACGGAAACTGCAGGCCGAACTGCCCGACGATGCCCATGGCTTCGCCGAACTGGTCGAGCGTGCGCAGAACGAACTGCAGGATCGCCAGCGCGCTTCGGCCTCGCTGGACGATGCCATCAGCGAGCGCCTCGGTGGCAAGCGCGATGACGAGCGTCGCTTCGCTGAAGTACGCCTCGAACTTGACGCGATGCAGCGCACGCCCTCCAACATTCCGGCGCCGATGCAGAAGCTGCGTGCACGGTTGGCGGAAGAGACCGGCATTTCCGAAGTGGCGTTGCCGTTCGTCGGCGAGCTGATCCAGGTCCGCTCCGAGGAACAGGGCTGGCAGGGTGCGATCGAACGCGTGCTGGGTGGCTTCGCGCTGTCGCTGCTGGTTGACGACAAGCACTACAACGCGGTTGCCGACTGGGTGAACCGCACCCACCTCGGCATGCGCTTCACCTACTACCGCGTGCGCCGCAACGACGAGGCGTTCGCCCGCGAACCATCGGCGAAGTCGCTGCTGCACAAGCTGGAGCTGCGCGACCACGTGTTCGAGAGCTGGCTGCGGCGTGAGCTGGGCAAGCGATTCGACTACGAATGCGTGGATGCCAGACAGCTGCGCAACGTCGACCGCGGCATCACCCGCGAAGGCCAGGTCAAGCATCCGGGCGACCGCTTCGAGAAGGACGACCGCAGTGCCGTGGGCGACCGCCGTCGCTGGATTCTCGGTTTCAACAATCACGACAAGGTCGGTGCGTTCGAACGCGAGGCGCAGGAACTGGCCAAGCGCATCGCCAGCTGCGAGACCGATATCGCGAGCCTGCGTGGCCAGCGCGATCGTGACAACGAGCGCCGCCTGGCCTGCCACGAGCTCGCGGGTATCCAATGGAACGAAATCGACGTCGCCGCGCCCCAGCAGCGCCTGACCGACATCGAAGCCAGCCTGCGCGACCTGCGCGAAGGCAATGCCGACCTGGCCAGGCTGGCACAGCAGATCGACGCCGTGCGCGCCGACATCGAGCAGGCCCGCCGCACCTATGAGGATGTCCGTGTCGAGCGCGGCCAGCTGGTCCGGGAACGTGACCGCCTCGACCGCGCGCGCCAGCAGAGCCGCGCGCTGGTGCTGCCAACGCTGGCCGAAGCGCAGGAGAGCGGCCTGGCAGAGCGGTTGCAGCAACAGGGCCCGCTCAGCCTGGAAACGCTGGAAGCGCACATGCGCCAGGTCAGCAATGCGCTGAACGAACAGTTGTCGTCCTCGCAGCAGGACCTCAACCGTATCGAGAACCAGCTGGTCGGCTGCTTCCGCCGCTTCATCCAGCAGTGGCCGGAAGAATCCGGCGACTTCACCGCATCGGTGGCGTCGGCCGAGGACTTCCTTGCCCGCCTCGACCGTCTCGAACGCGATGGCCTGCCGCAGCATGAGGAACGCTTCTTCGATCTGCTGCAGAACCAGAGCAAGAACAACCTGTTGGCCCTGCAGCGCCACAGCGCCGAGGCCCGCAAGTCGATCGGCCAGCGCCTGGACGAAGTCAACGCCAGCCTGGAGCAGGTGCCGTTCAACCGGGGCACCCTGCTGACCATCGAATTGAGCGACCGCCGGCTGCCGGAAGTGCTGGAGTTCCAGCTGCAGCTGCGCGAAGTGCTGTCGCAGCAGCAGACCGAGCAGCGTGAACTGGCGGAGTCACAGTTCACCGTGCTGCGCCAGCTGGTCAACCGCCTGGGTTCGCAGGAAGGTGAGGACAAGCGCTGGCGCGAGCTGGTCCTGGACGTGCGCATGCACGTGGAGTTCATCGGCGTCGAACTCGATGCGGAAACGCGCCAGCAGGTCGAGATCTACCGCAGCGGCGCCGGCAAGTCCGGTGGCCAGCGGCAGAAGCTCGCCACCACCTGCCTGGCCGCAGCGCTGCGTTACCAGCTCGGCGGCGCTGACAGCCAGCTGCCCAGTTACGCGGCGGTCGTGCTCGACGAGGCCTTCGACAAGGCCGACAACGAGTTCACCGCGCTGGCGATGAACATCTTCGACAACTTCGGTTTCCAGATGGTGGTCGCCACGCCGCTGAAGTCGGTGATGACCCTGGAGCCCTTCATCGGTGGTGCCTGCTTCGTCGAGATCAGTGGCCGCCACGATTCGGGCGTGCTGCTGATCGAGTACGACGAAGAAGGAAGGCGCCTGAAGCTGCCCGAGCGCAGCCGCCAGCAGGCCAATGAACCGGAGGAAGCCGAAGCCTGACCGCCTCGGGCAATCCACCTGTAGAGCCGAGCCATGCTCGGCTGCTCTTCGCGACCTGAAACAACGTGCCAACCAAGGTTGGCACCTACCATTTCATAACGTCCCTCACGAACCGCCGAACGTATCCCACGCCATCCGCGCGATCAGCACTACCACCAGGCCCACGAACAGTTTGCGGATGAACGGCGTGCCGCCTTTCAGTGCCAGCCGCGTGCCGACCACCGAACCGATGATGTTGGCCGTGGCCATCGGCAGTGCGAACAACCACAGGATGTTGCCGGTCGGCACGAAGAACGAGATCGCCGCCATGTTCGTCGCCAGGTTCACGACCTTCGATGCGGCCGACGCACGCAGGAAGTCCAGGCCGAAGAAGCGCACGAACAGGAAGATCAGGAAGCTGCCGGTGCCTGGCCCGAAGAATCCATCGTAGAAGCCGATCGCAGCGCCGATCACCAGCGCGATGGTCAGTTCGCGCCGGCCGATCTCCTGCGGCCGGTGCAGCGCGCCGAAATCCTTCTTCCACAGGGTGTAGGCCAGCATCGCCACCAGCAGCACCAGCACCAGCGGCCGCACGGCATCCTTGGGCAGCAGGCTCACCGCCGTAGCCCCGGCGAACGAGAACACGAATGCCGTGCCCGCGGCGAACAGTACCGGCTTCCAGGGGAACCGCACGTTGCGTGCATAGCGCCACGCCGCCGCCGCCGTGCCGAACATCGAACTGAACTTGTTGGTACCGAACAGCATCGCCGGCGTCTGCTGGGGCAGCACGGTGAACAGGCCGGGCAGCTGTACCAGTCCCCCTCCACCCACGGCAGCATCGACCAGGCCGGCAATGAAGGCGATCACCACCAGCCACCACAACTCGGGGGGAACCAGTTCCAGCACGGGGATCATTCAATGTGGGGGCGCGACAGCATACGCCTATCGCCGATGGATGCCCGACGTGACTCGAGCGACAATACCCTCATGAGCCGAAACTCTGCCGATTCCTGCCCCTGTGGCCTCGCCACGGACTACGCCGACTGCTGCGGCCGCTTCCATGCCGGCGAGCCCGCACCGGACGCCGAGCGCCTGATGCGCTCGCGCTACAGCGCGTACGTACGTGGTCTGGCCGACTACCTGCGGGCCACCTGGCATCCGGCCACCCGTCCCGCCGAACTGTCACTGGACGAGGCGCCCGGCCAGCGGACGCACTGGCTTGGCCTGACCGTCCACGAGCACCAGGTGAATGGGCCCGACCATGCCGAAGTGCGATTCACCGCCCGCTACCGGGTGGGCGGCGGCAGCGCGGTGAAAATGAACGAGCGCAGCCGGTTCGAGCGCATCGACGGACGCTGGTACTACCTCGACGCGATCTGAACCGGTTACGCGACGGCATCGATGTGAACGGCGCGATGTCACGCCATGACGTTGCGCTCACCCGCACCGCTGGATGCTGGCTGCATGGACAGCGCTACCGTCGCCGTCGCTGCTCCGCAGCGTGAACTCGCCCACCGCTATGCGCAGACGCGCGCCCGCAGCGTGCTGCTGGCCGAACCGCTCAGTGCCGAAGATGCCATGCTGCAGAGCATGGCGGACGCCAGCCCGAGCAAATGGCATCTGGCGCACACCACGTGGTTCTTCGACCGCTTCGTGCTAGCCGGTCTATCCGGCGCACCGGCACGTGACCCCGCGTGGGACTACCTGTTCAACAGCTACTACAAGAGCATTGGACCGGCGCATGCCAGGCCGCAGCGTGGCCTGCTCTCGCGCCCGTCGCTGCAGCAGGTACTCGATTACCGGCAGCAGGTCGATGCACACCTGCTGACGCGTCTCCGCGACGGCGATCTTGACGATGAAGCCCTGCAGCATCTCCAGCTGGGCCTGCAGCACGAGCAGCAGCACCAGGAGCTGCTGCTGACCGACATCAAGCACGCGCTCTGGTGCAATCCACTGCATCCGCCCTACCGCCAGGACCTGCGCGCCGCCGTCAGCGTAGCCAGTCCGCTGGGCTGGATCGAATCTCCCGAGCGCATCGTCACCGTCGGCGCACCGGCGTGGCCACAACATGCCGCCTTCGCCTACGACAACGAATCGCCACCGCATCGCGTGCTGTTGCCGGCCCACATGCTGGCTGATCGACCGGTCTGCAACGCGGAGTACCGGGACTTCGTCGAAGCCGGCGGTTACCGCGATCCGCGCTGGTGGCTCAGTGAGGGCTGGGCTCTGCGCGAAAGCGAGGACTGGCAGCATCCCCTCTATTGGGATGACGCCCTCCAGCGCGAATACACGCTCGGCGGCTGGCGTGACCTCGACGCGCATGCGCCGGTGTGCCATCTCAGCTACTACGAAGCCGATGCGTATGCCCGCTGGTCCGGTGCGCGCCTGCCCAGCGAATTCGAGTGGGAGGCCGCCGCGACGTCGCAGCCGGTCGCCGGCCATTTCGCCGAGGACGATCATCTGCATCCTGCTGCAGCACAGGGCAGGGGACTGCGGCAGCTGTTCGGCGACGTCTGGGAATGGACCGGCAGCGCCTATGGCGCGTACCCCGGTTTCCGTCCGTTCGCCGGCAACCTGGGTGAGTACAACGGCAAGTTCATGTGCGGGCAGTGGGTCCTGCGCGGCGGCAGCTGTGCCACCCCGCGCGGGCATGTGCGCGCCAGCTACCGCAACTTCTTCATGCCACCTGCGCGCTGGCAGTTCTCCGGCCTGCGCCTGGCGAGGGATCTGCCGTGAGCACCGTACAGGATGCGCTGCAGGCGCTGACCGATCTGACGCCCAGCCGCGAGCAGATCCTCGCCGACACACTGGCCGGACTGTCGCGCACTGCGCGCCAGCTGCCGTCGAAGTACTTCTATGATGCGCGCGGATCACGCCTGTTCGAACAGATCACCCACACGCCGGAGTACTACCCCACGCGCACCGAGCTGGCCCTGCTGAATCGGGTGCTGCCGGATATCGCACGCGTGGTGGGCCCGCGCCTGCACGTGGTCGAGCTGGGCAGCGGCAGTGGTCGCAAGACCGCGCTGTTGCTGGCCGCGCTGCAGGATCCCGTGGCCTACACCCCCATCGAGATCTCCCGGGCGGCGCTGCTGTCGAGCATCGATCACCTCGCTCCCGCGCTTCCCGACGTGGAAATGCTGCCGGTCTGCGCTGACTTCACCCGTCCGGTGGACGTGCCCGCACCGGAGCGCGAGCCCGCGCGGCGCCTGCTGTTCTTCCCGGGGTCCACGCTTGGCAACTTCGCCGGCGAGGACGCCCTCGCCCTGCTGCGGGCCATGCGTCAGACCATGGGTGACCACGGTCTGGCCCTGATCGGCATCGACCTGCACAAGGACCCCGCGCTGATCGAAGCCGCCTACAACGACGCCGAAGGCATCACCGCGGCATTCACCCTCAACCTGCTCGTCCGCCTCAACCGTGAGGTGGGCAGCGACTTCGATCTGGACGGCTTCCGCCACCGTGCCCGTTACAGCACCGAACGTCTGCGTATCGAGACCGATCTGGTCAGCCAGCGGGCGCAGGACGTCCACCTCGATGGCCGCACCTTCCACTTCGAGGCCGGTGAGGCGATCCGCGTCGAGTACAGCCACAAGTACACCGATGACGGCTTTGGTGCGCTGGTGCGGCAGGCCGGCCTGCAGGTTGCGCAGCGCTGGGACGCTGACAGTCCAGCTTACGGCCTGCGGCTGCTGCGTACGCTCTAGAGAGGCCAACGGCCGGCAACCGCTTCAGCATCGCCGGTCGCTCAGCCTCTAGTATGGTGTCAGCACCGGCAACACGGAGGACGCCATGCCCACCCTGACCGCACTCGGCCTGGCCGCGGCACTGGCCGCGCCGTCAACGGCGCCCGACCTGACCCCGCCCGATCCCGCGTTCACCCGGTGTCTGGCACAGCTGCAGGCAACGGCAGCTACCCAGGGCATTGCCGCAGACCGCTTCGGTGCGATCACCGCCGACCTGCGTCCTGATGCCAGCGTGCTCGGCTTGCTGGATGCGCAGCCCGAATTCTCCACCCCGATCTGGGACTACCTGGCTGCACTGGTGGACCGCCAGCGCGTCGACGATGGACGGGCCATGCTGCAGCAGCACCGCGACCTGCTTGATCGCATCGCCGCGCAGTATGGCGTCGATCCGGTCACCATCGTCGCCGTCTGGGGCGTGGAGAGCGACTATGGCCGCGTATTCGGCAAGCGTCCGCTGCTGCAGTCGCTGGCGACGCTGTCCTGCGCCGGCCGGCGGCAGGCGTTCTTCCGTGGCGAACTGCTGGCCCTGCTCACGCTGATCGATCGAGGTGATCTGCAGGCTCAAGGTCTGACCGGGTCCTGGGCCGGCGCGTTCGGCCATACGCAGTTCATGCCCAGCACCTACGCACGCATCGCCGTCGACGGCGATGGCGACGGTCGCCGTGACCTGGTCGGCAGCATTCCCGACGCACTGGCGTCTACCGCCAACTACCTCAAGCGCGCCGGCTGGCGCACGGGAGAACCGTGGGGCATGGAGGTGCGTGTTGCCGACGGCTTCAATACCAGCCTGGCCGGCCGTACCCAACGCCGGTCACTGGCTGAATGGCGTACGCAGGGCGTGACAGCGCTGGACGGCAGCGCGCTGGCTCCGGCGGGTCTGGCTGCCGACGCGCGGGCGGCACTGCTGCTGCCCGCCGGCATCAAGGGGCCGGCCCTGCTGGTGTTCCGCAACTACGATGCGATCTACAGCTACAACGCCGCCGAAAGCTATGCGCTGGCGATCGCGACGCTGGCTGATCGCCTGCGCGGCGGCAGCGGCCTGGCCACCGCCTGGCCGACCGATGACCCCGGGCTGGGCCGTGATGAGCGCCGTCAGCTGCAGACCCTACTGCTGGCGCGGGGGCATGATATCGGTACCGCTGATGGCATGATCGGCACAGCCAGCCGCCGGGCGATCCAGGCCGAACAGCGCCGCCTGGGATGGAGCACGGCCGATGGACGAGCCGGCCAACGCATCCTGCGCGCGCTGCAGAGCGCGGCGCCGCCTGCGGTGGCCTCCACCCGCTTCACGCTTCCCAGCAACTACAGTGCCGTGCAGTCGCCGGCCATACGGAGTCGATCCAACGTGCAACAGATCCAGGGCGTACGCAGTGGCCAGTTCCAGGGGCTTGATGCCTGGCTGGTGGAAACCCCCCAGGCCACCGCAGCCATCAGTGTGTTCGGCGGCCAGCTGCTCTCCTTCGTACCCAAGGGGCAGCCCGATCTGCTGTGGCTTTCGCCACGCCGTGCCGCATTGCCGACCCCCATCCGCGGCGGCAGCCCGGTGTGCTGGCCGTATTTCGGGCGACAGGGGCAAGGCGACGATGTGCCCGCGCATGGTTTCGTGCGCACCCTGCCGTGGGAGCTGAAGAAGGCCCGCCGGCTGGACGACGGCAGCATCGAACTCGTATTGGCTCCCCCTGCATTGGACAACCTCGCTCTGCGCCTGGCCATGACCGTGCGCATCGGCCGTGAACTACGGCAGCAGCTGGTGACCGACAATCCTGGCACCGTGCCGGTGACGATCACCCAGGCGCTGCACAACTACTTCCGCGTGGGCGATGCCAGCAAGGTCGAAGTCGATGGCGTGGACGGGCTGGAGTATCTGGACAAGTTCGAGAACTATGCACAGGCGCGGCGCCAGCAGGGCCCGTGGTCCCTGCGCGATCCGCGCGACCCGGGCCGCAGTGACCGCATCTATACCGGGGCAGGTGGCCACTACGTCCTGCGCGATCCGGTGCTGAAGCGTCGCATCACGATCCGTACCGAAGGCAGCCGCTCGCTGGTGGCCTGGAATCCCGGCGCGGAAGCGGCAGCGAAGATGGCCGACGTGGGAGACGGCTGGCGCGATTACGTCTGTCTGGAAGCGGCCAATGCCGGGCCCGACGTGATCACCATCGCACCGGCCGGTCGCCACGTGCTGGTACAGACCTTGTCCAGCTCGCCACTGTGAGTGGACATCCCGCCACGGATGGCAATCCCTACGCTGCACCGGTTGCCGGCGATGCGCCGTCGAGCCTGGACGCCGCAATGGCGGTCTATGACCGTCATCCACGGCTCGCCCGCGTGGTGGCCGACAACTTCGCTGTCTATGCTGAGTTGTGGCGGCTGCGTCGGGATCCGCCGGGCTGGCCGCGTGCCTGGAACTGGGCCGCGTTCCTGTTCGATTTCAAGTGGCTGCTGTACCGGCGCATGTACGGCATGGCGGTGGCCTACGTCCTGATCAGCATGGTGGGGGGGGCCGCCATCGTGCTGGCCGGAATGGACGACGCGGCGATATGGGGGTTGACGTTGGCCTTGAAGATCGCAGTGTCACTGGCGGCCAATGCGCTGTATCTGCGCCGCTGCAGGGCGGTGATCGCCCGCGCCGAAGCCGCCGGCGCGGGTGACGGCGCACGCGTCGAGGCCTATATCGACCGGCGCAGCGGCGTCAGCCGGCTGGCCCTGGGCCTGGGCATCGCGTTCAGCGTCGCACTGCAGGCGTTGGACCTCTTCGGCGGCGCCTAGCTGCGGGGCTCACGTGGCCGCAGGACCAGCAGGCACAGCGCGCCAGCGACCAGCCCCCAGAAGGCGGAACCGATACCCGCCAGCGACATCCCCGACGCAGTGACCAGAAAGGTGACCAGTGCCGCCTCGCGGTCGCGCTCCACCGCCAGTGCGCTGGCGAGGCTGTTGCCGATGGTGCCGAACAGTGCGATGCCAGCCACGCAGGCCACCAGCTCCCGCGGGAACGCGGCGAACAGTGCGGCCACGGTGGCGCCGAACAGGCCGATGACGATGTAGAACACACCTGCCGCCATCGCCGCGGTGTAGCGCCGGGCAGGATCCTCATGGGCATCGCGGCCCATGCAGATGGCTGCGGTGATCGCGGCCAGGTTCAGCGCATAGGCACCGAAGGGGGCCAGTACCGTGTTGACCACGCCGATCCAGCCGATCAGCGGCGATACCGGGGCGTCGTAGCCGGAGGCGCGCATCACGGCGACGCCGGGAATGTTCTGCGAGGCCATGGTCACCACGAACAGGGGCAGGGCGATGCCTGCCACGGCAGTCCACGACAGGGAAGGTGCCACCCACTGCGGGACCGCCAGCTGCAACTGCAGCTGCTGCGCGTGCAGCAGACCGCGGCTGGCCGCGACCGCGATGCCAACCAGCAGGGTCGCGATCACGGCGTAACGCGGGAACAGGCGCCGGCCAGCCAGCCAGGTCGCGAACATCGCCAGGGCAAGTACCCTCTGGCTGTCCATTGCGACGAACACATCCAGGCCGAAGCGCAACAGCACACCGGCCAGCATGCCCGCCGCCAGCGCCATCGGCACACGTTGCATGAGCCTGGCGAAGATGCCGGAGAAGCCGGCCAGCATTGCCAATGCCGCAGCAAGCAGGAACGCGCCTGTCGCCTCGGAGAGCGAAGCGCCGCCGACGCCCACCACCAGCATCGCGGCGCCGGGCGTCGACCACGCGGTGACCACCGGTACCCGATAGCGAAGTGACAGCCCGATGCAGGTCACGCCCATGCCCAGTCCCAGCGCCCACATCCAGGATGCGATATGGGCCTGATCGGCACCGACCGCCTGCGCGGCCTGGAACACGATCACCGCCGAACTGGCGAAGCCCACCAGTACGGTGATGAAGCCGGCGACGATCGCCGGCATCGATAGATCCCGCCACCATCCGTGGCGCACCTGCGTACTCATTGCCTGCTCTCCCGTGTGCATCCCTGCATTGATAGCGCCTGCGGCGTTGCCCGCGCAACGCGCTGGCGACGCCGCAGGGAACATTGAGTGCACGCACCAGCCGGTACAAGCGCCAGCGCTGTCACTGTCCTGAAAGAAAGTGGTTGACGAATCCGGCAGGATCTCTAGAATTCGCTCCCTCGCTGCAGCGCGATGCTTCCCCGGAAGCAGCACGCAGAAGCGACGCCACGCCAGCGGACGAGATGATCGAACGAGGGTGTTGACGGACTCGAAAAGTCCGTCATAATAGGCGGCTCGCAACGACGAAAGCCCATCGGGGCCAACGACGAAGCAGCTCCGGCAACAACGTCCACTACGGTGCGACGGCCTTGAAAAAGGTGTTGACGAAGCGGAAAAGCCGGCTATAATGGGCGGCTCGCTACGAAGGAAACTTCGCAGCATACGGGAACGGCGCTGAGGCCACTTCCCCGGATCTTTGAAAGTATGCGCAGGTATCTTGTGAAGGCGCCTGCAGGAAGGATGATTGTCCATCTTGCAGACGTTTGATCAAGCAACTATTAATTGTTTTAAAGCAAGCGATACGTTGCCAGAATCATTCATCTGCAGCTTTAAATTTTTGCCTTCGGGCAATGCAG